>CAYZWR010000111.1:0-11331 GCA_964481735.1 uncultured Thermoanaerobaculia bacterium
CCCCGCCGAAAGGCGTTTTACCTTAACCGAAAAGACACCGCCAAGAAACCGACCGCGCTTCCGCGACTCACCTAGGGCGCGACCGCCGACGGAGTCCCCGCTTCGGCCGGCTGGCCGAAGACCCGCACGCCGCTGAGGCGCCAGAGATCGCCGCCGCCCCAGGTCTCGCCGTCGCTCACCCGCAGCCAGCGAATCGGCGGGCTGGGTTCCGCCAGGCGGATCCGCGCCGGGTAGACCGACGGCTGGACGAGATTGCGAAAGCGGATCAGCTCGCGCCAGGTCTCGCCATCGGCCGAACCCTCGAGCCGGCCCGCGACGAGGAATCCCACGACCACCTCCTCCCCCGGAGTGACCATGGTCACCCCGTCGACGACTCGGGGCCGCAGGATCTGTCCCACCATCTGGACCTCGACCACGCGCGCCATCCGACCGAGCTCCACGACCACGGGCCGGCGACGATCGAGCTTGGGGGCCCAGGCGATGGGCTCGTTCCGCAAGCGACCGGCCGCTCCCGTGATCGACGTGAACTCGATCGCCGCGACCTCGATCGACTCGCCGCGCGGCGCCGCGCCGCGAAGCTCCCCGATCCCGGCCGCGACGAGCGGCGCCGCGACCAGCGCGGCCAGCGCGAAGAGCGCTAGGTCCGCGACCCGTTCGCTGAACCACGAACGCCGTTGCGGCTCGGTCGGGGCGCTCGAGGGCAGCAGGGCGAGCGCCGGGACCAGGGCGGCGACGAGATAGTGGAAGTGGACGAAACCCCGGCTCACCAGGTGCGCCGCCAGGCTCGCCAGGACCCCGCAGGCGAGAACCGCCCGCGTGTCGCGGGCGCGCCAGGCGAACGCCGCCAGGGCGGCCAGAATCAACGCCAACGCCGACAGGTAGACCCAGGTCCGGTCGCGCGCGGCAGCACCGGGGAGCCCCAGATAGACCAACAGGGAGGAGAGGGAGTAGTTCCCTTTGTTTCCGAGCTTGTTGAACCACTGGTCGGCGAAGTCCGGCCAGAGGGTCAGCGTCGCGGTGAGGAAGCCGCGCGGATTGCGCAGCACGTGCACCGCACCGCCGAAGAGGAGCACCGCCGCGAAAGCCTGGAGGCCGCGACGCGAGCGCTCCCGCCAGAGGGCGAGGAGGGAGAAGGGCAGGGCGAGGAGCAGCGGCTGCCGCAGCAGCCCCGCGTAGGCGGCGAACCCGCCGGCGAGCGCCGGGCGCCGCCCGTTGGCGATCAGCCAGACAGCCGCGAACGAGGCCGCTGCGGCGATCTCCAAGGTGCCACCCTTCGCCGTGTAGTCGAGCAGGGGGAAGAAGAGGGAGAGCGCGAGAAAGAGGCGGAACGTGGTCGCGCCGGGCGCGAGCAGGAATGGCAGCGAGTAGAGGACGGGCACCAGGACCTGGAAGAAGAGCAGGTAGTGCGCGCCGAGGAAGCCGACCGGCAGCGCGATCATCAGGTCGCCCATCGGCAGGTAGACGCTCCAGGTCGCCTGCATCAGGTTGTCCAGCGAGTAGATGCCGTGGCCGGAAAGCAGCGCGGAAAGCGAGGCCTGCTGCACGAACGTCTGGTCGAACCATGGCGCTTCGTGCCCCGTCCATCGTACCGTCAGCGAAGCGGCGAAGGTCGCCACCCAGCAGGGCCAGAGCGACGGCGACGCCAGATAGAGCAGGATCAGGACCGACGTCGCCGCGGGCACCGCGAGATGCGTCTGATGAGGCGCGAGCGGCAGCATGCCCACCGCGAGCAGCAGGGCGACGTTGACCAGCCGCTCGGGCAGCGGCAGCCCGTTCCTCGCCAGGGGCGGAGGCGAGGCGCTCGTAGCAGGCCCCGGGGCCGGATCCAGCACGCTTCGACTCTATCCGTCCCGGTGTGCCGCCCAGTCGGCGAGCCCCGCTTCGAGCGGGCGCGGCGCGAAGCCGAGCGCCCGGCGGGCCGGCACGATGTCGATCTCCTTGGGCGCCAGCAGCGCCGCCAGCCGGTCGGGCGGAAGCCCCGCGACACCGAGCCGGATGGCGACCCGGACGAGGAGCGTCGGGATGGGTACGGGCCAGCGGCGGAGCCGGAGCGCCGCCGCGGCGCGGCGCACGAATTGGCCGAGGTCGAGCTCCTCGGGACCGGCGAGGGTCAACACCGCGGGCGCGAGGTCGGCGGCGAGCGCCGCCGCGACGATGGCCTCGGTCACGTCGTCGACGTAGACCGGCGCGATCCGCGCCCGGGCGTCCCGCAGGTAGGGCACCACCGGCGCGCGCTCCATCCAGGCGAGCAGCGTCGCCACGGCGTCGCGCGAGCCCCGGCCGTAGATCTCGGCCGGGCGCAGCACCACGGCAGCGGGAAACGTCTCCCGCACCGCGAGCTCCCCGGCCAGCTTGCTCTCCCCATACGCCCCCGAGCCGGCGACCGCGGCGCGCGATCCGATGTGGACGAAACGGTTGACGCCCGCTCCCCGCGCGGCCGCCGCCAGCGCGCGCGCGCCGTCGACGTTGATCCGGCGATAGCTCGTGGCCTCGCGCGCCCGGGTGAGGCCTGCCAGATGAACGACCGCCTCGATTCCCCGGCAGGCGACCGCGAGCGTCGCCGGTTCGAGGAGATCTCCGGCCACGCACTCACTCGCTGCGGAGGGCGGCGGCGCACGGTGCACCAGGCAGCGCACCGGGGCTCCGTGCGCCGCGAGCCGGGCGACGATCTCGCGCCCCAGCCAGCCCGCGGCGCCGGTCACGAGGACCCTCGGAGCGCTCAGGGCCGCCTCCGCCAGCGGCGCCACCGGAACCGCGAGAGATTGCGCAGGAACTCCGCGATGGTCGTCCAGCGGACGAACGACGCCCGGCTCTCGAGGCGGTGGAAGACGGTCGGGACCTCGGCCATTCGGAGCCCGAGACGGCGCGCCTCGAGCACGAGCTCGGCGTCGATGAACCAGTCGTCGGTCTCCAGCCGCATTCGCTCCAGCGCAGCGCGACGAATCACCTTCGGCTTGCCATTGACGTCGCGAATCCGCGGTCCAGGGAAGAGCACGCGAAAGAGCAGATTGAAGCCGGCGGAGAGGAGGCGACGGTCTCCTCCGTCCTCGCGCCGCGCGCGATAGGTCTTGGCGAACTCCACCCCCTGCCCGCGCGCCAGGGCGAAGACGCGCGCCACGTCTTCCCCGGGCATCTGGCCGTCGCCGTCGATCACCGCGACGAAGGTCCCCCGGGCCGCCGCGAAACCGCTCTTCATGTCCCAGCCCATGCCGCCGCGCTTCTCGAGCGCCACCACGCGGCGACGCGGGTCGGCCGCCGCAAGCCGCTCCGCGACCGCGGGGGTCGGATCGCTCGATCCCGGCCAGGTGTTCACCACCAGGATCAGCTCTCGCGTGACGCCCAGGTCCTCGAGCGCCTCCTCGATGCGCCGGACGAGGCTGCCGAGCGCCGGACCGGCGCGGTAACCGAGCACGACGACGGAGAGCTCCGGCGATTCCATCGCGGCGCGGCGCGCTCCCGCTCGCCTAGCCGGCCGACTTCGGTTCGACGGCGATCGCCCGGAAGCGACCCGGTTTCTCCTCCACGATCCGGCCCAGCGGCTGGTCGGCGTCGTGCTCGAAGACGCAGAGCCAGCGCTCCTCGGCGGCGCGAGGAATCCACGCCCGCTTCGACTCGAGCGTGGTCACCGGGTAGAGGTCGTAGCTCATGATCCAGGGATAGGGGACGTGGGTGGCGTGCGGCACCAGGTCGGCCCAGAACACCGCCTTGTCGCCGCCCCCACCGTCGATCGTCACCACGCACATGTCGGCGTTGTGGCCCGGGGCCTTGACCGCCTCGATTCCCGGGACGATCGCCGCGCGATCGTCGAACAGCTCCACCACTCCGGCCGCGAAGAGCGGCTCCCAGTTGTACGGCAGATAGCTCGCGCGGTCCCGTTCGTTGGGCTGCCGCGCGTGCTCCACTTCGCCCCGGTTCAGCCAGTAGCGAGCCCGCGGGAAGGTGGGCGCGAAGCTCCCATCGGCGTTCCGCCGGGTGTTCCAGCCGCAGTGATCGAAGTGGAGATGGGTCAGCACGACGTGCGTGAGATCGCCGAGCTCGAAGCCCGCCGAGCGGATCGCGTCGGGGAGCGACGGCCCGGGCTGGTAACCGTAGAGCTCCTGGAACTTGGCGTCCTGCTTGTCCCCCTTGCCGGTGTCGATCAGCACTAGATCCGAGCCCGCCTCGATCAGCAGACAGTTGGTGGCCATGCGGATCCGATTGCGCTCGTCGCACCACTTGACCGGACTCCACATCACCTTGGGGATCACGCCGAACATGGCGCCGCCATCGAGCCGGAACTCGCCGTCGGAGAGGACGGACAGACGAAGTCGACCGAGTTGCATCGGCCGGGAGTCTACCCTCGGGACGCCACCGGGCTCAGGTGCCGCACGCGGGACAGGGCGCGCAGCCGGCGTCGAAGACGATCTTCCACGAGCCGTCGGCCTGCCGGCGCCAGACGGAGTTGAAGAGGCCCGTCCGCTCGACCTCTCTCCCCTCCTTGTCCTTGAAGCGGATGGTCCACGGACCACGGGTCAAGCCGAGCGTGGCGTCCCCCGAGAGCTCCACCACCTCCGGGTGCCACTCGAAGTAGGGGCGCGGCTCGCCGAAGAAGCCCTTCCAGGCCTCGACGATCGCCGCCTTGCCGCGCGTGACGCCATCGCCGCCGACGAAGACCGCCTCCTCGTCGAGGAAGGCGGCGAAGACCTCGGGCCGGTTCTCCATCACCGCCGTCGCGAAGGCGATCTCCGCCGCGCGCACCTCCGCCGCCCGGGCCGCGCGATCGGGAGCCTCGGCCGCCGCGGCGGCGGTCGCCGCGAGAGCGAGGGTGAGGTGGACGAGGCATCGGCGCATGGTCTCCTCCCGCCCGGGGCCTGCCGGGCAGACTTCAGGCGACGGTGACGTCCTTGCAGAGGTAGACGTCCTGGATGGCGTGCAGCAGCTCGACGCCCTGCGCGAGCGGACGCTGGAAGGCCTTGCGCCCGGAGATCAAGCCCATGCCACCGCCCCGCTTGTTGATCACCGCGGTGCGCACCGCCTCGGCGAGATCGCTCTCCCCCGAGGAAGCGCCGCCCGAGTTGATCAGGCCGATCTTCCCCAGGTAGCAGTTGGCCACCTGCCAGCGCACCCAGTCGACCGGGTGCTCGGCCACCAGCTCGCCGTAGACCTTCTTGTGCGTCTTGCCGAACCCCTTGAAGGCGTTGTAGCCGCCGTTGTGGGTGGGGAGCTTCTGCTTGATGACGTCGGCCCCCAGCGTGACGCCGAGATGGTTGGCCTGCGCGGTCAGGTCGGCGGCGGTGTGATGGTCGACGTCGCCCTGCTTGAACTGCGGGTTGCGCAGGTAGCACCAGAGGATCGTGGCCATCCCCAGCTCGTGCGCCGCGGCGAAGGCCTGCCCGACCTCCTCGATCTCGCGGTCCGCGTCGTCCGAGCCGAAGTAGATGGTCGCCCCGACGGCCGCGCAACCGATGTCCCAAGCCTGTTCGATCTGGGCGAACATCGTCTGGCGGGCGCCGTTGGGCAGGGTGAGCAGCTGGTTGTGGTTGATCTTCAGGATGAAGGGGATCTTGTGGGCGTAGCGGCGCGCCACCAGCCCCAGCCCTCCCAGGGTGCACGCCACGCCGTTGCACCCTCCGGCGATCGCCAGCTCGACGATCTTCTGCGGATCGAAGTAGTCGGGATTGGGTGCGAAGGAGGCGGCTCCGGAGTGCTCGATCCCCTGGTCCACCGGCAGGATCGACAGGTAGCCGGTGCCCGCGAGTCGACCTGCGGCGTGCAGACGCTGCAGCTGGACCAGCACCTGGGGGTGGCGGTCCGAGCCGGCGAAGCTGCGGTCGACCTGATCGGGGCCGGGAATCAGGATCCGCTCCTTGGCGATCCCCCGGCAGGTGTGGCTGAGCAGGCTCTCGGCCTCGGCGCCGAGCAGCGACGTGATCTTCTCGATGGCGTTCATGACGATCTTCTCCTCCCGCGAAGCCGCGAAAAGTATTCCACAACCTCAGCGGAGCTTTCGCCGCGCCGCCCGGAGGACCGCTTCGACCGAGCGCAGATCGTCGCGCAGCCGGGCGAGCTCCGCGGGGGAACAGGGCCGCCCGGCGAAGCTCTCGCGGAGATAGCTCGTCACCAGCCGCGAGGCGGCCGCTCCGGCCTCGGGGATCCGGCGCCCCGCCAGCTCGGCGAAGGCCAGCGGTCCGAGCCAATCGGGGACCGGCAGGTCGTTGCCGGAGAGCGCCCGACGAAGCTCGAGGTAGGCCCGCGTGGCGTTCCAGGAGCTGCGCTGACGCCAGGCGAGCCAGGCGCCCAGCGCCGCCAGCAACGCTCCGCCGGTCAGGCCGAGCGGCCACGCCAGCCGCCGGAGCGTGGGCGGCGGGACCGCCGCGGTGGGAGCGCGTGCCGCCGCGCTCGCGGCTGGCGCCGCGGTCGCTCCATCCTCTCCACCGGCGAGCCGGCGCACCAGCTGGTCCCAGGCCGAGCGCAGACTGAAGAAGAGACCAACCTGGTCGTTGAAGTCGAAGGAGAGGACGTAGCGGTCCCAGCGGAAGACCAGGAACTCGTATCCCTGACGCGCCAGCCGCGCGAGATTCTCCGGCTCCGGCTGCGGCCGGCCGGCCGGCGGCGTCGGGTCGAAGGGCAGCCAGCCCCGGCCGGGGATCCAGGCCTCGACCCAGGCGTGGGCATTCGACTGCCGGACGATCCAGGAGCGCTCCCAGACGCTGTACTCCGCGCCGAGAAACCCGGTCACCAGCCGCGCCGGGATCCCCTGCGCGCGCAGCAGCAGGACCATCGCGGTCGCGAAGTACTCGCAGTGCCCGCGCCGGGCGGTGAAGAGGAAGTGCTCGATCGGATCCTCGCCCCCGCGGCCGACGAGGTCGAGCGTGTAGTCGTAGTCGAAGATCAGGCGCCGCTCGACGCGCCGCGCGCGCTGTTCGTCGTCGCCCACGCCGGCCCATTCGGCGGCGAGCCGCGCGATCCGCTCGCTGACCCCTCGCGGATCGAGCGCCGGATCCCGCAGCTCCGGCTCCGGCGGCGGGGCCAGGGAGCGCTCCTCGCTCCCGAGCTCGACCCGGTACTCGATCGCCTCGCTCGGCGCCCCCTTGAGCGACACCGCCCCGCCGCGATCGAGGTCGAGCGCCACGAGATCGGAATCCACGGTGAGCGCCTCGGTCGGCAGGATGAAGCTCCTCGAGCGCAACGGCTCGAGCACCACGTCGACGGTCGCCTTCGGCCGGCCGGGAGCCAGCCGGAACACCCCGTCGCGGGGACTCCTCGCCAACGTGCGCACCCGGCCCGAGCGCTGCCAGCTGCGCCCCTCCCAGATGTCGTAGGTCGCCGCCTTGAAGCGCATCACGCCGGGCGGGCTGGGCTCCCCGGCGAAGAAGAGGTGCAGCGCCACCTCGCGGTTGTCGCGGATCCGGCCGATCAGGTCGAGGCTCATCTCGTCGGAGAAGCCGGCGCGCGCCGCCTCCTGGCCGAGCCCTCCGCCCGGTCCCAGGATGTAGGGGCTGCGCACCCGCGGCAGCACCGCGAAGAGCGGCACCGCGAGCACGAGCGTGGCGACGATCATCGCCGCGAGCAGCCCGCGCACCGGCAGGCCTGGCGGCGGTCCTTCGCGATGTCCGAAACCCGCCAGCAGGTGGAGGTAGACGAAACGGAGCATGAGGACGACCGCGACCACCAGGTACGCCACCAGGTAGAGCGTCACCGCCGGGTGGACGCTGGTCGCCATGGCGGCCAGGAAGAGGAAGAAGATGCCGATCCAGACCTGCCACTTGTGCTTCTCCTCGCGGATCGACCAGAGTTTCGCGGCGACGCCGAAGAGGGTGAGGTGCAAGATCGGCCGCAGCAGCTGGGCGCGGCCGGTCGCCGCGATGTCGAGCGCCAGCACGGGCAGGTAGGCGAGGCCGAGCAGGTTCAGCGCTCGATTCGACAGCCAGCGCTCGGCTCCGCCCGAGGCGCGGCGCAGGAAGAGCACGACCGCCAGGACGAAGAGGGCCAGCGCCGGCCACTCGAGCATCTGGTTGAGCGGCAGCGGCACGCCGACGCCGAGCGACGCGACGCCGAGGAGCAGCCGCTTTTCCCGGGCATAGGTCACAG
The DNA here is from genome assembly GCA_964481735.1 of uncultured Thermoanaerobaculia bacterium. Taxonomy (GTDB): domain Bacteria; phylum Acidobacteriota; class Thermoanaerobaculia; order Multivoradales; family JAGPDF01; genus JAGPDF01. The sequence goes on from CAYZWR010000111.1 coordinate 8,071, forward strand.
CGTCGCCTCGCCGAAGGAGAGCCGGATCGTCCGCGCCCTCGGGTCCCCCGAGCGAAGCTCGCCCGACCGGCGGGTCTTCAGCTCGACGAGCGCCAGGCACTCCAGGATCGCCCGCCGCTGACGCGTGCCGGAGGCGAACGGGAGGAGACCGTCGCGGGTCACCAGCTCGACCTCGAAGCCCCGCGCCAGGTGATCCACGGCGAGCGTGGCCGCCTCGCTCACCAGCCGCTCGAAGCGCTCCCGGGAATCCTCCCCGGCGCCCGCCGGGCTGGCATTGTCGAGCAGGATCGAGAGTCGCCGGCTCTCCTCGCTCTCCCGTTCGGTGTAGACCAGGTTTCCGGTCTGGGCGCTCTTCTTCCAGTGGATGCCGCGGGGGTCGTCGCCGGCGCGGAAACCGCGCAGGGCATGCAACTCGTGGCCCCAGCCCTGGCGACCCGAAGAGCTCTCGCCGGCGAGGCCGGCCGGCTGGGAATGCAACGTCCCCGGCGCGAAGAGCTCCGGAAAGACCAGCACCTCGAGGCCGAGCGAGTAGCGCATCCCCTTGCGGAAGAGACCGAGCGGGAAGAGCGACGAGAAGTGCGCGGCCTCGATCCGCTGACGTCCACGGCGCGGGAAGATCAGCTCCAGCGCGCCCCGCGCGCTCGCCCCGGCCGGCAGATGGGGCACCAGTCGCGCCGGCCCCTTGGGAGTGACGCCGAAGAGCAGCAGCCAGCGGGCGAGGCGCCGGCTGCGGTTGGTGATGGTGAACGCGATCTGGTAGGGCCGGCGCGCGTAGACGTCGCCGGGCGGCTCGAGGCGCACCGCGAGACGGCGCAGGTTCCAGCGCGACACCACGCCCGAGACCACGAGCAGGGCGAGCATGCAGGCGAGCACGAGGTAGAGCGCGTTGTTGCCGGTGTTGGTCGCGGCGACCGCCACCACCACGGTGAAGAGCACGAACCAGAGACCCACCTTGGTGATGCGGATGCCCTCCGGCACCCCGTGGCGCTCGCGGCGCCGGCGCCAGCGCTCGGCGAGGCCAGCCGGCTCGCCTCCGGATCGGGCGGAGCGCTTGGGAGGCGAGCGGCGCAGCGCCGCGGCAGCGGCCGTTGCCACGCGGGCGCTCAGAGCGGCGGAGGGACGGCGTGCAGCATGTGCTGGATGGCCTGGCGCGCGGCGTCCAGCCCGCTCGAGCCGCGGCGGAGCACGACGCGATGGGCGAGGACCGGTGGCGCGAGCCGCTGCACGTCGTCCGGCACCACGAAGTCACGCCCCTCGACGAGCGCCGCCGCCTGCGCGGCCCGGTACAGGCCCAGGGCACCGCGGGTCGAGATGCCGAGCTGGAACTCGTCGCTCTGCCGGGTGCGCTCGGCCAGCCCCAGGATGTAGTCCGCGATCTTCTCGGCCACCTGCACGCCGGCGGCGCGCTCCTGCAGGACCCGCACTTCGTCTCCGGTCAAGACCGCCGGCAGCTCCTCGAGCTCGCGCTCGACGCCGCCCTGGCGCAGCAGCGCGCGCTCCGCGCCGCGCTCCGGGTAGCCGAGCCGCAGCGACATCTCGAAGCGGTCGAGCTGCGACTCGGGCAACGGGAAGGTCCCCAGGTACTCGTGGGGATTCTGGGTGGCGAAGACCAGGAAGGGCTCGGGCAGTGGCAGGCGCTGCCGCTCGATGGAGACCTTGCGCTCGCTCATCGCCTCGAGCAGCGCCGACTGCGTCTTGGGCGTCGCGCGATTGATCTCGTCGGCGAGCACGATGTTGGCGAAGATCGGCCCGGGGACGAACTCGAACTGCTCCCGGCGCTGCTGGTAGATGGAGACTCCGAGGATGTCGGAGGGCAGCAGGTCGCTGGTGAACTGGATGCGCTGGAACGCCAGGCCGAGCGAGCGCGCGAGGGCCTGCGCCAGGGTGGTCTTCCCCACGCCCGGCACGTCTTCGATGAGCATGTGTCCGCGGGCGAGGAGGCAGGTGACCGCCAGGCGGATCACCTCAGGGCTCCCCTTGAAGACCCGGCCGACGTTCGCCTCCAGCCGGCGAAGCGCCTCGAGGGCGCGCGGCGGTGCGGAGGTGGCGGCGAGGGCGTCGGGAGAGGTCATCGACCTGGTCTACGCCGCGGAGGGTCGAACGGTTGAGTTCCCGCCCGTTTCAGGGACCGAACTCACGGTAGGCGGAGCGCTCCGCGGGCGGGATCGACGAACGAACCTCGACGAAGAAGCCGTCGCCCGGCTGATAGGGCACGTCGGTGAGGACGATGGCGATCTGCTCGCCGGGCCCGCGGTCGAGCTGCGACGTGTCCACGTAATGGCGCCGGTGCGCCTTCTCCTTGCCGGTCGCATCCCCCATCGAGACGTCGAGGGTCAGACCCGGCAGCCGCTCCCGGCCGCTCCACTGCAGCAGGACGTCGAGCACGACCTCCTGTTTCCCGGTCGCCGGGTCGTCGCGCACGATGAATCCGGCGGCGGAGAGCTCGGCGTTGTAGAAGCCGCGCAAGGCTTCGACTTGGCGCGCCGGGTCGGCCGGCGCGCAGCCGGCGGCGAGCAGCAGGAGGAGAGCCAGGAGAGGTCGTCGCATCAGTCGGCCAGATTGTAACGGACGATCGCCCAGATCGCCGCGAAGCCGTCTTTCCAGCCGATCTTCTTGCCCTCGCCGTAGGTGCGGCCGTGGTAGGAGACCGGCACCTCGTAGATGCGCGCCTTGCGGCGCGCGAACTTGGCGGTGAGCTCGGGCTCGATGCCGAAGCGGTTGGAGCGCAGCGGCATGCCGTCGAGCAGGCTGCGGCGGAAGAGCTTGAAGCAGGTCTCCATGTCCGAGAGATTGAGGTCCGAGCAGACGTTGGAGAGCGTGGTGAGGAACCGGTTGCCCAGGAAGTGCCAGTAGAAGAGCACCCGGTGCGGACCGCCCAGGAAGCGCGAGCCGTAGACCACGTCGGCTTCCTCTTCGAGCACCGGCTGGAGCAGCGCCGGATAGTCGCGCGGGTCGTACTCGAGGTCGGCATCCTGGATCAGGATGAAGTCCCCGCGAGCCTCGGCGAAGCCGCGCCGGAGCGCCGCCCCCTTGCCCCGGTTCGCCGGCTGCTCGAAGACCCGCAGCGGCGCGTCGCCGCGCGCCGCGATCTCGCGCAACAGCTCGCGCGTGCCGTCGGTCGACCCGTCGTCGACCACCACGATCTCGAGCTCGACGCCCGCCGGCAACGGCGCCCGCGCCACCCGGCGCAGCAGCTCCTCGATCGTCCGGCGCTCGTTGAAGGCCGGGATCACCACCGAAAGCAGGATCGCCATCTGGATC
>CAYZWR010000112.1:0-11270 GCA_964481735.1 uncultured Thermoanaerobaculia bacterium
ACGTCGGCTACGAGGAGGGCGGGCAGCTCACCGAGGCGGTGCGCCGCAAGCCCTACTCCGTGCTGCTCTTCGACGAGATCGAGAAGGCGCACTCCGACGTCTTCAACGTGCTCCTGCAGCTGCTCGACGACGGCCGGCTGACCGACGCGCAGGGGCGCACGGTCGACTTCAAGAACAGCGTGGTGATCCTCACCTCGAACATCGGTTCGCCGCACCTGATCGACGGCGTGAGCGAGTCGGGCGAGCTCCGCGAGTCGGCCCGCCAGGCGGTGCTCGGCGAGCTGCGCTCCCACTTCCGGCCGGAGTTCCTCAATCGGCTCGACGACATCGTGCTCTTCCGCCCGCTGGCGCTCGCCGAGATCGAGCAGATCGTCGAGCTGCTCACCGCCGAGCTGCGGCGCCGGCTCGCCGAGCGCGGCATCGGGCTCGAGCTCACCGACGCCGCGCGCTCCTTCGTCGCCCGCCAGGGGTACGATCCGGTCTACGGCGCGCGGCCGCTCAAGCGCTTCCTGCAGCACCAGCTCGAGAGCCGCATCGCGCGCGCGATCGTCGCCGGCGACGCGGCCGAGGGATCGACGGTGCGGGTCGATCTCGCGGCGGGCGCCCTCGCGATCGAGCTGACGCCGACGGCGACCCGCCCGGTCGAAGCGAGCTAGGCCCCTGGTCCGCCGCTTGCAAAGAGGTCTCCCTGGAGGGGTGAAAGGGAGGACCCCATGCAGCTCGCGACACAGCTCCGAATCCTGGCCGGAACCCTGACCCTGGCGCTCGCCGTCGCCGCGCCGCCGCCCGCCCTCGCGGCCCCGGCGGCCGGCGAGGAAGTGCGCGCGGCCAGCGGCTACCTGATCGACGCCGCCGACCTGATGCCAGGCTTCTCCACCGACACCTTCGACGTCCGGTTGACCGGCCTGACCGCCGAGCACGATCTGGTGGCCTACGCCGCGCTGGCGCAGGAGCGTGGATACCTCGCGTTGCACAGCGAGCTGTCCGGCGCCGAGGTCGGGCGCTTCCGGATCGGCCGGGATGTCGGCCTTCCGATCGCTCTCGCCCAGGAGCGGCGCGAGGACGGGCTGCGCCGGCTGCTCCTGGTCGTCGAGCGTCACATCAGTCTGCGCGACCTGCGCAGCGACCCGCGGGCCCTCGAGTATCCCTACCTGGTGATCGATCTGCGCTTCGACGCTCACGGCCAGGGCGACGGCGAGCTCTATCCGGTCGCCAAGCTCCGCGTCTCGCCCGACGGGCGGATCTCCTACGAGAGTTGGAGCCCGCAGCCGGTGCGTATCACCCAGCTCGACCTCTCCTGAGGGCGGCCGCGGAGCGCGGCGGCGCAGCGCCGCCGCGGCGCGGGGTCTAGAGCAGGAAGAGCGTCGCGAGCCCGAGGAAGAACCCGATGCTGAGCGTGTCGGTGAAGGTCGTCAGGAAGATGGCCGAGGCCGTCGCGGGATCGAAGCCCATCCGCTTGAAGGCGAGCGGGATGACCGCGCCGAGCACGCCACCCAGCGTACAGGCGGCGGTGAGCGCCAGCGCGACGACCACACCGAGCAGGAGGGCTCGCGGATCCTCCTGAAGCCAGGCGAAGAGGAACATCGCCGGGCCGGCGACGACGGCGCAGAGCGCACCGTTGACGAATCCCAGCCAGAGCTCCTTGAGGTACAACCGCGCGTAGTCCTTGGCTTGGAGCTCGCCCAGCGTCACGCCGCGAAGCGTCACGGCCAGCGTCTGGTGGCCGCAGTTGGCGGTCTGGCCACAGACCACCGGGATGAAGAGCGCCAGGATGACGATCTGATCCAACGTGCCCTGGAAGAACCCCACGATCGCCGCGACGCCAAAGGTGGTCAGCAGGTTCAGCTGGAGCCAGGGGTGTCGCGAGCGGAGACTCCGCGGCCATCGGGTCGCCGGCCGCTCCTCGGAGTCCACACCGACCGAGCGCTGCGCCTGGGAGCTGACGTCGAACGCCTCCTGCTGGAAGAGGGTCCGGGCGCGCACCATGCCGATGAGCACGCCCCGCTCGTCGCAGACCGGGAAGGCCGCCAGCGGCAGCGACAGGATCTGGCGCACCGCGTCGAGCACCGTGGTCCCCGGTGACAGCGCGAACGGCTCCGCGCTCATGATGGTCGAGAGCGGATCCTCCGGTCTGCCGAACAGGAGCTCCCTGAAGGCGAAAGCGCCGACCAGCTTGCCGTCGTCGTCGGTCACGAAACCGTAGTGCACGCGGACCCGCTTGACCTTCTCCCGCAGGCGCTCGGTCGCCTCGCGGAGGGTGGTCGTCGGCCGGAACACGGCAACCGGCCGCTCCATGAGCCGGCCGACGGTGCCCGCCGGGTACTCGCGATCCCGCAACCAGAGCTCGCCCTTGCCCTCTGGCGCGGCGGCGGCGATCCGGGACCGCAGATCGGCCGGCAGCGCCAGGAGAATGAGGATCGTCGTCGCCGGCGTGAGCAGGGTCAGGGCGAGCGCCGCCTCCTCCTCGGAGTGCTTGCGCACGAGGAGCGCCGCGCGGTCGGGCGGCAGGTCGTTGAGGCGCTCGGCGAGCTCGCGCACGCTGCGATCGGTCAAGGAGGGCCTGACCGCTGGTTGAACCGTCTCGGTGCTCATGACTCCCCCGCGCGGAATGGAAATTCCGGCGGAGGATAGCAGGCGGCGAAGGCGCCGGCCGAGCGTACGCCAGCGCGAGACACCGGCAGGGCCGTCAGCCGGCCGGAGGTTCGTCAGGCGTTGCGTGGGATGACGAAGAAGAGCACCGCGAGGTAGTGCAGGACGCTTCCGGCGAGCACCATGAGGTGCCAGATGAAGTGGTGGTAGCGCAACCGGTCCCAGGCGAAGAAGACGATGCCCAACGTGTAGCAGAGCCCGCCGGCGAGCAGGAGGGCGACTCCGGGCGGCGGGAGCTGCTCGCGCAACGGCCCGAAGGCGACGATCACGCACCAGCCCATCAGGGCGTAGAGCACCACGGAGAAGATCGGCGCGCGCTCGAGCGCGACCGACTTCTGGACGATTCCCGCCGCCGCTCCCGTCCAGACGACGCCGAACAGCGCCCATCCCCAGGGTCCGCGGAGTGGACCCAGGGCGAAGGGCGTATAGGTCCCGGCGATCGCCAGGTAGATCGCCGAGTGGTCGAGCACGCGCAGGATCCGCTTGGCGCGCGGGGAGGGAACGGCATGGTAGAGGGTCGAGGCGAGGTAGAGGAGCACCAGAGTCGAGCCGAAGACTGCCGACGTGGTGACGTGCCAGGTGTCGCCATGCAGCGCCGCCACCGCGACCAGAGTGGCCAGTCCGGCGAGCGCCGCCACGGCGCCGACGCCATGCGAGACGGCGTGCGCGATCTCCTCGCCGAGAGTCCAGCTGCGGGCGATGCGCCGTCGCTTCATATCGCTCAAGGATACTCCCTCGGACCTCCGGGCGCCCGGCCGGGTCGCGCTGCGCGCGCCGGACGCGCAGGTGTACGCTGATCCGGGGGACGACCATGACCATCCAGCGCATCCTCTTTCCGACCGACTTCTCCGCCGCGAGCGACGCCGCTTTCGACGTCGCGCTCTTCATGGCCGAGATCTGCGACGCCGAGCTGGTGCTGCAGCACGTGATCGCGCTCGGCGACGCCGATCCCGCCGCCTCGGGGCTTTCGTTTCCGCCCCTGGAGCAGATCCTCGCCCATCACCAGGAGCTCGCCAGGACCCGTCTCGGGCACCTGATGACGCGCAGCCAGGGCAGACCGCTGCGCATTCGCGAGCGCGTCGATCAGGCGTCGCGGACCGCCGACGGGATCCTCGAGTGCGCGCGCGCCGAATCGGCCGCTCTGCTGGTGCTGGGAACGCACGGACGGACCGGGCCGGCCCACCTGCTGCTGGGCAGCGTGACCGCTTCGGTGCTCGCCCAGGCCCCCTGTCCGGTGCTCACCCAACGGGCCGGCGAGGGGACCTTTCCACTCGTCCGTCTGGCGCGCATCCTCGCCCTCACGGACTTCTCCCCCGGCGCCCGACAGGCGGTCGCCCACGCCGCCTGGCTCGCGCGGCTCGCCAAGGCGCGACTCGACCTGGTTCACATCCAGGCGACGCCCGAAGTCCCTTTCGAGCCCTCGACCTTCGCCGGCGGCTGGTCGAGCGCCTTCTTCGAAGACCTCGAGCCCCGGTTGCGCGAAGGACTCGACGAGCTGCGCCACGCGGAGGCAGCCGACCTGCAGGGCGAGAACCTGGTGATTCACGGGCGCGGCGCGCACGAGGTCATCGCGCTCAGCGAGCAGGCGGACGTCGACCTGCTGGTGCAAGGCACCTCCGGCCGCACCGGACTGCGGCGCGCCCTGCTGGGCAGCTTCGCCGAGCGGGTGGCGCGACTCGCCGCCTGCGCGGTGCTGACCGTTCCGCTCGGCGCGAAGCGCTGGTTCGCCGAAGCCTGAGAACGACGAAGGCCGGTCGCCCCGGGGAGGGCGGCCGGCCCGCGTCTGGACCTCGCTGCGTGTCGTCGGCGACGCGATCAGGCGGCGCGCCGGCGACGCATGGCGACGACCGCCGCGATCGCCAGCAACGCGACCAGCAGTCCGACGCCCCAGGCACTGACGGTCGGAATCTCCTGCGTCGTGGCGAGGACGCCCTGCGTGTACGACACCGTGTCGACGCCGATGTAGTTGGAGTTGGCGCCGGAGGGTCCGCCGCTGGTCACGTAATAGCGGAGAGCGAGGCGGCCGCTTCCGGAGTAGGGCAGCGGCCCGATCACGTACTCGGTCCAGACCTCCGGGTAGCCGCCGCCGACGAGGGTCGGGTTGATGTCGAGCAGGAGCTCGGTGAAGTCACCGACGTCCGACTCGCTCGTACCCACGTCGGTGCTCGCCCCGGCGAGGCTGGCGCGAACCTGGAGCCGGTCCGGCCAGATGCTCCCAGTCGCCGTACGGGTCCAGAAGCGGAACTCCTGAACCGGGAAGGGGAGCTCGGGCGTCAGCAGCCAGTTGGAGATCGTCCCCACGCCGGCGGTGTTGTTGAAGTTCGCGCCGATGTAGGCGGTCGGAGCGCCAGCCTGCGCCGGAAACACCGTGTCGTTGCCCTGGAACCAGCCCGTCAGGCCGATCGGGTTGCTGTGATTGATCAGGGCCCAGTCCTGGCCGGGCAGCAGGGTGATGTCGTCGAAGCCCTCGGACAGGAGCACGCCAGCCGGGACCTCGGGCTGCGCCAACGGCGGCGGTCCGCCGAGCTGGCTTCCGGGTCGCGCGCCTTGATCGGCGGCAAACGCCGGAGACACCAGGATCCAGCAACACGCGGCGAGCAACCAACGGAAATGCGACGAATGGCGCATCGATACCCCCCTTGTAGTCTTTAGATTCTATCAGCAAACAAGGGATCACCGCTCCTCCTGCCGGGTGGGCGCAGAAATCCGTCCCTTGACCGGGTCCTTGCCGCCCGACATAATTTGAACAATGGTTCAACACGTGGAGCGCCTCGAAGCGGTGGGTCCAGCCGCCGCCGTCCGCCGGCGCGAGATCCTGGCCGCGGCCTCGCGCCTCTTTCGCGAGCGTGGCCTGCACGCCACGGGGATGCGCGAGATCGCCGGCGCGCTCGGCATGACGGCGGGGAATCTCTACTACTACTTCGCGGACAAGCAGGCGCTGCTCGCCTTCTGCCAGGAGTCGACGCTCGACGAGCTGATGACTCAGGCGAAGCGCATCGCCGCCGAGGACGGTGCCGCCGCCACCCGACTTCGCCGGCTGCTGGTGGCGCACGTGGTGGCGCTCAACGAGACCCATCCCGGCTCGCTCGCCCACCTGGAGATCGAGGCGCTCGAACCGGAGCACCGGGCGCCGCTGCTGCGCAAGCGCAAGCGGTACGAGCAGCTCATCCGCCAGCTGATCGCGGCCGGCATCGCCGACGGCTCCTTCCGTCCGCTCGATCCCGGTCTCGCGACGCTCGCCCTGCTCGGCGCGCTCAATTGGACGGTGAAGTGGTTCCGCTCCTCCGGTGAGCTGACCGCGGCCCAAGTCGGCGAGCGCTTCGCCGAGCTCTTCCTGGCCGGGCTCATCGCCGGCTCTCCCGGCGCGACAGCCCACGGCACCTGAGACGAGGCTGAGATGTCCGAGAGTGAATGCGTGCTGCGGCGACTGACGGTCAACGGCGAGACCCGGGCCATCGCCTTCCCGGTGCATCACACCCTGCTCGAGGTGCTGCGCGAGGAGTTGGGCCTACCCGGGACCAAACACGGCTGCGAGCTGGGCGAATGCGGCACCTGCACCGTGCTCGTCGACGGCCGGCCGGTGCTCTCCTGCCTGACCCTCGCCGCCGAGGTCGAAGGCGCCGAGATCGAAACGGTCGAAGGACTGCAGCGCGGTCCCGGGCTCCATCCGCTGCAGAGCTGCTTCGCCGACCTGGGAGCCGCGCAGTGCGGCTACTGCACGCCGGGGATCCTGATGACCGCCAAAGCGCTGCTCGCCGAGCAGCCGAACCCCACCCGCGAGGCGATCCGGGCGGCGCTGGCGGGCAACCTCTGCCGCTGCACGGGGTACCTCAAGATCCTGGATGCCATCGAAGGGGCGGCGGCCATGCTGCGCGGCGAGGACTGGCGGCCGGCCGCCGAAACCCAGTTCGGGGCGCGCGAGCCGGGGGGCGGCCGGGATTAGGGCTTGGCGCCGAGCAACCGGGCGGGCAGGAAGAGCACGGCCTTGAGGAAGGCGAAGACGCCTTCGACGGCGATCCCCAGCAGGCGGAAGGGGAGCAGGAGCAGCCAGACGAGCGGATAGAGGATCAACGCCAGCAGCGCGAGGGGCCAGCAGAGGATGAAGAGCACCAACCAGGCGAGAAAAGTCAACATGGCGGCAAGTCCTCCCGGAGCGACGTCCCGTCCATCTACATCTAGAGGATACGCCGCAACAGGGTCCGAGTTTCGCGGCACGGACCGGGCCGAGCCGGCCCGCGCCACGGAAGCCCAAACCACGACCGTCACGTTCGGCGGGAGTGCCGGCGAGCACGGAGCCACCGCACCGCGCGCAGCCGGCAGCTTCCGCCAGGGCGGGTGGGGTCGGACCACGGATCGAGTCGCGGCCGCGCGAGCCATACTCCTGGCTCTGGCGAGCCTCACGTTCGCCGTCGGATCGTTGCACGCCGCTGCTCCACCGACCGCCGATCTCCTGCTGCGCAACGCCCAGATCTACACCGTCGACGCCGCCCGCAGTTGGGCGCAGACCATCGCCATTCGCGGCAACCGCATCCTCTTCGTCGGCACCGAGCGCGACGCAGCCCCTTTCCTCGCCTCCACGACGCGCGTCGTCGACCTCGGCGGCCGCTTCGTGCTTCCCGGCTTCCACGACCGGCATGTCCACCCGGTCACCGGCGGCATGGAGCTCCTGCAGTGCGACCTGAACGGCAGCGCCGACGTGGCGGAGTTGCTGACCAGGCTACGCTCCTGCGTGGCGAAGCTCGGCGACGCGCCCTGGCTCCAGGGCGGCGGCTGGGACTTGACCCTCTTCCCCGGCGGGGTCGCCGACCGCCGGGAGCTCGACGCCCTTCTCTCGGACCGCCCCGCGCTGCTCTACTCCGCCGACGGCCACTCCGCCTGGGTCAACTCCAAGGCGCTCGAGCTCGCGGGGATCACCAGCGAGACCCCCGATCCGGAGCGCGGGAGGATCGAACGGGACGCCGCGGGGGTGCCGGTCGGGACGTTGCGCGAGTCGGCCGCCGACCTGGTGGAGCGGCTGGTGCCGCCGGCGACCGACGCCGAACGCCAGGCCGGCCTGCGCGCGGCGATCCGCTTGGCGCACGGTTTCGGGATCGTCGCGTTCACCGAAGCGAGCGCCGGACCCGAGCTGCTCGCCACCTACGACAACCTCGATCGCGCCGGCGAGCTCGGGCTGCGGGTCGTCGTCTCGCAAGATCTCGCCCCGACCGAAGGCGCCGGGGGCGTCGCGGCCCTCGTCGCGCGGCGCGACGCCGCCCACGGGCCCCATGTCCGGGCGAGCGCCGTCAAACTCTTCGCCGACGGGGTCATCGAGGGCGGGACCGCCGCGCTCCTCGAGCCCTACGTCGGGCGGCCCGGCTCGGGCATCCCCAACTGGAGCCCGGAGCGGCTGCGCGAGGCGATCACCGCGCTCGACCGCGAGGGCTTCCAGGTCCACGTTCACGCGATCGGCGACCGGGCGATCCGCGACACGCTCGATGCCCTCGCGGCGGCGCGCTCGGCGAACGGGGCGCGCGACGCCCGGCCGCTGCTCGCCCACATCCAGCTCTTCGCGCCGAGCGACATCCCGCGCTTGCGCGAGCTCGGCGCGATCGCCGACTTCCAGCCGCTGTGGGCCTACGCCGACTCCTACATCCGCGACCTCACCGAGCCCTTCCTCGGTGGAGCACGCTCGCGCTGGCTCTACCCGATCGGGTCGATGGCCCGAGCGGGCACCGCGCTCGCCGCCGGCAGCGATTGGTCGGTCTCCTCGATGAACCCGCTCGAGGCGATCGAGGTGGCGGTCACCCGCTGCGATCCGGACCTCGTGACCTGCGAGCAACCCTGGATTCCCGAGGAGCGCGTCGACCTCGCGACCATGATCGCCGCCTACACGATCGGCGGCGCCTACGCCGGCTTCGAGGAGCGGGAGAGCGGATCGCTCGAGGCTGGCAAGCTCGCCGACCTCGTCGTGCTCGATCGCGACCTCTTCGCCATTCCAGCCGGCGAGATCTCGGAGGCCAAAGTGCTCCTCACTCTCTTCGAGGGCGAGGTCGTCTTCGGGTCCTGGGAGACGATGCCGGCAAAAGGCCCACCCGAGGAGGCGAAGTGACGGACCATCACCGTCATCCCAGCTCGAGCACCGACGGTCCGCCGCTTGCTCCTCCCGCCGAGCCGGAGCTGCGGATCGTCGGCACGCCGTTCCGGCGGGTCGACGGCCGCGCCAAGGTGACCGGACAGACCCGCTTCGCGGACGACCTGACCTTCCCGCGCATGGTCCACGTGAAGCTGGTGCGCTCGACCGTGCCGCACGGCAGGATCCGCTCCATCGACCTCTCGGCGGCGCGCGCGATGCCCGGCGTCGCGGGCGTTCTCACCGGCGCCGACCTGCCGACCACCTTCGGGATCCTGCCGGTCTCTCAGGACGAGCACCCGCTCGCGGTCGACCTCGTCCGTCACGTGGGAGACCCGGTGGCGGCGATCGCTGCGACGTCGGAGGACGTCGCGCACGCCGCCGCGCTCACCGTCCGCGTCGACTACGAGGTGCTGCCGACGATCTCGACGATCGAGGAGGCGATCGCCACTCCCGAGCCGCAGCTCCACGGCTATGCCGACCAGGGCAACCTGCACAAGGTCGTCGCCATGGAGTTCGGCGACGTCGAGGCCGGCTTCGCCGCGGCGGACGAAGTCTTCGAAGATCTCTTCTTCTACGACGGCAATACGCACCTGCCGATGGAGCAGCACGCCACGGTCGCGGTTCCCGAGGACGAGGGCCGGGTGACCGTCTACTCCTCGACCCAGACGCCGCACTACCTGCATCGCTCGCTGGCCAAGGTACTCGGACTGCCGGCTTCCGGGATTCGCGTCGTGGCGACCCCGAACGGCGGCGGCTTCGGCGGCAAGAGTGACCCGTTCGGGCACGAGATCGTGGCCACCGCCATGGCGCTCCGGCTCGGCCGGCCGGCCAAGATCTGCCTGACCCGCGAGGAGGTCTTCTACTGCCATCGCGGGCGCCACCCGGTGCTCATGCGCCTCAAGACCGGAGTCCGGCAGGACGGCACGCTCACCGCGCAGACGCTCTCGACGGCGCTCGACGGCGGAGCCTACGGGAGCTACGGCGTCGCCTCCACCTACTACACCGGCGCGTTGCAGACGGTGACCTACCGCCTGCCGCGCTACCGTTTCGAGTCCATCCGCGCCTTCACCAACAAGCCGGCCTGCGGACCGAAGCGCGGCCACGGCACGCCGCAGCCGCGCTTCGCCTGGGAGGTTCAGCTCGACAAGATCGCCGTCCGGCGGGGGATCAATCCCGCCGACCTGCGGCTGCGGATCGTGGAACAGCCGGAGACGGTGACCGCCAACTGGCTGAAGATCGGCACCATCGCGCTCGGGCGCTGCATCGAGGCGGTGGTCGCGGGGGCGGACTTCCGGGCGCGCTGGGGCAAGCTGCCGGAGGGACGCGGACTGGGGCTCGCCTGTGGCTCCTACCTCTGCGGCGCGGGTCTGCCGATCTACTGGAATCACATGCCGCAGTCGGGCGTCCAGCTGAAGCTCGACCGGTCGGGGGGCGTCGCGGTCTTCTGCGGCGAGACCGAGATCGGCCAGGGCAGCGACTCGGTGCTGGCGGCCATCGTGGCCGAGGAGCTGGGCATCGGGCTCGGCGACATCCGGCTCTGCGTCGCCGACACCGACCTCACGCCGGTCGACCTGGGGAGCTACTCCTCGCGCGTCACCCTGATGGTCGGCAACGCCGCGCGCGAAGCGGCCCAGCGGGCGCGGCAGCAGATCGCCGAGGCGGTCGGCCGGCAACTCGACGTGCCCGCGGAACGGCTCGTCTTCGCCGGCCGCCGGGTCTTCGACGGCGCCGACCCAGCGCGCGGGCTCGCCTGGGAGGAGGCGGTGATCGCCGCCGAAGCGCGCTTCGGCACGCTCGGCGCGACCGGCTCCTATACCCCGCCCCGCTCGCCCGGTAGGTACCGCGGCGCCGGCGTGGGCCCCTCCCCCGCTTACTCGTACTCCGCGGCGGTGGTCGAGGTCGAAGTCGACCGCGACACCGGCATCTGGAAACCGGTGCAGGTCTGGATCGCGCACGACATCGGCCGCTCGATCAACCCGGCGCTGGTCCTCGGTCAGGTCGAAGGGAGCGTCTACATGGGGCTCGGCGAGGCCATGATGGAGGAGTCGGCCTTTCGGCGCCTGCCCAAGTCGCGCTCCGCCGCGCTGGTCCACAAGTTCCCCTCGATGCTCGAGTACAAGAGCCTCACCCTGGAGGAGATGCCGCCGGTCACCACCTATCTCATCGAGGAGCCCGATCCGGCGGGGCCCTACGGCGCCAAGGAGGTCGGCCAGGGACCGCTGCTGCCGATCATGCCGGCCTGCGCCAACGCGATCCACGACGCGGTGGGGGTGCGCATCGACCAGGTGCCGATTCACCCCCATCTGGTGCTCCGGGCGCTCGAGGCCAAAGCCAAGGGAAGAGAGCCGCGGGTCGGTCCGACCAGCTTCCCCGAGGTCGACTTCGGCTTCACTCTGAAGGTTCCGCCGCCCTGGGAGGGCGGCGACGGCCAAGCCTCCAACGAAGCCGAGTTCCGCGCGGCCACCGGGCGCACCTCCAAGGCCGGCACCATGACCGAGAAGGAACAGGC
>CAYZWR010000113.1:0-5376 GCA_964481735.1 uncultured Thermoanaerobaculia bacterium
GAGGGCGAGCGCGACGACGAGGCGGCCGTCGCGGACTTCCTGAAGCAGGAGGCGAAGCGCCGCCGGGCGGAGTCGAAGGCGACCGGCGAGCAGTTCGTCGCGCCGAACTACTCCGACGTGCCGGACTCGATCATGCACCCGTACGCGGCGCGCGACGTGGACCTCCAGCGGCGCGTCTGCGGCGTGACCTGGCAGGCGCTGAAGAACCAGCCGGAGCTGATGGACGTGTACGAGCTGGAGCGCGGCGTCCTCGCCGGGCTGTTCCGCATGGAGGAGCGCGGGCTGCCCATCGACCGCGCGGCCGCCGTGCGGCTGGAGGCGAAGCTGGAGAGCGACCACGAGCGGCTGGAGGAGGAGTGCCGGAAGCTGGCGGGGATCGACACTTTCAATCCCCGCAGCCCGGCGCAGATCAGCGAGGCGCTCCAGCGGAACGCCTCGAAGGACGCCCTCCGCTTCGCCACGCCGAACGCCAACGGCGGGATCAAGACGGACGAGGAGAACCTCCGCGCCATCGACCACCCGCTCGCGGCGAAGGTGCTGGAGTACCGGGGCACGGCGAAGATGTACGCGATGCTCCGGGCGATCCTGCACGGCAAGGACGGAGACACCGGCTTCCCGAGCCCGTACCTGGGCTCCGACGACCGGCTGCACCCGAACTTCCGCCAGGTCGGCGCGAGGACGGGCCGCATGAGCTGCTCCGACCCGAACATCCAGCAGTGGCACCGCGACGACCTGCGGATGCGCTACCTGGTGCAGGCCCGGCCCGGCTACAAGCTGGTGACGGCGGACCTCGACGCCATCGAAATGCGCGTGTTCGCCGCCTTCACCGGCGACGGCGTCCTCCGCGACGCGCTGAAGGCCGGGCGGGACATCCACACGATGGCCGCCGACGCGGCCGGTCTCCACGACCGAAAGCGGCCGGACGGCTCCATCGAGTCGGCGCGGCAGCAGGGCAAGACGCTGAACTACGCCATCGTCTACGGCGCGGGCGTCCGCTCGCTGCGGAAGGCGTTCGGCGTCAGCCAGGACGGGGCGAAGGCGATCCTGCGACGCTACCACCGGGAGTTCCCGGAGGTCGGCGACCTCCAGAACCGGATCGAGTTCGCGCTCTCCGACCAGGGCTACGTCAAGAGCCCGTGGGGCCGCCGGTTCCGCGCCACGCCGGGGAAGGCGTGGCAGGAGGCGTACAAGTTCACGAACTACCTCGTGCAGGGCACGGCGGCGGACCTGATGAAGGCGTCGCTGGTCGAGGTCCACAAGCAGGGCGTCCCGCTCGTGGCGGCCGTGCACGACGAGCTGGTCGCCGAGGTCCCGGAGGAGGACGCGGAGGAGGCGAAGCGGATCATCGAGGCCGCCTTCACCGATCACCCGCGGATCACCGAGAAAATGCCGCTTGCCGCGGAGGGTGTTATCGTGGACCGCTGGAGCGATGCCAAGACGCCCGGGTGGTCGCCCGGGCCTGATCAGTAGGAGGGCCGCATGGCCGAAATCACGAACCTTCAAGTCCACGAGCCGGGAATCGTCACTCTCACCCTCGAACCGGGAGACCGTCCGTACGAGGTCCGGCTCGACGGCTGGAACCGATGGCGGCCGGTGAGCGAGTTCTCCTGGTACCCGCCCCACCTGTTCCTGGGATCGCAGGAGGCCCCTCTGCGCGAGGGCCTGCGGACGCTCCAGGTCACGGACGACGGCGGGCAGACCTTCGACACGGCGGAGTTCCGGGTCGGCGCCGAGGAGCCGGAGCCGCAGTGGACGACGAACCGGACGCTCCGGACGGTCAGCGACTGGGGCAACAACAAGCTGATCGAGGCGTTCGACGGCGCGACGATCACGGACCAGGTCGTTCAAGGGCGGCCGATGATCCGCTTCTGGCTCCCCGGCCCGCAGACCGGCGGCGGCGGCCGCGTCGAGTTGCAGACGTACCACGGCGAGGAGGGCCTCACCACCGCGTACGACTACTCGTTCCTCCTCCCGGCCGCGACGCGCCTCTCGACCGCGTACTCCGATTCCAAGAACACCATCACTCAGCACCATGCAGACGAACAAGGCGGGTATACGGGGGGAGTGGTCGTCTGGCCGGACGGCCGGATCGCGCTCCGGCTGAAGGGTGGCGACGAACTCTCGGGCCAGGGCTCGCACGAGTACGAATACGAGGCGACCGTCGAGTTCGGCGAGTACCAGCGGGACACGCTGCACCACGTGCGGATCGAGCACTTCTGGCATCGCGAGGACGGCTACGCCCGAGCGCGGCTGGACGACGGTACCTGGGAGGGCGTCGAGGGCGTCCCGACCTGGCCCATCGGGCAGGCGGTCGGCGCCGAGTCCGACCGGATCATGTACCGCCACGGCTGGTACCCGCAAGGCGGCATCGTCCAGGGGAACATGGAGCTGTTCACCGGAGAGCTGCTGCTTCAGACCGCGGCCTGATAAGCTGTAACTGACCCAAGTCACCCGACGACGAGAGGAGACAGATGCGCTCACTGGAGCAGATCAAGGCCGACAACCTCGGCGGGCCGCCCATCCCGGCGCCCAAGCCCCCCGCGACCCCCGGCAAGTGACCGGAGGCTTCGACGGAGGGATCGACGCGGAGCTGTACCTGGCCCGAGTGTGGGACGGGTACAGCGATCCGCGCGATTACGAGTACCTGGTCTACGGCGTCGGCCGCCGCCCCGGCGGCAGGCCCTACCCGAAGCCGTGCGTGATCGTCGGCGGGCCGCTGAAGGCGGCGGAGCTGATCCGCGACCTCGACCAGCACCAGCCGGAGGCCCACGGCGGCATCCCCGTCTTTCGTGTGGAGTACACCGGCCGGGAGTGATACCCTCCCGGGGTGAAGTTCCTCACCATTGACCCCGGAGAGCACACTGGCTGGAGCACCTGGCAGGACCGCGAGCTGATCACGGCCGGGACGCTGGAGCTGGACGAGTTCGTGGGCACCGTCGCCACCTGGCTCGACATCGGCAACACCGCGTCACGCTGGGACGATCCCCAACTGGCGGAGGCGCTGAAGGGTGTCGAGGTCGTCGTCTGCGAGGACTGGGCGCTCTACCCCTGGAAGCTGCAATCGCTCTCCTGGGACAAGTGCCGCACCGCCCGCGCCATCGGCGCGCTGGAGTTGATCTGCGAACTCAGCTCGATCCCCTTCGTCCTCCAGCCCGCCGCGATCAAGGACGCGGCCATCGCCGGAGGGGCGGAGGACCTATTCTCCCGGCCGCTGCACGAGAACCGGCACCAGAACGACGCCATCATGCACGGCGTGTTCTTCACCGCCGCGAACGAGGCGTACGGGGAGCTGGGTGGCGTCTGAGCCCCGCATCCTGACGGAGGACGTGCGCGCCGTCCTCCGGCGCGTCGTCCACCCGGACGACCCGGACTACGGGGAGAGCGTCCAGCAGCTCGCCGACCGCGCGGGCACGTCCACGCGCACCGTCTACCGCGTCCTGAGCGGCCAGGCGGGCGCCCGAGCGTCCGGCCCGGCAGCCATCAGCCTCGGCCTCGGCGACGCGCTCCTGGTGGCCGCAGGGGCTGGTCTCGCGGACGTGAGGCTGCTCCATGCGGACGGCACGATAGAATACGGTCCATGAGACCTTCGATGATGGACGAACCGGCGATGCGCGAGAGCCTCGCCCGCATGTACGCAGACGGCCGGAGCCGCACCGAGATTGCGGAGGAGCTGGGCTGCAACCCCTCGACCGTGAGCGGCTGGGTGAAGCGCGCGGACGTGCAGGCGCTGATCAGCAAGTTCATCGAGGAGCGGAGCAACCGCGTCCTGCGCCACACGGACAAGAAGATCGAGGGCATCCTGATGTCCGGCAAGGAGCTGGAGCTGGAGGAGCTGCTGAAGATTCGCAAGGAGTTCGCGGGCCAGAAGGTCGAGGTCACGAACCGCGACGGCGACAAGGCCGCGGCCACGGACGAGCTGATGCAGAAGCTACACGCCAACCCGGAGCTGCTGGACCAGCTCCTCGGCACCGATGAGTCCTCTTGAACGGTTCAGCGGCCTAGCGGCGGCTGACCCCGGCGACGCTGGGGATGTTCTGGAGGAGGTCAAGCGCCGGGCGTTCCGGCCGCACGACGGCGGCCAGCTCGACATCATGCGCTCGACGGCGCGCTTCCGCATCGTCCGCGCCGGGCGGCGCTGGGGCAAGACGGAGGTCGCCGCGCACGAGATTATCCACGCCGCCCTGTCGAAGCCGGGGTCGGTGAACTGGTGGGTCGCGAACCAGTTCAAGAACACGCGACGCGGCTACCGGAAGGTGCTCGCGCAGCTCCCGCGCGACCTGCTCGCGAAGGCGCCGCCGATGGACACGTCGAGCGAGCTGGTGCTCCGGTTCAAGAACGGCTCCGTGATCGAGTTCTACTCCGGCGAGTCGCCCGACTCGCTGGCCGGTGAGGGCGTGGACTTCTGCATCATCGACGAGGCGGCCCTGATCAAGGAGCACGTCTGGTACCAGCTCATCCGGCCGACGCTGATGGACACCAACGGCCGGGCGCTGATGATCAGCACGCCCCGAGGCCGGAACTGGTTCTGGAAGCTGTGGCAGCGCGGCGCCCGCGCGGACTCGCAGTACGAGTCGTTCCACTTCCGCCAGTCCGACAACCCGTACATCCCGCAGGAGGAGACGGACGAAGCGGAGGACTCGCTGCCACGGATCATCTTCGAGCAGGAAATCATGGCGGAGTTCGTGTCGAACGCGGCCTCGATCTTCAACGTGCCGGACTCCGCGATCCTCACCGAACTGGCGGAGCCCAGCGGTCAGGTCGTCGTCGGCATCGACCTCGCGAAGAAGGAGGACTTCACCGTGATCACCGCCGCCCGCGCGCACGACCGGCGCCCTGTCTACCACGACCGCTTCCAGGACGTGAGCTGGAACGTGCAGCGCGACATCATCATCGACGTGGTCCGCGAGCTGGAGCGCAAGAAGCGCGTGGACTCCGTGACGGTGCTGATCGACGCGACCGGCGTCGGCGACGTGGTGTTCGACCACCTGGAGGAGGCGGGCCTCGACGTGGTGCCGATCAACTTCGGCGCGGGTCGCTGGAAGGAGCAGGCGGTCCGGCTGCTGGGCGCGGACCTGGAGCACGGCCGGGCGTTCGTCTTGGAGGAGCAGGTGCCCGAGTTCGAGAGCTACGAGTACGAGATTACCCCCGCCGGGCGCTACAAGTTCGAGGCCGCCAGCGGCCACGACGACGAGGTCAGCGCCGAGCTGCTGAAGCACTGGGGGCTCATCCACGAGGGACCGCCGGACGCGCGTGTGATCGAGCCGGAGCCCGAGGAGGAGGGCGAGCCGGAGGAGGTCGTCCTCACGGCCGACTCACCACACGAAATGATGAGTCGGCCGGAGGTCTGGGCTTAGAGCGAGCGGACTCGCTCGACGA
>CAYZWR010000113.1:5476-7896 GCA_964481735.1 uncultured Thermoanaerobaculia bacterium
CCGCCGTCCGGGCCGGGGTTCCCGCCGGAGTACCCGCCGACGTAGTTCACATGCCACCACTCGCTCGGCGCTTCGACCTTGCGCCAGCCGTACTTGGCGCCAATCTCGTCCACGATGGCGCGCATCTGCGGCGTCGCCAGATCGACGGCGTTGCCCCAGCCGTGGTTCGACGTGCCGGGGCGGGCGGCCAGGTTGCCGCCGTTGAGGTAGAGGTTCCAGAAGTAGACCTGCTGCGTGTAGGTGCGGTACGAGGACGCGGGGCCGGTCGGCCGCAGCTCGACGCCGTAGCGGCGGCGAGCCTCCTCGTTCATGGCGTTCCAGGCGGCGGCCGCGTTGTTCGCGAGCTGCCCGCCCGCGATGGGCGAGAGGTCGCCTGAGCCGAGCTGTCCGTTGGAGGCCATCCAGGTACCCTACCAGCTCAGACGACTTCGAGCCACATCTTCAGGTTCGAGTATTCGTAGCTGCCGGAGACGGCGCTGCCCGCGAGGATGCGCGTGGCGAGGCCGAAGGTGTGCGTGCCGGGCGTCGTCGGGTACATGCGGAGCGAGCCCCACGGCGGGATCGCGAAGCCGTCGTTGCCGGTGCGGTAGATCGTACCGCCGGGCACCGTGAACTGGCCGCCCGTGCCGGTGCAGACGACGCGGCCGTCCTCCGCCCAGGAGTCGTCGATCACGATGAGGAAGCCGTCGTCCGGCCCGGCCGCGACGCCGTCCTCGTACAGCACCAGCGCGGGCAGCCCGCCACCGGCCACCGTCTCGTCGATCTGCACCTCCGCGTAGACGCGCACCTGGCTCGCCGTCTGCGGGACGGTGACCTCGATCTGCGTGTCGGCGCGCTCGGTCGTCGCGCTGTTCCAGTTCACCGTGTAGGTGGCGTTGTCCTCGGAGTACCCGCGCTGGGGCATCCGGACCTGGTGGCGGCGTAGCACGTCCACCGAGGCGCCGACGCCCTTGATCGCCGCCGCGACGGAGCCCTGCCCGTCAGTCGGGAATGTCCTGATGCCGCTCACGCCTCCTCCTCCACGACGGTCAAGGTTACCTCCTCGCCGCCCTGGCTGTCCAGATTGACCTGAACGCCGTAGACGCGCACGAGCCCGTCGATCTGGAGTACGTTCGCGTCGTCCACGCGGGCGCGGACAACGTCGCCGAGATTGTAGTCCACCAGGAACTGTGGAACGCGGCCGCTCTGGTCGTCATAGTGTGGGTTGAACTTGTACAGGTTGCGCGGCACCTTCCGTACAGTAACGTGCTCCTCCACGAGTTCCGCCCGTAGAGTGTCGTCCACCAGTTCGTTCTCCACCGTGTCCTCGCGGAGGCCGATGGCGGCGACGGAGGCGAGGTCCTGGTCCTGGATGAGCGTCAGCCCGAGGTTGTCCGGGTAGCCGGGCGGCAGGGAAATGGCGACGTTGATCTGCGCCTGCATGTCGATGAGCCACTCGTAGTCGCGCATGTTCGCGCGGCCGGTCCCGTACTCGAACACGGCGTTCTCGCGCTCGCCGCCACGGACGGGCGCGATGTTCATGTACGCGAGCACGTCGGTCGGGTCGTCCGCCGGGTCGTGCGGGTCGAACCACACGTCGTAGCCGTAGAGGCTGTTCCCCAGCTCCTTAATCGCCTCGCTCGCCTTCTTGACGTACCACGGTCCGGCCGTCACGGTTGAGCTGGCGGTGATGGAGGCCGTCCTGATGCCCGTCTCGTAGCGGTCGTTCTCGGACTCGACGATCTGACGAGCAATCTCCCCGCGATCCAGCGACGTGTACGTCACGCCCTCCGCCGCGCGGCCGATGCGCCGCTTGTCGAGGCGCACCCACGGCGCCTCCGTCGCGACGAACACCAGGCTCCGCTCCGAGCCGCTGCCGGAGAGCTGGAACGTGCTCGTCTCCGCCACCATCGCGAGCTGGCGGTGCTTGTACAGCTTCACGAGGCCGGGCTTGGTGCCGAGCACCTTCCCGATGGCCGGGTGCAGCAGGTTCATCTTCCCCGTGATCGTCCCGGCCGAGTTCAGCGGGAAGTTGAACTGCCGGTCCGACACGTCCGTGATGTCCGCGAGGTTGTTACCGTCCAGGTCGGCGTACACCATCTGCCACTGCGGCGCGGCCGAGTCCCAGGAACGCGGGTTCGTGGTTACGAGTGAGCTGAGGTCGGTCATTGTTCCGCCTCGAAGATGATGCCGTCGAGCGCGACGTGCGTGCTCGAACCCGAGCTGGGGATCACGTCGCCGTCAGTCTCGACCGTGACGGCGCCCATCGCGCCGTTCGAGTCCACGGAAAAGGGCCGCGTGTTGGCCGGGCGCAGCCCGACGGGGAGGGTGAAGGCGACGTTCCCGATGGTGCCGGTCTTGATGGACCCCTTCAGCGCGACCAGCCCGTTCGAGTAGAACTTGTACCCGGCCGTGTCGAGCGCGCCGCCGAAGTTCACCCA
>CAYZWR010000113.1:7996-11188 GCA_964481735.1 uncultured Thermoanaerobaculia bacterium
GTACACGTCCGCGCCCGGGTCCGGCTCGCCGTTCGCGCGGCGGATCGTGGTCTGGAGGCACGGCCTCATGCGGCCGCCTTGAAGCTGATACCGTCGAGCGGAACGAACGCGTTCGAGGCGGGACCGACCACCAGCCCGGTGGTCCCGATGGTGATGAACCCGGTCGAGGCCAGGGAGGCGACCGGCTTAGTGTACGGCGTCGCGGCCGGGTGGACGGGACGGTACCCCACGGGCAGGGTGAAGATGGTGGTGCTGACGGTGCCGTTCTTGACCGCCCCGAACAGATGGACGAACCCGAACGAGTCCTTCATAAACCCACCCGGCTGGTAACCGGAGCCGTAGTTCACCCAGGAGTTAGAGTACGTCGGCTCGCCCGCCGTGTTGATGATGTGAGCGTCCGAGCGGCCGGAAATGGCGTCCCACTGGATCGCGGTGCCGGGGTACTCGTCCAGGTACACGTCGTAGCGGCCCGCGAGCGCGTACCCCGGGAAGCGTCCGTCCGCGAGCGAGTAGAGCGGCTGCGGCAGCTCCTCGCCGGTCGGATCGCCGGTGGTGTAGATCGTCGCGTCCGTGCTGGTGCCGAGCACCTTCACCCACAGGCGCCTGCGGCGGGCTACCTGGCCCCGCTCGTAGCGGACGCGGTGCGGAATCTTGACGGTCCAGCGGCTTAGAGCCATGAGTCGCGCCAGTCCACGCGACAGGTCGATCCGGTGGTCGTTCCGGAGTCCCACTCCAAGCGGAGGGTGTTCGTGCCGGGTCCGAGCATGAACCAGTCGCTGTTGTCGAAGTCGAGGTAGCTGTACACGTTCGTGCCGCCGCTGGTGATGATCGTCTTGTTCCAGGGGTCGATGTCGATGTAGGTGCCGGTGGCGACGACGAGGCCCGGGAGCGCCAGCTCCAGCGCGACGGAGTCGTACGTGCGCCGGATGGTGGGGCCGGTCGCCGAGCCCGAGCTGGGGCCGTTGATCCGGATGAGTTCGGCCGGGCCGAACTCCTCCCCCTCGTTGTCGAGGTCCGTGTTGGTGTTGAAGGCGAAGGTGTTGGTGTGCAGCGTCGTGGAGTGGATGTACGGGTACCCGGCGACGAGGCTGACGAGGGCGTCCTTGCGCCAGCCGCCCTTGATCTGGAGGCGCTGGTACTTCCGCACCCGGACGTACTGCTCGACGGAGCCGTCCGGCGTCCACGCCAGGGCGCCGTCCGCGCGGGTGCAGCCATTGACGACGCGCCGCAGCTTCGACTCGCGCGTGTTGCGCTCCGTGATCGTGTCCGCCAGGATCGTCGGCTGGATCGTGATGGGACGCATCCCGTGGTACTGCGGCCCGAGGATGGCGCCGTCCGCCTCGACCATGTCGTAGATCGCGTTGCGGACCTCCGGCGAGTCGAGCCCGGAGACGGCGTCCTCGCCCGTGAAGGCGCCGACGTAGTCCGGGTCGGTCGGGTCGTTGAACACGGCCGTGTCGCCCGCCGGAGAGGTCAGGGTGTAGACCGCGCTGGCCTGCTGTGCTGTCGGGTAGGTAGCCATCAGAGCCCCAGCGTACCAACCTCGTACGCCTGCTGCTGGGACCAGGTGTGCGGGTCCGGCGGCGGGGCGGAGAAGTTGTTCGTGATGTTCACGCCGCCACCGGCACCGCCGCCCGCCCCGGGCGCGGCCGAGTACGGGCTCGCGCCCGCGCTGAAGGCGGAGACGTTCGAGCCGAAGGTCCGGTACAGGTCCATGCGCGCGTCGGAGAAGATGCCCTCCTGGCTGATCCCGCCGCCGGTGCTGCCGCCGCCCCCGCCGGTGTCCTTCGCGGCGAGGAGGTTCTGCGCGGCCTCGGTGATGAGCGCGGGCGGCGCGTTCCGGCTACGGAGCCCGGAGAGGACCGTCTCCCAGAACCCGACGAGGCTCTGCTGCGCGCTCACGTCGTCGCCCCGGTCCGGGGTGAGCTGGGCGAGCGCCTGCTCCATCTGGATGCGCTCCAGGGCGCGCGTCTGCGCGGGCGTGAGCACGCCCTCGGTGCCCGGGGTGTCGCGGGCGGTGTTCTCGCGCTCCAGCATGAGCTGCGCGATGCGGTCGCCCAGCTCGACCTTGAACTGGCCGGACGCCCCGCGCTCGGCGCGGTTCAGAATCTTCAGGAGGCCGTCGATGGTCGCCAGGCGGTTGTCCTGCACGCTGTCGAACTTGTTCACGTTCCCCTTCATGGAGTAGAACTCCATCAGGGTCTGCTGCTTGTCGATCTTCGCCTGCGCGAGGTTGATCGAGGCGTTCACCTTCTTCAGCGCCTTCCAGTTCACCTTCGCCTGGTTGTACTGGTCCTTCTCTCGACTCAGCTTCTTCTTCGCGTCGTCGATCTTGTTCTCCAGCTTGTTGCGCTGCTTGCCGCTCTCGGCCTGTTTCTTCGCGCGCTGGAGGTCGTTCACCTTCTGCTTGGCGGCCTGGAACTGGTCCTTCGCCTTCTGGTAGCGCGCCGACCCGACATCCTCCGGGATCGCGCCGATCTTGTACTTCTTCCCGGGCTTCGGCTTGTGGCCGCCGCCGCCCTTGCCCTTCGCGTAGGCGGGCACGCCGAGCGCCATCGCGGCCTGCATGAGGTACTTCAGGTTGTCGCGCCGGTACTGCGGGTTCGTGGCGATCACGTACTCCGGCCGCTTCTCCTCGCCGACGAGGAAGGTCGGCTTCGAGTACCGGCCGCCCTGGCGCCCGTCGCGGAACGGCATCCCGCCGGACGCGAACGCGGGCGGGCCGACATCGACGGCCGGGCCGCCCATGTAGTTGCCGGACTTCCGGGTGACGACGTTGATGATGCTGGTGGTGACGGCCGGGACGGCGGCGAGTGCCGAGATAACGCCGTTGATCGCGCCGATGGCGCCGCCCGTGTTCGCGTTCACGGTGGCGGTCTTGTTCGGCACGTCGAGCCCGATCACCTGGCCGATCCCCCTCAGCGCCTCGCCCACGTCGGCCGAGACCTTCGCCGTGTAGTCCTTGCCCGTGACCTGGCCGAGGATGCGTCCGAGCCCGCCGACCGCGGAGACGGCGTTGCCGGTGTTCACGCTGACCTTCGGATTGACCTTCTTGTTGCCCAGCCGGTCGAGGAGCGCGTTCAGGGCGTCGATCTTCTGCTTGGCGCTGGAGTCCGACGCCATGATGTCGATTACCTGCTTCTTGCCGCCCAGCTTCCCGGCCTTGTTCGCCAGCTCCAGGAGGTCGCGCTG
>CAYZWR010000114.1:0-11133 GCA_964481735.1 uncultured Thermoanaerobaculia bacterium
GCTTCGGGATCGGTGATCTCCTGCCCGTTGGCGCCGAGCAGCACGTCGCCCGCCCGCAGCCCCTTGCGCTCGGCGGCCGAGCCGGGGACGACGCCGTCGACCGTCAGACGCCCGCGCGCCGGGCGCACCGCGATGCCCACCGCCCGCTCGAGCAGGTCGAGCCCGAGGCCCTCCGGGGGACGCACCGCGGCGACCACGAACTTGAGCGTCTCCTTGCCGCGCCGCAGCTCGAGCTTGAGCGGCGTGCCGACGGCGACCGAGTAGAAAGCGGTGGTGAGATCCTCGCGCGCCGTGAGCGGTCGCTCCTCGATCGCGGTGAGGACGTCGCCGGCGGCGAGGCCGGCGCGTGCCGCCGGCGAGCCCTCGTAGACCCGCGCCACCAGCACGCCGCGCGACACCGGCAGGGCCTCGCGCGCCGCGAGCTCGGGGTCGACGCTCTCCAGGCGGAGCCCCAACCAGAGCGGCTGCAGCTCCCCGAAGCGCAGCAGGTCGGAGACCACCCGCGCCGCGCGATCGGCCGGGATCGCGAAGCCGATCCCCGACGCCCCGCGGATGATCGCGGTGTTGATGCCGATCACCCGGCCCGCGAGATCGACCAGCGGCCCTCCGGAGTTGCCCGGATTGATCGAGCTGTCGGTCTGCAGGAAATCGGTGTAGCTCGCCAGCCCCTCCTCGGAGCGCACCGTGCGGCCGCGGGCCGACAGGACGCCGGTGGTCACGGTGTGCGAGAGGCCGAACGGGTTGCCGATCGCGACCACCGTCTCGCCCATCAGCAGATCGGTGCTCTGGCCGAGCGGGGTCGAGGGCAGTCCCTTGGCGCTCACCTTGAGCACCGCGAGATCGGCGTCGCGGTCCGAGCCCAGGACCTTGGCCTCGAGCTCCTGCCCGTCGAGCGTCGTCACCACGATGCGCGAGGCCCCTTCGATGACGTGCGCGTTGGTCACCACGATCCCCGAGGAGTCGACGATCAGCCCCGAGCCGAGCGACTGGGTGCGCCGCGAGCGGCCGCCGAGAAAGCCGCCGAAGAAGGGATCGACCTCGCGCACGGTCGCTTCCGCCGAGATGTTGACCACCGAGGGGGAGACCCGCTCGACCACCGCGACCACGGGGGTCCGCCGCGGATTGGTCGACTGGGCGCCGGCCCCGCCGGCGGCGAGCAGGGCGGCGGAGAGGGCGAGGAACAACGGCAGGCGGCGTCGGTTCAGCATGGCGGGGAGACCTGGAGCATGCTCCGTGCCGCGCCAACTCGGCACGCGCCGCGCGGCGAGCTAGCCCTCCCCCAGCCCCAGCCGCGCGGCGAGCAGGGCGGCGGAGGTGCGGTCCTGCACCCCCAGCTTGTCGAGCACGATCGAGACGTAGCCTTTCACCGTCCCTTCGGTCAACCCGAGCTCGAGGGCGATCTGCCGGTTGCTTCGCCCGCGGGCGATCCGCTCGAGAACCGAACGCTCGCGCGGCGTCAGCTCGGCGAGCGGCGAGCGCTCCGGCGGGCGCATCAAGATGCGCTGCGCCTCGGGATGCAGCGTCGGCCTCCCCGCCGCCGCCTCGTGCACCGCGCGCACCAGCTCGACCCGCGAGACGTCCTTCATGAGGTAGCCCAGGGCGCCGGCGGCGATCGCCGCGCGCACCGCGCTCTCCTCGGCGACGCTGGTCAGGACCAGCACGCGCGGCGGGGAGGGCAGGGCAGCCAGGCGCCGCGTCGCCTCGACGCCGCCCAGGCCGGGCATCACCAGGTCCATCAGCACCACGTCCGGCGAGAGCTCGCCGCAGCGGCGCACCGCCTCGTCGCCGTCCTCGGCCTCGCCCACCACCTCGAGGCCCGGCTCCTGCTCGAGCAGGGTGCGCAGCCCCTCGCGCACGATGGCGTGATCGTCGACCAGCAGCAGGCGAATCGCCCGGCTCATGGCTCCTCCGCGGCCGCTCAGCGCGGCAGTCCCGCTTCCACCGTCGTGCCGAGTCCGGGGGCGCTCTCGACCACCAGCCGGCCGGACATGGCACGGATCCGGTCGCGCATCGAGGCGAGACCCAGCCCGCCCTCCCGGCGCTCGGTTTCGCGCACGCTCCGCCGCGCGTCGAACCCGCGGCCATTGTCGCGCACCGTCAGCCGCACCTCCTCGGCGAGCGTCGCCAGGCGCACGCTGACCTCGGCGGCACCGGCGTGCTTGGCCACGTTGGCGAGCGCCTCCTGCGCCACCTTGAGCAGCATCTCTTCGCGTTCGCGTGACTGCCGCTCGTAGCTCGAGGCCTCGAGCCGGGTGTGCACCCCCTGCGCCTCGAGCGCCGCGAGCTCACCGCGCAGCGCCTCGACGAGCCCGCGCCGGTGCAGCACCGCGACCGCGGGGGGCGGCAGCTCGCGGCTCGAGAAGTCGGCGCCGCTGCCCGCCGGGGTGAGCTCGCGCAACAGCGCCCGCATCTCGCCCAGCGCCTTGCGGTTGAGCTCGACGAGCCGCTCCAGCCGCTGGGCGCCGTCGGCGGGGCTGCGCCGGTAGATGCCGGGGATCGACTCGGCGAGCAGGGTCGCGGAGAAGAGGAGCTGCGAGACCGAATCGTGGAGATCGCGCGCCAGACGCTGTCGCTCCTCGAGAACCGCCAGCCGGCGCTCCTGGTCGACGCGCCGGCTGTCCGCCAGCGCCATCGCGAGCAGCTCGACGACCAGCTCGGCGTCGCGCTCCGGCAGGAGCCGGCCGAGGTCTGCCGCGATCCCGGCGAGCCGCTCCGCCGGGGGCACCGCGGCTTCGAGCCACCACGCCCAGCGCGCCAGGAGCTCCTGCCGCGCCGGGTCTCCCGCCGGGTCGTCGGGCCGGCTCACCGGCGCACTCCAAAGCCCGCGTCGGCGGCCAGCCAGAGGTAGCACGGGGCGGCGGTGAGGCGGATCGGCGTGCCCACCGGGAGCTCGTCGCCATCCCGGCCGAGGACGCGGCGGACCGGGGCCGGAGGATGCCAGGCGAGCGGCTCGCCGAGCGCCCAGGCGACCCAGAGCGGCTCGCCCGCGGCGTCGGAGAAGCGGTAGAGCCGGGCTCCCGGGGGGCCCGGCTGCGGTCCGTGGCAGCGCGCGCCGGCGAGCTCGCGAGCCAGCGTGGCGAGGGCGGCGAACGCGGGACGGCGGCGCAGCCGACCGTCCGCCTGCGGGTCGATCAGGCCATAGCCGCGTGCCACCAGCTGCCACCAGAAGACCCGTTCGACGTAGCCGCTGCCGAGCGCCGCGAGGTAGAAGCGGGTGAGGTAGTCGGCCTGCGCCGGCTCGCCGACCGCGACGTTGCGTCCGGCCGGCGAGTGCGGCCCTTCGGCGAGCGGCCAGTTGACCTCGGTGATCCACTGCCGCCGCCGGCCGATGCGCCGCGAGCTCTCGGCGATCGCCGCGAGGAGCGTCACCTTGTCCTCGGTGTCGAATCCCAGCTGCCGGTTCTCGGGGGCGCCGCGACGGTCGACGTAGAGCAGCGACGCCAGGGCGTCGAAGCGCAGCGTGGGGTGCGGGAGATTGGCGATCGCGGTGGTCACGTGCGCCTCGAAATCGATCACCGGAGGGCCGGCGAGCTCGACCTCCCCCAGGCCGCGGAGGATCTCCGCGGCGTCGCCGGCGAGCGTCAGGTACTCGTCGTAGCGCCAGATGCCCCACTTGCTGCGGTTGACCGCCTGGCCGATCTGGAAACGCCGGCCGTAGGGCAGGAAGCGTCGCCCGAGCTCGCTCACGGCGGCGCGCCAGCGCGCCCGGTCGCGCACCAGCTCGCGCACCTGGGGCAGGGCGTAGGTGAGCTCGACGCCGCGGGCCGCGAGGGCGCGAGCCAGCTCCTCTTCGGCCGCGTGCTCCTCCTGCCAGGGATGGAGCCGCAGCAGCGCCTGGCGCAGGCCGAGCTCGTCGAAGGCGGCGAGCAGGGCCGCCGGATCGCGCGGCCAGGGGCGCAGCGCGACGCCGGCCCCCGGCCAGGGGGCCGGCTCGCGGTGGCGCTCGGCCACCAGCTCCCGGTAGCGGCGCCAGGTGCGCGGCGTGGCGGCGAGCAGCGCCCCCACCGCCCGGGCGTGCGCCGGAAGGTCGGCGAGCCGCACGGCGGCGCGCTCGAGCGGGCGGGCGTGCGAGTGCGGCTGATCGGACAGGGGGTCCCAGACGATCTTCTCGCGCGCCGCGGCCCCTCCCGGCGGTGGCGGGATGTGGGCGTGGGCGCGGCGCGGCAGCAGCCGCCGCTTGAGACGCTCCGCCGTCTCGCGCAGGCGGTTCTTCAGCCGATGCTTCGCGGCGAAGCGGCGGCGGGCGCGCTCGTAGATCCGGCGGGCGGCGGGCGGCACCGCCGGCTCGCCTTCGAAGTAGGTCGCGAGCAGCAGCCGGCGATCCCCGGCGCGCTCGAGCGGCAGGCGGCAGAGGTCGAGCATGCGCTCGCGCTGCCCGACCCGGCCGAGGCGACGGCAACGATTGAGGTCGAGCAGGGCGATCTCCCCGATCTCGCTCGGGCGCGGCCCCGGCGCGACCAGCAGGTTGCCGATCGAGAAGTCGCGATGCTGGAAGCCGGCGTCGTGCAGCCGGCGCGCCAGGGCCGCGATCGCCGCGAGCAGCGCGTCGCCGTCGATCGCGGGAAACTCGTCGCGCTCGCGACCGGCGTTGCGCGCGCGCAGGAAATAGCGCGCTTCGACGCGCCCTTCGAGCAGCGCCGAGACGTAGACCGAGACCCCTTCCGGGGCCAGGCTCTCGACGAGCAGCAGCGGCTCGGGGGTCGCGATGCCGGCCTCGCTGAGCGCGCGCGCCATGGCGAAGCTCCGCGCCGCCTTGCCCTCGCCACGCCGCCGCCGGCGGCGTTCGCGCAGCGCGTCGCCGCGGAACTGCTTGACGGCGACCGCCAGGTCCCCCTCCGGCGTCTCGAGCCGCGCCGCGTAGATGTAGTTGCGCCCCCAGTGCAGCGTCCTCGTCGCGGCGCCGGGATCGAGCAGCCGGCGGGCGGCGGCGACGAGATCGACCCCGGCCAGCCGTTCCGCGGCCTCGCCGCGAAAGCCCGGCCAGGCGAAGGGGATGGGGGTCACACTTCGAGGATATCGAAGCTCGCCTGATGGAGCTTGGCGTCGGCCTGCACGATGACCGCGACGCCGAGCTCGCGTTCGAGCTCCTCGAGGATCGCGTGCTCCTCGCGCTGCAGGGCGCGCGTCACGTCGGGGTGGGCGCGCAGCAGGAGCTGCTGAGAGGTGATCGTGCCGGCCATCTTGAGCACCGCCCGGCGCAGCGAGAGACAGATCGTCGCCACCGACTGGATGCGCCCGCTCCCCTCGCAGTAGGGGCAGGTCTGGGTGAGCAGCCGTTCGAGATTGGCGCGCGAGCGCTTGCGGGTGATCTCGACCAGCCCGAACTCGGAGATCGACAGCACCTTGTACTTCGCGCGGTCCTTCCTGAGCTCGCCCTCGAGGGCCGCGAAGACCTGCTCGCGATGCGCCTTGTCGGTCATGTCGATCAGGTCGAGCACGATGATGCCGCCGAGATCGCGCAGGCGGATCTGGCGCACCGCCTCCCCGATCGCCTCGAGGTTGGTGGCGAGCGCGGTCTCTTCGAGGCTCCGCGTGCCGACGTAACGCCCGGTGTTGACGTCGATCGCCACCAGCGCCTCGGTGGGATTGATCACCAGGTAGCCGCCCGACTTCAGCCAGACCTTGGGCTTCAGCGCCGCCTCGAGCTCGCGCTCGATGCCGAATCGCTCGAACAGGCCGCGCTCCTCGCGATCCAGGCGCACCCGCGCGACGAGCGCCGGATGCACCTGGTCGAGGAACTCGACGATCCGGGTGTAGGCCGTCTCGCCATCGACCCAGAGCACGTTGAACTCGCTCGAGAACAGGTCGCGCACGACGCGCAGCGCGAGGTCCAGGTCCTGGTGCACCAGGTTCGGCGCGGCGGCGTTCTCGGCGCGCCGCCGGATCCCCTCCCAGAGCTGCTCGAGATAGGCCAGATCGGCCGAGAACTCCTCGCCGCTCTTGCCCTCGCCGGCGGTGCGCACGATCATCCCGCCCGCCCCGCGCGCCAGCCCCTCGAGCAGATCGCGCAGCCGCTGCCGCTCGGCCTCGTCCTCGATGCGGCGCGAGACGCCGATGTGCGAGACGGTCGGCAGCAGGACGAGGAACCGGCCGGGCAGGGTGACCTGGGTGGTGACCCGGGCCCCCTTGTTGGGCAGGGGGTCCTTGGTCACCTGGACGAGCAGCTCCTGGCCGACCTTGAGCAACGAATCGATCGACGGCTCGGCGAACGCCGGCGGCGCCGCCTCCTCGTCGAGCCCCGCGCCGTTGACCGCCGGGCCCACGGTGAGCTCGGGATCCTCCTCCGCGTGCAGGGTGTCGACCACGTCGGCGACGTAGAGGAAGGCGTCGCGCTCGAGGCCGATGTCCACGAAGGCCGCCTGCATGCCGGGCAGCACCCGCGACACCCGCCCCTTGTAGACGTTGCCCACCACGCCGCGGTGATGCCGCCGCTCGAGGAAGACCTCGGTCAGCAGGTCCTCCTCGAGAATGGCGATCCGCGTCTCGTGCGGATCGCTTTCGACGAGCATCTTGTGCGCCACGGTGGCTTCTCCCTCGCGGCGATCTTACCGGTTCACGAAGCGCCGGAAATCGACGCCCAGGATGAGGCCGAGGGAGACGAAGTTGACCAGGGTGAAGGAGCCGCCGTAGGAGAGGAAGGGGAGCGGGATGCCGGTGATCGGCACCAGGCCGATGACCATCGCCGAGTTGTAGACCACGTGGAAGGCGAAGACCGCGGTGAGGCCCACCACCACGAGGATCCCGGCCCGGTCGCGCGCCCGCATGGCGATCGAGGCCGCGTTCCAGAGATAGAGCGCGTAGAGCGCGAGCACGCTCGCCACGCCGACGAAACCCCACTCCTCGGCGAGCACCGCGAGGATGAAGTCGGTGTGTTTGGCGGGCAGGAAGCGCAGCTGGCTCTGGGTCCCCTGCAGATACCCCTTGCCGGTGAGCTCCCCGGAGCCCACCGCGATCTTCGACTGCCGCACCTGGTAGCCGGCGCCCAGCGGGTCGGTGCCGGGGGCGAGGAAGGTGGCCACCCGCTCGCGCTGGTAGGGCTTCATCCCGAAGCTCCAGACCAGCGCGCCGACGACGAGCGCCGCCAAGATCGTCCCGACGACCAGCCGCCAGCGCAAGCCGGCCACCAGCAGCATCGCGGCGGCCATGGGGACGAACATCGCCGCGCCGCCGAGATCGGGCTCGAGCGCGACCAGGAGCATGGGCAGCGCCACGAGCCCCACCGCCCCGGCGATCTGGGCGAACGGCAGGGCGCGGGTCGAGGGCGCGGCGAGGACTCGCGCCAGGTAGAGCGTGGTCGCCAGCTTGGCGAACTCCGAGGGCTGCAGACCGATCGATCCCACCCGGAACCAGCCCTGCGCTCCCCCGGCCTCGTAGCCGAGCACCAGCACCAGCCCCAGGGCGACCAGGGTGGTGACGTAGGCCGGCAGGGAGAAGCCGAGCAGGGTGTGGTAGTTGAAGCTGAAGCTGATGACCATCGCCACCAGCCCGATGCCGATCCAGACCAGCTGGCGCGTCAGGTAGTCGCCTCCGCCCTCGGCGGAGGCGCTGTGCACCGTCACCAGACCCACGGCCGAGAGCGCCAGCGCCGCCGCGAGCAGCCCCCAGCGCAACCGCGCGAGGTCCGCCAGGTGGGGCCGCTCCTCAGGAAGCGGGAGAGGGGCTGAGATCGACCCGGTAGAGCTTCTCATAGAGGGCGCGGGCGATCGGCGCCGCGGCGCGCGATCCCTGTCCGCCGTGCTCGACGAAGACGACGATGACCACGGCCGGGCGATCGAAGGGCGCGAAGGAGGCGAACCAGGCGTGGTTGCGCTGTTGGTAGGGGCGGTCGCTGGTGTCCTCGTAGGCCTCGTGGGCCACGACCTGCGTGGTGCCGGTCTTGCCGGCGATCTCCACTTCCGGCAGGCGCACCGTGGCGCCGGTGCCCTGCGCGTTGACCACTTTCCAGAGACCGCGCCGGATGGGCTCGAGGAGCTCCGGCGGGATAGGCAGCGGGCGGGGCGCCGCGACCGCCGCCTCGCGCACCAGATGCGGCGTGACGATCCTGCCGCCGTTGGCGAAGGCGGCCATCACGGTCGCCATCTGCAGCGGGGTGGCGAGCAGCGCACCCTGACCGATCGAGACCGAGATCGTCTCGCCGGGGTACCAGGGGCGCTGGCGCGCGCGCTCGCTCCAGGCGGCGTCGGGCACCAGGCCGGTCGCTTCGCCCTCGATGTCGATGCCGGTCGGCGAGCCGAGCTCGAAGAGCCGCGCGTAGCGCGCGATCCGTTCGATACCGAGCTTCTGGCCGAGGGTGTAGAAGTAGACGTCGCAGGAGTACTGCAGCGCCGACTCGAGGTTCACCCAGCCATGGCCGCCCGCCTTCCAGCAGTGGAACGGGCGGCCGTAGAAGCTCTTCGCGCCGTTGCAGTAGACCCCGTCCTGCGGCGTGATCACCCCCTCGGCGAGCCCGGCGGTGGCGAGCACGACCTTGAACACCGATCCCGGCGGATAGGCGCTCTGCAGAGCCCGGTTCTGCAAGGGGTGGAAGGGGTCCTCGACCAGCTGTCGCCACTCCGCGACCGCCAGTCGCCGCGCGAAGAGGTTGGGGTCGTAGGAGGGCGCGGAGACCAGGGCGAGGATCTCGCCGCTGCGGGGATCGAGCGCCACCACGGCACCCGCCTTGCCCTCGAGCTGCCGCTCCGCCTCCTGCTGCAGCTCGGCGTCGAGGGTGAGGTGGAGCTCCTCGCCCGGCCGGCCGACCTCGCGCCCGAGCTCGGCGACCGGCGCGCCGCGGCTGTCGACCACCACCACCCGCTCGCCGTCCGTGCCGCGCAGGCGCCGGTCGTAGGTCCGCTCGACGCCGCGGCGGCCCACCCAGTCGCCCGACCGGAGCTTTCGTTCGGCGCGCGCCAGCTCGTCCGGGCGCGCCTCGCCCAGGTAGCCCAGGGCGTGCGCGGCGTGCAGTCCGACGCGATAGAGGCGGCGATGGGTGACGTCGATGACGAACTCCGGGTGGCCGAGCTGCTCGACCTCGAAGTGCGCCACCTGATCGATCGACAGGCCCTCGGCCATCAGCACCGGCTGATAGGCGGGAAGGCCGCGATAGCGGGCGATCAGCTCGTCGAGCTCCGCGACGGCGCGGCCCAGGATCGGCGCCGCGAAGGCGAGGCTCGCCGGGAGGCTGCTCGAGCGGCTGCGGTCGAGCAGCAGGTTGTAGCTCGGCAGGTTCTCGACCAGCACCCGTCCATGGCGGTCGTAGATCGTGCCGCGCGGCGCCTTGATCGCGATCTTGCGCAGCCGGTTGTTCTCGGCGAGGTCGCGATAGTAGCTCCCCTGCACCACCTGGACGAACCAGAAGGCCGACGCGATCCCGGCGAGCACGACCCCCACCACGCCGGAGAGGATCCGGACCCGGCCGACCAGCGCCTCGCGATGTTCCCCGACCCGCATCGTGACCGTCTCTTCTACCCCTGAACTCCCGGTTTGACAAGCGGCTGCGCCGCGCCGAGCGCGCTTCAGCCTGGCATCTGCAGTTTGGTGGCGCGGTTGCCGCGCCAGTGGCGGAAGCGGCGCGCGAGGGCCGCCGCGGCGTGCGTCCAGGCGAGGCCGAGCAGGGCGGTCACCGCCACCTTGACGGTCAGCCAGAAGGGGTCCGGCAGCTCGACTTCGTCGCGGAAGAGCAGGGCGAGCCCGGCGAGGATGGCCTGCTGCGCCGCGGCGCCGGCGGCGAACAGGGCGGTCAGCCCGCTGGTGCGCTGGACGACGAGCTGCTGCGCGGCCCGCGCGGTGAAGTAGCCGACCACCGTATCGGCGACCCCGAACAGGCCGAAGGGGCCGCCGGTCAGGGCGTCCGTCGTCCAGCCGCAGGCCAGGCCGGCGAACATGCCGGTCGCCGGGTTGCCGTGCCGGGCTTCGAGCGCCGCGACCAGCAGGAAGAGGTCCGCCGCCTGCGGGAACGCCGGCCAGAGCCGGCTGCCGAGGAAATGCAGCAACGCCGCCGCCGCCATCGCGCCGAGGAACTTAAGGAAGCGCATCCGCTCCCTCCCCGGTGCGCAGCTCCTCGGGCAGCGCCTCGCCGTCGAGCAGATAGACGAAGGCGAGCCGCGAGAAATCGACCGCCGGACGCACCACGATGCGGTGAAAGACCTCGCTTCCCGGCTCCACGCTGGCGACCGTCCCCACCGGAATGCCGCGCGGATAGACCCCGTCGATGCCGGCGGTCAGGACCTCCTCGCCGACCGCCACCTCGGCCTGGCGCGGCACGAAGTCGACCAGCAGCTCGCCGGGGCGCGAGCCGCGCACGACGCCCTGCCGGCGCGACAGCGCGAGCTGCACGCCGGCCGAGGCGGCGCGGTCGGTGATCAGCTGCACCTTGGCATAGGGACCGCTCACCGCGACCACCCGGCCGACCAGCCCGGTGTCGCTCAGCACCGGCTGGTTGCGCCGCGCGGCGCCGCCGCCCACGTAGACGATCAGGGAGCGGAGCCACGAGCCGTAGTCGGCGTAGACCACCTCGGCGACCCGCAGCTCCCCGGCCCGCCGGCGCACGAAGCGCTCGGCGCGCGCCAGTTGCTCGATCTCCTGCTCGAGCCCCTCGAGGCGAAGCTGCTGGCGGCGCAGCTCGAGGAGCTCGCGCCGCAGGCGCTGGTTCTCCTCCGCGAGGTCGCCGCGGGTGCGCAGCGCCTGGCCGACGCCGGCCATGCCGCGGCTCGCTCCTTCGACCAGGCGGGCGGCCGGACCGAGGCCGCGCAGGAAGGTCCCCTCGAGCAGGCTCCCGGCCCCGCCGCGATCGGGCTCCTGCGCGGCGAGCAGGAACAACTGTCCCACCACCAGGAGGAGAAAGAGCCAGCGGATGCGGCGCGGAGTCACGGGCGGCCGCCTAGCTCGTCGGGGGCTAGCGGATCGAGACCTTGCGCAGGAGGTTCATGTCCTCGAGCACGCGGCCGGTGCCCAGCACGACGCAGGCGAGCGGGTCCTCCGCCTGAACGACCGGCAGGCCGGTCTCGGCGCGGATGCGCTCGTCGAGCGAGCGCAGCAGCGCGCCGCCGCCGGAGAGCACGATCCCCTTGTCCATGATGTCGGCGGAGAGCTCGGGCGGCGTGCGCTCGAGCGCCATGCGCACCGCGTCGACGATGACGTTGACCGTCTCGGCCA
>CAYZWR010000115.1:0-11126 GCA_964481735.1 uncultured Thermoanaerobaculia bacterium
GGATCAGCATCGACACCGGCTGGCCGAGCATCGCCGCCTCGGCCTCGATGCCGCCGACGCCCCAGCCGAGGACCCCGAGACCGTTGATCATCGTGGTGTGCGAATCGGTGCCCACCAGCGTGTCGGGATAGGCCCAACCCTCCTCGGACATCACCACCCGCGCGAGGTACTCGAGATTGACCTGATGGACGATCCCGGTGGCCGGCGGGACCACCCGGAAATTGCGGAAGGCCTTCTGCCCCCAGCGCAGGAAGAGGTAGCGCTCGTGGTTGCGCTCGAACTCGAAACGGGAGTTGAGCAGCATCGCCGCCTCGGAGCCGTACTCGTCCACCTGCACCGAGTGGTCGATGACCAGCTCGACCGGCTGCAGCGGATTGATCCGTTCCGGATCGCCGCCCATCGCCCGCATCGCGTCGCGCATCGCCGCGAGATCGACGATCGCCGGCACGCCGGTGAAATCCTGCAACAGGACGCGCCCGGGCATGAAGGCGATCTCGCGCGCGGGCTCCGCGGCCGGCTGCCAGCGGCAGATCGCCTCGATCTCCTCCGCCGAGACCACCCGGCCGTCCTCGCGACGCAGCAGGTTCTCGAGCAGCACCTTGAGGGCGTAGGGCAGCCGCGCGAGCGAGAATCCGCGGCGCTCGAGCGCCGCCAGGCGAGCGATGCGGTAGCTCGCGCCACCGACGGAAAGCGTGCCGTGACTGCCGAAACTGTCGCGCATGACGGGAGGCTCCGAGGAAGTCGACCGACCCGCGGACGATATCATCGCGCCCCCGACCGGGCCGGGCCGCGGGCGCAGTGATAATCTGCGTCGCGGGCAGGATCGGCGCGCCCGACGACGCGCCGGACGAGCGCCCGCTGCCCGCGAGATGCCCGCCCCGGACCTGATCGCCCCCGTCCTGCTCCTCGCCATGCCGCAGGTGGCGGACCGGTTCTTTCGCAAGAGCGTCGTCCTACTGCTCGCCCACGAAGCCGAAGGGAGTTTCGGTTTCATCGTCAACCGCAAGACGGAGCTCAAGATCGGCGACATCCTGCGCGACCTCGAGCTGCCCTGGCAGGGCGATCCGGACGCTCTGGCGTGCTTCGGCGGTCCCGTCCAGCCGCAGGTCGGGACGGTGCTCTTCGCCGGCTCGGCCCCTGGTCTGCCGGCGCTCCCCGGCGCCTCCGAGGTCTGCCCCGGGATCCACCTGACGCAACATCTCTCCGAGCTCGCCGAGCTGGCGACCGCGCCGCCCGAGCGCTTCCGCCTGCTGCTCGGCTACGCCGGTTGGGGCGCCGGACAGCTGGTCGGCGAGATCCTGCGCAACGACTGGCTGACCGCGCCGGTCGACCCGGCGCTGGTCTTCGGCGGGGAGACCGACGCCGTCTGGAAGGCGGCGCTGGGCAGCGTCGGCGTCGACCCGGCGAGCCTCCCGGCGTGGACCGAGCCGGATCCCGAGGGCGAGGCCAACTGATGGCGGCCGCCGATCCGATCGCGGAGTTCCAGTCGATCTTCGCCCGCGTCTCGGCGGGAGCGCCCTTCGACCCGACGGCGATGACCCTCGCCACCGCCGACGCCAGTGGCTCGCCGAGCGCCCGCATGGTGCTGCTCAAGGGGGTCGACGAGCGCGGCTTCGCCTTCTACACCAACTACGGCAGCCCGAAGGGACGCGACCTCGCCGACAACCCGCGCGCCGCGCTCTGCTGGCACTGGCCCTGGGCGGAGATCCAGGTGCGCGCCGAGGGCGCCGTCGAACGGTTGCCGGAGGCGGAATCGGACGCCTACTTCGCGAGTCGACCGCGCGGCCATCAGCTCGGCGCCTGGGCTTCCGAGCAGAGCGCGCCGTTGCGCTCGCGGTTCTCGCTCCTGCGCAAAGTCGCGG
The DNA here is from genome assembly GCA_964481735.1 of uncultured Thermoanaerobaculia bacterium. GTDB lineage: Bacteria > Acidobacteriota > Thermoanaerobaculia > Multivoradales > JAGPDF01 > JAGPDF01. Next base: position 1,863 of record CAYZWR010000115.1, read on the forward strand.
CGCTCGAAGTCCGCCACTTCGGCCGGGCCATCCCCCGGCCGCCCTACTGGGGAGGGTTCCTGCTGCGCCCCGAGCGCATCGAGTTCTGGCGCGGCAGGCCGAGCCGGTTGCACGAGCGCCGTTCGTTCCACCGCGAGGGGACCGCTTGGCGGATGGAGATCCTGAGCCCGTGAGCCGGCCGAAGCGCGCTCTGATCGCGGAGGAGCAGCATTCGGCGGGCGGCCTGGTCGTGCGCGGCAGCGAAGTGCTGCTCATCTCGACGGCCGGCGGGCGCCGTTGGCAGCTCCCCAAAGGGCACCTCGAACCGGGCGAGCAGCCGGCCGAGGCGGCGGTGCGCGAGGTGCGCGAAGAGACCGGCGTCAGCGGCCGCGTGGTGGCGCCCCTGCCCGGAATCGACTACACCTTCATCGAGCGCGGCCTGCGCCGAATCCAGAAGCACGTCGACTATTTCCTGCTCGAGTACGAGAGCGGCAGCGAAACCGACTTCGATCCGCACGAAGTGGTCTCGGCGCGCTGGTTCGCCTGGGCGGAAGCGGTCGCCAAGCTGTCGCACGCCAACGAAAGACGCGTCGCCGAGCGCGCCTGGGCGCTGTTCCGCGAGCGCCAGGCCGAGTCCCCGGCGGCACAAACCGGAGTTCCCGAATGAGCCTCCTGCTACGCGTCGCTCTCAACGGCATCGGACTCTGGCTCGCCGCGCAGCTGCTGCCCGGCGTGCACACCTCGGGCGGACTGTGGAGCCTGCTCGGCGCCGGCTGCGTGATCGGCTTGATCAACCTGCTGGTCCGGCCGCTGGTCACCTTGCTCTCCCTGCCGCTCGTGCTGATCACCTTCGGGCTCTTCTTCCTGATCATCAACGGGGCGATGTTCTGGCTCGCCGATCTCCTGCTCGACGGGCTGGCGGTCGACGGCTTCCTCTGGGCGATCGCCGGCGGCCTCTTCCTGGCGCTGTTCAACCTGCTGCTGCGCGCGCTGTTCGACCGGGACTGAGCCGGTGGCGAAGCCCTCGGCCGGCCCGCCACGCCGCCGCGCGCCGCCGCGCCCGCGCGGCCGCGAGAGCGTCCGGGCCCGCGGCGAGCGCGCGCGCGAGCTCTTCGCGCGCCTCGAGCGCTCCTATCCCCAGGCCGCCTGCGCGCTGCGCCACGGCAATCCGCTCGAGCTCCTGGTCGCCACCATCCTCTCCGCCCAGTGCACCGACGTCCGGGTCAACCTGGTCACCCCGGCGCTCTTCCGCCGCTGCCCCACGGCGGCCGACTACGCGACGATCCCCCTGCCGGAGCTCGAGGCGCTGATCCAGTCGACCGGGTTCTTCCGCAACAAGGCGAAGTCCCTCCACGGGCTCGGCCAGGCGCTGGTCGAGCGCCACGGCGGAGCGGTGCCCGCGACGCTCGAGGAGCTCGTCGCCCTGCCCGGCGTCGGGCGGAAGACCGCCAACGTCGTCCTGGGCAACGCCTTCGGCCGCAACGAGGGCATCGTGGTCGACACCCATGTCGGACGGCTCGCCGGGCGCCTGGGGCTCACCCGCGCCAGCGACCCGGTGCGCATCGAGCAGGATCTGATGCCGCTCTTTCCGCGCGACCAGTGGACGCTCCTCGCCCACCTGCTGATCGACCACGGACGTCAGATCTGCAACGCCCGGCGGCCGCTCTGCGCGCGCTGCCCGTTGGCCGATCTTTGCCCGTCGGCCGGTTGAGCGCTGCACCGGAGGGTCCGCAAGCTTCGGGTACACTTGCCGCGATGAGCTCCCACCGACGCGTCGCGGTGGTGACCGGCGCCTCCTCCGGGTTCGGCGCGGCCACCGCCCGGGCTCTCCACCGCGAGGGTTTCGACCTCGTCCTCGGAGCGCGGCGCGAGGGCCGCCTGCGCGAGCTCGCCGAGCCTCTCGAGGCACGCTACGCCCGGCTCGACGTCACCGACCCGGCGAGCGTCGAGAGCTTCTGCGCTGCGCTCGACCGGGTCGACCTGCTGGTCAACAACGCCGGCAACGCTTTCGGGGCCGAGAGCGTCGCTGCCGCCGACGAGAAGAAGTGGACCGCGATGTACGAGCTCAACGTGCTCGGCGTTCTGCGCATGACCCGCGCACTCCTGCCGCTCCTGCTCGCTTCGGGCGACGGCCTGGTGGTGAACGTCGGATCGATCGCCGGCTTCGAGGTCTATCCGGGGGGCGCCGGCTACTCGGCCTCCAAGCATGCCCTGCGCGCGCTCACCCGCACGCTCCGGTTGGAGCTCCTCGGCCAGCCGATCCGGGTGACCGACATCGCGCCGGGGATGGCGGAGACCGAGTTCGCGCTGGTGCGCTTCGACGGCGATGCCGAGCGCGCCCGCAAGCTCTACGCCGGCATGACGCCGCTCGCCGCGGAAGACGTCGCGGAGGCGATCGCCTGGGTCGCGACCCGGCCGGCGCACGTCAACATCGACGAGCTGGTCCTCAGGCCGCGAGACCAGGCTTCGGCGACCTTGGTCCATCGCCGCAACGCATGACGACCGCGAACCGGAAACCCAACGTGGTGGGCAACCCTCGGCGCCGTGGGCTGGTCCTGGCGCTGCCGCTCGCCGCGCTCGTCGCCGGCGCCTGCGACGCCTGGCTGGCGCGTACGCCCGGCGAGCGGCTCTGGCGCAAGCTGTGCGCCCGCTGCCACGGGCTCGACGCGGCTGGCAACACGCCGCAGTACATGGGGAATCCCTGGGCCGATCTCACCGACAACGCCTGGCACCTGTTCAGCGGCGAGGATTCCGATCTCGAGTCGGCGATCCGCCAGGGCGTCTTCGGCGAGATGCCGGCCAACGAGAGTCTGACCGCGGAGGAGGTCCGCGCCCTCATCGGGCACCTGCGCGAGCTGCGGGGCGAGGCGGGAAGGTGAAACGCGTCGCCGCGCTGCCGCTCCTCCTGCTCGCCGCTTGCGGACCGCCGACCTCGGGCCGGCCCGTCGGGGAGCTCTATGCCGAGCACTGCGCACGCTGCCATGGCGAGGACGGCCGCGGCGACCCGCGCCAGTTGTCGCTCGCCCCGGCGCTCGACCTGACCCGCTCGACGCTGATCGCGCGCCGAGCGCGTGGCGCGCTCTACCGGCGCATCCAACAGGGGCAGGACACCATGCCCGCGTTCGGCCACAAGCTGCCGCAGGGCGACATCGAGCTGCTGGTCGACCATGTGATGCGCTTCCAGGCGAGGTGAGACCATGGACCCGCAGAAACTCAAGGAGGTCTTCGATCGTCTCGAGGCGCTCGACGACCGGCTCTCCTATCGCTTGCGCAGAGGGACGGTCGCGGGCTCCCACCGCGCGTCGCCCGAGGAGCTCGAGGAGCGGCTGCGCGACGTCACCAGCTACGTGCTCGAGCTGCGCGAGCTGGTGCGCGACCTGATGCTCGCCATCGCCGCCCGGCCGAGCGCCACCGAACCGCGCTAGCGGGGGCCGGCGCCCGGAGGCGCCATGCCGAGCAGGCTTGCCACGCGGCGAGCGACATCCTCCACCTCGAGTCGACGCGGGCGGTCGGCCGCCCGGCCGATCTCGCGGTAGAAACCGCGCATCGCCGGCTCCCCCGGCGCCAGCCCGGCGGCGTAGCCGAGGGTCGGCGGCCGATAGGCGATCTGTACGTTGGGACTGCGGTCCACCAGCCGCAGACCGGGACGCGCGAAGGCCACGAAGTCGCCGCAGCCCGGTCCCCCCAGGCCCCGGCGCGTGGCCTGCGCCTTGGTCCAGACGTGCTCGAAGATCGGCTGGCCCTCGAAACGCGCGCTGGCGAGCGCTCGCCCGATGGCGCGCGTGAACGCCGTGGCCTCCTCGGGCGTGAGGAAGCCGTCGGCGCTCGCGCCCGGGCGATTGACATAGACGTGGACCAGGCCCTGATTGGCCACCGCGCGATAGGGCGAAGCCAGGGCCCACCGCTGGCTGGCGGTGGCGGCCCGGCGTACCCCGGGATCCTGGCGCAGGACCTCGCTGACGTCGACCTCGGCGTCCACCTCGACGGCGCCGTGGGTGCTGAGCAGGAGGACCGTCGTCCGCCCGAGATCGAGCGCGGCGAGGAAGCGGTCGAGCTCGCGATCGACCGATCGCCAGGCCTGGTCGCGCAACGCCCGGCGGATCTCGGGTCGCCCGGGCGCCACCTTCGCCGCCTCCTCGAAGGTCGGCACGTGGACCAGCAGGAGGTCCCAGGGCAGCCTGGCGCCATTCTGAGCGGACTGGAAGACGAAGCCGGTGAGGCGGTCGAGCTGCTCCGCGAGCGTCGCGGCGTCGATTCTCGAAACGCCGAAGATCTGCTCATCGAGCGCCGCTCCGTCCGGAGGGCCAGGCCAGACCACGTTCTGTTCGCTCAGCCGCCGCGAGAGCGCCGCCGGATAGGCGCGGTTGACGTGGGTTGCGGAGGCGTAGATCCGGGAGAGGCCGTGGATGGGGTCGAGATCGATCACCTTCAACCAGGAGACCTGCGCGGCGCCGGCGAGACCGATCGATGCCTCCTCGGGGAGGACCAGCGGGAACCAGCCCCCGAGCTCGATCACGCCCAGGTAGCCCTTCGCGGGATTCACGTCCGTCGACACCAGGAGCCCGTCGTAGTTGACCTGGCCGTCGTCGGTCCGGTCGACGGCGATCAGGTCGTAGAGCATCCGGAACCTGATGTGCCCGGTGGTGAACGGCAGGGTGGTGGTGAGCGGCGTCGAGTAGCTGCGCACCTGCTTCGGCAGCGACCAGTGGAGCGCCGGTCCGGGGCCGACGCCGTAGAGCTCGTTGCGCCATTTCTCCGGCTTGAGGACCAGGGTCTGCGAGCGGAACTGTGGCGCGTCGCCCTCCTCGATCGCCCAGTTGGCTCGGCGCTCGATCGACGTGCCATCGGCTCCCGGCCAGAGCACGCTGCCCACCTGCAGGCCCTGGCGGCGCGCCGCCTGCCAGAGGGTCTCCGCCGCGATCGGCGCCACGGCGCCGTCGACGAAGGTCCCGATCGGGTCCTCGGGCCGGTGGAACCGGTCGGCCACGATGCCGTGCCGGCTGGGAACGACGCCGGTCGCGAGCGTCACCAGTCCGGGCAGAGTGAGGGGCGCCGCGAGCGGAACGAGCGGGGCGCTGCCACCCTGATCGCGGCCGAGTCGCCCCAGGCCTCCGTTCGGCCCGCTGGTGGCGAGACGGCGCTCGAGCTCGTCCCGGCCGATGCCTTCGAGCGCGATCACCACCACCTTGGGCGCCGGACGCTCCGGCGTCGCCGCGCGCGCCGGGCCGAGCCCCGCGACGACCGCCAAGGCAACGGCGAGACCGAGCTGACGGTCGAACCTGCTCAACTTCTCCCCGTGGAGCCGAACCCGCCCGGACCGCGCCGCGTCGGTGAGAGGTCCTGCGCCGCCTCGAAGCGCGGCGTCGCGACCGCGGCGACGACCAGCTGCGCGATGCGCTCGCCGCGCCGCACCACGAAGGGCTCCTGACCGAGGTTGGCGAGGATCACCTGGAGCTCGCCCCGGTAATCGCTGTCGATGGTCCCGGGAGAGTTGAGCAGGGTCAGTCCGTGGCGCAACGCGAGACCGCTGCGCGGCCGCACCTGACCTTCCCAACCGGCGGGAATCTCCAGGCAGAGACCGGTGGGAATCGCGGCACGCGCCCCCGGCTCGAGCACCCAGTCGGCGTCCACCGCGGCCCGCAGATCGACCCCCGCGCTCCCCGCCGACGCCGGCTCGGGCAGCGGCAGGCCTTCGGCGTGGGGCAGCCGTCGGATCCGGACGGTCGGGCGCGCGTCGCTCATCCGCCGCCTCGCGGCCTGCCCTTCGGCGGGCGGGTCGGAGATGGATTGGGGTCGAGCGGCGAAGGGGGGACCGGCCCGATCGCGGGTGGCGGCAGTCCGCCGCCCGCCTGGAAGTCCCCGGGCGTCGGAAATCGGAACGGCCGTCCGAGGGTCATCGCCGAGAGGCGCGCCAGGCCGTTGTCACCCGGTCGCGCGCGGTACTTGAGCAGCACGTCGACCTTGAACTCCCACTCGTCGTAGCGCGAGCGATCGAAGTAGAGCTGCAGTCCCTCCTCGTCGCTGCGGCTGCGCACCCCGCGAATCGGGCCGAGGACTCTCGGCTCGCCGGTCTCGGGGTCGATCTCCGGCTCGCCCTCGGGGGGCGCGCCGGTGGGCGGGTCTCCCTGCACTGGCTCGCCGGTCTCGGGATCGGTGGCCGGCGGCCGGTTCGCCGGCTTGCCGTCGAGGATCAGCGCCCAGTCGGCCTCGCCGGTCATCGGATCCTCCCAGAGTCGGCGGATGGACCGCGGTTCGACCTCGATCAACTCGGCCAGACGTACCGGCAGGCGTCCGAAGCGGCGCTGAAAGACCCGGATCGCCTCCGCGTACTGCAGACCGCGCGAGATCAGCTCCTCCTCCTTGTCACGCCGGATCTGCGTGCTCCACAACGGCAGGGCGATCGCCGTCAGGATGCTCATGACGGTGATCAGCATCACCACCGCCACCAGGTTGTAGCCCCGTTCGCCGGGCCTACCAGGTCGCATAGGGTGAACCGTCGAGCGCGAGCGCGGCCGACCCCGAGCGGACGTCGATGATCCCCGGCCCGCCACCCTCGGGGATGTCCGTCTCCGCGGGCTCGGCGAGCGGGTCCGGCTCCTCGTAGATCAGGATCCAGGTCTTGTCGCTCTTGGTGATCGGATCGTAGGGAATCTGGCGCACGTAGGACTTCTCGACCAGCACCTCGAGCGTCTCGGGGTAGTGCCCCTGGTCCCCGTAGTACTGATCGATCAGGTCACGCAGCGTCCGCAGGTTGGTCTTGAGCACCGATTCGTTGGCGCGTCGCGGCATGTCCTTGAGCGCCGGCATCGCAATGGTCGCCAGAATGCCGATGATCGCCACCACGATGATCAGCTCGAGCAGGGTGAAGCCGTGGGCGCCGCCGCGCCGCGTCCTGAGGTATCGCTGCAGCCGGATCATGAGCCCACCGTCACCACTGCGAGTAGGGAATCCTGTTGAGACCGACCCCTTGCGAGAGCGAGAAGACGTCGTAGACGTTCTCGCCCCCCCAACTGGTCGAGTCGGGCTCGTCCTGGTAGCTGCGCATCCCCCACTCGTCCTTGCCGGTCATCGGATCGACCGGGATGCGGCGCAGGAACTTGACCTTCTTGTCGATCTGACCGACGACGTCGACGCCTTCCACCAGGATCTCGAGCTCCTTCGGATAGCCGTCGGTGCCGAAATCGACCGGGATGAATCCCGCGTCGCTGTAGCGCTTGAACTCGTCGATCGCCGACCGCATCTCGCGCAACGACGCCCGCAGCTCCATCTCCTTCTGCCGCTTGCGAGTGTACTTGACGGTCGGGAAGGCGACGGCGGCGAGGATCGAGAGCACCGCGCAGACGACCACCAGCTCGGTCAGGGTGTAACCGGCTCGCCGGCTCATCGGCTCCCGTCCGGAATCGCCGGCTGACCCAGCGTCTCGCGAACGCGCGGCATCTCGGAGCCGGGCGCGCGCACGGCCACGTCGGTCGGCACGGTCGCGACGCTCGCGATCTCCATCATCTCGCGATCCAGCGCGCGCCGCGCCGCGATGGCGACCGAGGAATCACCCTCGGCGAGCGCGCGGAAGCGCACCCGTGCCAGAGCGCCGTGCCCCGCCACCCCCGACCTGCCGGCCAACCGGTTGGCGCCGAGCACGAGCTGGCCCGGCGTGGCGTCGCCCGAGCTCAGCTCGGCCACCTCGCGGCTGCCGAAGAAGTCGCCCGCCTGCACCTCCTCGACGGCCAGCAGCGCCGGGTCGTAGGACAGGGTGAGCGGCAGGTGCGAGACGGGGATCGTCGTCGCCACCTCCACCTCGAGCTCGAAGGACTCCCCCGGCCGCACCATCACGGTCTGCGGCAGCAAACGCAGGCGGACGCTGCCGCTGCCGAACTCGGTCGCGGCCGGCGTGGAGGCGAGCACCTCGAGCGGACTCGCCGAGCTCCCGCCGAGCGAGGCTCCCGAAGGCGGCTCCTCGTCCGGGGGCGGCTCGGGCTTGCTCGCCGGCGGAGGAGCGAACGGATTCGACGGCGCGGAGCCCGGGGCGAGGTTGACGCCGGCCGGCGCTTCGCTCTTGCTCTCCGTCGCGCCCGGACGCGCTTCCTGGCGCAGCCCGCGCGGCAGCCGCTGCACCTGCTCGCGCAGCTTCTCTTCCGCCTCGGCCGACGACGCCCCTTCCTCGAAGGGTCCCTCGGTCTCCGACTCGACCCGCGGGCTGCCGCCGCGGAAGGTGATGTTCGCCTCGGTGCCGACCCAGATCGGCATGAGGTCGCCCTCGGTGACGTCCGGCGTGCGGATGATGTGCGGCGTCAGGGTCAGCATCACGTCGCTGCGCTTGATCTGGGTCGAGGTCTTGCCGAAGATCCGGCCCAGGATCGGGATCTCCGAGAGGCCGGGGATACCGATCTCGCCGTTGGTCTCGTCGGTGCGGATCAGGCCGGCGAGGAAGTTGGTCTCGCCGTCCTTCAGGCGGATCGTCGATTCGATGGTGCGGGTCCCGATGATCGGCTGCTGCTGGCCGCCGCCGGCGTCCTGGTAGCCGGTGATCTGGCTGACCTCGACTTGCAGCTTCAAGGTGACTTCCTTGTTGTGGTGGACGCGCGGCTCGATGTCGATCTTGATGCCCACGTCCTGGTACTGGAAGGAGGTCACCGGGATGATCTGCCCGCCGACGGTCTGCGCGGTGTTGAACGAGGTCACCGGGATCGGCACGCGGTCCCCGATGTGCACCTTGCCCTTCTCGCCCTCGCTGATCCGGAGCTGCGGCTTGGCGAGCAGTTGCGCGTCGGCGTTGGTCTTGACGAAGTCGTAGATGATGTTCGGGATGGTCAGCACCCAGCTGTTCTGATTGAGGAACTTCAAGTCGTTCAACCGGATCTTGGCGTCCTCGCCACCGAAATCGAGCCCCTGGGTCACCGAGTAGTTCGAGAGGCTCACTCCCAGCTCGCGGAACTTGTTGGTGTCGACTTCGATCAGCTCGACGTCGACGATCACCTCGGACTTCGACTTGTCGATCCCCTCGATCATCTTCTGCGCGACCTTGACCTTGTCCGCCGTGTCGCGGATGGTCACCGCGTTCAACTGCTCGTTGGTCGCGATGTTCTTGGCGCCGATCAGGCTGCGCAGCAGGGTGAGCACGTCCTTCACTTCGGCGTTGGACAGGAAGAAGGTCTGGATGACGAGATCTTCGTAGTTCTTGCGGTTCTGCGGGTTGTCCGCCGCGATGATGATCGAGCGTTCGTCGATCACCTTGTAGAAGTGGCCGGCGGCGCGCATCAGCGTCTCGAGCGCGGTCTGCGCGGTGAC
>CAYZWR010000116.1:0-10944 GCA_964481735.1 uncultured Thermoanaerobaculia bacterium
GTGGCGACGCCGTGCTGGCCGGCGCCGGTCTCGGCGATCACCCGCGGCTTCTTCATCGCGCGGGCGAGCAGGGCCTGGCCGAGCGCGTTGTTGATCTTGTGCGCCCCGGTGTGCAGCAGGTCCTCGCGCTTCAGGAAGATGCGCGCGCCACCGGCGGCGCGGCTCAGCCGCTCGGCGTAGTGCAACGGGGTCGGCCGGCCGGCGAAGTTGGCGAGCAGCTCGGAGAGCTCGCCGCGGAAGGCGCGTTGGCGCGCCAGCCGGTCGTAGGCCCGCGCCAGCTCCTCCAGCGGCGCCATCAAGGTCTCCGGGGCGAAGCGGCCACCGAAGGGCCCGAAGCGGCCGCGGTCGTCCGGGCCGGTGATCACTCTCTTCCTAGTGGAACGCACGATCGAGCTCCTCGAACAGCCGCTGCATCTTCTCAGGGTCCTTGATTCCCGGCGACGCCTCGACTCCCGAGTTGACGTCGACCCCGGTCGCGCCGCTCTCGGCGAGCGCCCGCACCACGTTGCCCGGCCCGATGCCGCCGGCGACCAGCAGCGGCTTCGCGGTGCGCACGGCAGCGAGCGAGCGCCAGTCCCAGGTGATGCCGGTGCCGCCGTAGAGCTTGGCGCTCGGCGTATCGACGAGGAAGCCCCACACCGAGGGAAAGCGGGCGAGTTGCACCTGGGTCACCGGCAGGCTGCGGAAGACCTTGATCGCCCGCCGGCCGAGCGCCGCCACCTCGTCGGGCCACTCGTCACCGTGCAGCTGCGCGAGATCGAGCCCGAGGGTGTCGACCGTCGCCAGCAGCTGCGGTGTCGGCAGGTTGACGAAGACCCCGACCAGCTTGACGTGACCGCGTACCGCGTCGGCGATCTGCAGGGCGCGGCCGAGCGACAGCGAGCGCGGACTCTGCGGGAAGAGGTTGAGACCGACGAAATCGACCCCCCACTCGGCGGCGCGCAGCGCGTCCTCGACCCGGGTGATGCCGCAGATCTTGACCAGCGGCCTCATGCCCCGAGCTCCCGCAGCTTGGCGCCCGGATCGGCCGCGGTGAGCAGCGTCTCGCCGACCAGGAAGGCGTCGAATCCGGCCTCGCGCAGGCGCGCCACGTCGGCGCCGCTCGAGATGCCGCTCTCGGCGACCGCGAGCGCCCCCGCGGGCAACCGCGAGCGGAGCGCGATCGAGCGCTCGAGATCGACCGTGAAGGTCGCGAGGTCGCGGTTGTTGATTCCCACCAGCTCCCAGGCGTCGCCGGCGAGCGCCGCGATGTCGGCCGCCGTGTGGGTCTCGACGAGCGGCACCAGGCCACGCGCCCGCGCCGCCGTCGCCCAGAGGCGGAGCTCGCGCGGCGAATAGAGCGCGGCGATCAGGAGCACGGCATCGGCGCCGGCCGCAGCCGCCCAGTCGAGCTGCCGCGGGCTCACCACGAAGTCCTTGGCGATCGCCGCAAGGCCGGACGCGGCGCGGCAGACGGCGAGCAGCTCGTAGCTGCCGAAGAAGAAGTCGGGCTCGACGACCACCGAGAGCGCGGCGGCGCCGGCCGCCGCGTAGGCGGCGGCCTGGGCGGCCGGGTCGAACCGTCCGGCGAGCGACCCCAGGCGCGGCGAGCCCAGCTTCACCTCGGCGATGATGCTGCGCCCGCGCCGCCCGGCGAGCGCGGCGAGAAAGCGATTGTCGCCCGGCGTCCGCGCGGCGGCGCTCGCCGGCGGCGGCTCCCCCGCCGCGTCGCCCAGCCGCTCGCGCCGCCGCGCCACGATGCGCTCCAGCAGGCTCTCCGCCACGGCTACCCGCCCTCCGCGGCGAAGTCGCGCAGCGCCTGGAGCTTGGCGAGGGGCGCGCCCGAGGCGAGCAGGGCGCGCGCCTGGACCACGCCCTCGGCGATCGATCCCGCCCGGCCGGCGACGTAGAGCGCCGCGCCGGCGTTGGCGGCGACGATCTCGACGAGCGCCCCGGCGAGTTCGCCGCCGAGCAGCCGTTCGAGGGTGCGCGCGTTCTCCTCCGGCGTGCCGCCGGCGAGCTCCGCCGCAACGCCGCGCCCGACGCCGAGCTCCTCGGGGGTCAGCTCCACGGTCAGCACGTCGCCGCCGCGCACCTCGGCGACGTACGTCGAGCCGGTGATCGTGATCTCGTCGAGACCGTCGCTGCCGTGCACCACCAGCGCGTGCTCGCAGCCGAGCTCCGCCAGCACGCGGGCGATCGGCTCGACGCGGTCGCGGGCGTAGACCCCGAGCAGCTGGCGGCGCGCCCCGGCCGGATTGGTCAGCGGGCCGAGCAGGTTGAACAGGGTGCGCACGCCGAGCGCGCGGCGCACCGGCGCCACCGCCTTCATCGCCGGGTGATGCGCCGGGGCGAAGAGGAAGGCGATGCCGAGCCGCTCGAGCTGCCGGCCGGCGACCTCCGGCGGTACCTCCAGCGGCACGCCGAGCGCGGCGAGGAGGTCGGCGCTCCCGGAGCGCGAGGAGATCGCCCGGTTGCCGTGCTTGGCGACCGCGCCCCCCGCCGCCGCGACCACGAACGCCGCCGCGGTCGAGATGTTGAAGGTGCCGCTGCCGTCGCCGCCGGTGCCGCAGGTGTCGATCGCGTCGCTCCGGCCGTGCGGCACGCGCACCGCCCGCGCGCGCATCGCCTCGGCGGCGCCGGCGATCTCGTCGGGTGTCTCGCCCTTCATCGCCAGCGCCACCAGCAGCGCGGCGATCTCGGCGGGCGCGAGCTCGCCGTCCATGATCCGGCCGAACAGCGCGGCCACCTCGGCGCGCGTCAGATCGTGGCGCGCCATCAGCCGGGCGAGCGCGGCGGCGGGCGCGCTCACGCCACGCGCTCCCGGTGCGCGGCCGCGAGCGCCAGGAAGTTGGCCACCAGTTGCGGTCCGGCGAGCGTGAGCACCGACTCGGGATGGAACTGCACGCCCCAGTAGGGCAGCTCGCGGTGGCGCAGCGCCATGACGATGCCGTCTTCCGCCCAGGCGACCGCTTCGAGCTCGGGCGGCAGGGTCGACTCGCGCACTTCGAGCGAGTGATAGCGCGTCGCCGCGAAGGGGTTGGGCAGGCCGGCGAAGAGCCCCTCGCCGCGGTGGCGGATCTCGGAGGTCTTGCCGTGCATCAGCACCGGCGCCCGGCCGACCTCGGCGCCGAAGGAGGCGCCGAGCGCCTGATGTCCGAGACAGACGCCGAAGATCGGCAGGCGCGGCCGGCGGGCGAGCAGCGGCAGGCAGACGCCGGCCTCCTCCGGGCGCCCGGGGCCCGGCGAGAGGAGGATCCCGTCCGGCCGGCGGGCGAGCAGCTGGTCGACCGATTCGACGTCGTTGCGCACCACCACCGGATCGGCGCCGGCGCTCGCCAGCAGCTGCACCAGGTTGTAGGTGAAGGAGTCGTAGTTGTCGATCACCAGGATCATCGTTCGAGCTCCTCGGCGAGCGCCACGGCGGCGAGCAACGCCGCGGCCTTGCCTTCGGTCTCCAGCTGCTCGAGGCCGGGATCGGAGTCGGCGACGATGCCGGCGCCGGCGGTGACCGAGACCTCGTTGCCCGCGGCGCCGCGCCGCACGACCAGCGTGCGGATGGTGATGCAGGTGTCGAGGTCACCGGCGAACGAGAGATATCCGGTCGCCCCGGCGTAGAGCCCGCGGGCCTCCGGCTCGAGCCGGTCGAGGATCTCGATGGCACGCAGCTTCGGCGCGCCCGCGACGGTGCCCGCCGGGAACGCGGCGAGCAACGCGTCGAGCGCCTCCTGCCCGTCCGCCAGCTCCGCCTCGACGCTCGACACCAGGTGCATCACGTGGCTGTAGCGCTCGACTTCGAGGAACGAGGCGACCTGGACGCTCCCGGGAGTGGCTACCCGGCCGAGGTCGTTTCGCCCCAGGTCGACCAGCATGACGTGCTCGGCGCGCTCCTTCGGATCGGCCAGCAGCTCCGCCGCGCTCGCCCGATCGGCGGCGTCGTCGCCGCGGCGCGGGCGGGTGCCGGCGATCGGCCGGGTGATCACCCGCCGGCCGAGCTTCTTGACCAGCATCTCCGGCGAGGCGCCCACCAGCGCGACCTCCGGGAGCTCGAGCAGCACCATGTAGGGGCTCGGATTCACCCGGCGGAGCGCCCGGTAGAGCGCCACCGGGCCGGCCGCCGAGGCGAGCCGGAAGCGGCGCGCCAGCACCACCTGGAAGATGTCGCCCGCCGCGATGTGCTCCTTGGCGGCGCGCACCGCCGCCTGGAACGCCGCGCCGCTCAGGCTCGCCTCGGCCTCGCGACCCAGCCGCGGCGGCGTCGCCGGCAGGCGCACCGCGCGTGCCGCCGCCTCGCCACCCACCGCCGCCTCGAGCCGGTCGAGCGCACGCTCGGCCGCCGCGCCGTCGACTTCGCCCTCGATCTCGTTGGCGATCAGCAACAGGCGCTGCTGGGCGTGATCGAAGGCGACCACCTGGTCGAAACGGCCGAGCAGCGCGACCGGGAGGCCCCAGGGATCGGGCGGGCGCGACGGGAGGTGCTCGACGAGGCGCGCCAGGTCGAAGCCGAAGCTGCCGACCCACCCGCCGGTGAAGGGCACCGGGTGCTCCCCGGCCGCATAGCCCGCGGTGAGCTCGCGCAGCGCGGCGAGCGGCGGACCGGGGAGCGCCTCCCGCACGCCACCGCGCTCCACCTCCAGCCGGTCCGCGGTGAGCCGGTAGAGCGCGCTCGGCCCGGCGCCGAGAAAGCTGTAGCGCGCCACCTGCTCGCCGCCGGTGACGCTCTCGAAGAGGAAGCGGACCGGCGAGAGCGCGGCCAGCCGTTGATAGACCGCGAGCGGCGTGAGCGTTTCGGCGAGCAGCTCGCGCAGGTGCGGAGTGACGCGACGCGGCGCCCGCCGGCTCATCCCGCGCCCCCCAGCCCGAGCGCCGCCTCGCCCACCGCGACCGGCAGGTCGTGCCCGGTCATGGCGCGAAACTGCGGCATCGCCTGGCGCAGCAGGACCTCCCGGCCGTCCACCGCGAGCAGGCCGCGTGCCGCCGCCTCCGCCACCAGCCGGGTCGGCTGCTCGCCGTAGACCAGGTCGACGATCGTCGTCCCCGGCGCGCAGCGCGCCAGGTCGATCGGCGCCGGCGCCTCCGCCGTGCGCCCGAGCGGCGTCGCCTGGACGATCAGGTCGAAGCGCGCCAGGTCGAGCTCGGCGAGCGCGACGAAGGGCAACGCGAGCTGGCGCGCCGCGGCGAGTCCGCGCTCCTCGCCCCGGTTGACCAGGGTGACGCGCGCGCCGGCGAGGGCGAGCCCCAGCGCCGCCGCCCGGCCGGCGCCGCCGCACCCGAGTACCGCGGCGCGGCGCCCCGGCGCGGCGACGCCGCGCGCCGCGAGCGCCTGAACCACCCCCTCGGCGTCGGTCGACTCCCCTTCCCAGACGCCGTCGTTCGCCACCAGGGTGTTGACCGCCTGCAGCCGCTGCGCCAGCGGGCTGGTGGCTCCCGCCACCGCGAAGGCGACCTCCTTGTGCGGCGAGGTGATCGACAGGCCGGCGAGGCGCAGTCCGAGCTCCGGCAGGATGTCGCTCTCCACCAGCTCCAGCCAGAAGTCGCCGAACTCGGCGACCTCGAAGGGCACGTAGAGCGCCGAGAGCCCGAGGGCGCGATAGGCGGCGTTGTGCAGCCGCGGCGAGAGCGAGCCCAGCGCCGGCGAGCCCACCAGGCCGAAGAGCCAACGCGCCGGCGCGAGCTCGGGGAGGCCGTAGTCCGCCACCAGTTTGGCGATCGAGGGCTGGCCCGGCGCGGCCGGCAGCGCGCTCGCCGAACCGTAGACCAGCGGCAGGCCGAGGCGTGGCGCGACCAGCCGGGTCCAGAATCCGGCCTCGCCACCGGCGAAAGCGGCCACGTCGTCGCGCCGCTCGCGCACCAGCAGCTCGAGCGGCGCGAGCTCGTCGCCCGCGCTCGCGGCGCGCGGTACCAGCTTGTAGCCGCGCGCCGGCGTGGACGACAGATGCGCCAGCCGCGCGCCCAGCGCGGCGACGTCGCCCGCGGCGCCGTGCCAGGAGATCAGCCGCCGGTCGGCGGGAATCGAGTCCAGGATCTCCGTCGAGAGATCGCGCTCCCCTTCGAGGTCGACCAGGTCGAAGCGCGCCCCCTGCTCGGCGATCCGCCGGCGGCGCTTCTCCCGCGAGCCCTCGAAGGCCCCGCCCTCGGCGTGGCTGCGCAGGGTGTAGAGCAGCTTCCCGGGAAAGCGGTCGCGCAGCCAGTCGGGATCGAGGTCTCCCACCAGGTCGGCGCGCACTTCGAGCCAGTCGGCGACCGCGGCGAGCGCAGCGAGCGCCCGGCCGTCGTCCGCTGGCGGCTCGGTGAGGCTGGCGACCAGGGTCGCTCGGGTCATGAAACTAGAAAACCTCCTTCCGGGTCCCGGAAGGAGGTAGGCGGAGAAAGTCGCGCGATCTCGGCTCCTCGCCCCGGGCCCTCGCGCCGGGACGAAGCGCCCGGCTCAGCTCAGCGCGTGACCCTGGCCGGAGCTTCGCCAGCAGGTACGCGCCTGGAAAGGCTGCGGGCCGACGGAGCTCGAGGGCGACATGCTGCGCGGATTCCAGCATCCGGCTTCCCGGCTGTCAAGCCAGACGACCACGGCCCTCAGATCTCGCCGCGCAGGAACTGGGCACGCTCCATGCGGCGCAGGAGGCGCTCGACGCGCCGCCGGTAGACCTCGCCGGTCGCGCCGGGATGCCAACGCGAGGGCTTGGGCAGCCCGGCCGCGAGCTCCGCGGCCTGGCGGGCCGACAACTCGGCCGCCGGCCGGGCGAAGAACCGGCGCGCCGCCGCCTCGGCGCCGTAGACCCCGGGCGCGAACTCGACCACGTTCAGGTAGAGCTCGAGGATCCGCCGCTTGGTGAGATGGCGCTCGAGAGCGCGGGTGAGCAGCGCCTCCTTCACCTTGCGCCAGGGGTTGCGCGACGGCGAGAGCCAGAGGTTCTTGGCCAGTTGCTGGCTGAGCGTCGAGGCCCCGCGCGGCAGCTCCTTCTCCTCCCAGGCTTCGGCGAGCGCCAGCTTCATCTCCCCCACCGCGAAGCCGTGGTGCGAGAAGAAATCGATGTCTTCCGCGACCAGCACGGCGACCTTGAGATCGTCGGCGAGGCGCGCATAGGGCACCGGCCGCCAGGCGACCGCGTCGCTCCGGCCGGCGGCGCGCTGGCGCTCGCGATAGCGCTCGATGAAGGCGGTGCTCGGCGGATTCTCGCGCGCCAACCGGGCGACGTCGGGAAAGGTCGCGACCTGGTGGACCGCGAAGGCGCTCGCACCCGCAGCCAGGGCGAGCGCGACGCCGAGCCAGCGGCGGGAGCGGCGCATCGTCGTCATTCTCTCCCGCCGAGCTGCGGGGCGAGTAGACTGCCCGGGTGAATGCCGCCCGCCTGGTCACTGCCGCCGGCTGGAGCGCCATCCCCTGCGGCGTCCTGGGGTTCGCCGCGAGCCTCGGTCACGGACCGCTGCCCGCCCTGCCGGCGAGCTGGACCTGGCCGCTCCATCTCGCCCTCCTGCTGCTCGGCGGCGTCGCCGCCCGGGTCGCGGCGGTCCGCCACGCCGAGCTCGATCGCGCGCGCTTCGCCTATGCCAACGACCCGCACGCCACCAAGGGGGAGCGTGAGCTGGCGCACAAGGAGGCGGAGCGCGGCATCCGCCTCGCGCACACCGCGCTGGTCGCCTTTCCGCTCGCCCTCGGCTATTGGCTGGCCTACGAGTTCGCGCCCGGCGCCACGGCCTGGGCGCGCGCCCTGCCGGCGACCGCCCTCGTCGGCTTCGCGGCCGGCAGCCTGGTCTCGCGCCGGCGCGGCGGCGCGTCCGGCTAGCCCGGACTTCTCACGGGCTTTCGTCGCGAGGGGCCGCAGCAGAGAGCCTGTGAGAAGTCCGGGCTAGAGCTTCGCCGCGACCCGCCCGGCCAGGTGGCGCCCGATGGCGAGCGAAGCGGTCGCCGCGGGCGACGGGGCGTTGAGCACGTGCAGCATCCGCTCGTCCTCGGCGAACGCGAAATCGTCCACCAGCTTGCCGTCGCGTCCGAGCGCCTGCGCGCGCACGCCGCAGCCCGCGCGGCGGACGTCGCCGGCGGCGAGCCCGGGCACCAGGCGGCGCAGCGAGGCGACGAAGCGGTGGGTGCTGAACGCGCGCCGGTACTCGTCCCAGCCGACCGCGAGGTAGCGCGGCGCCATCCGCCAGAAACCGGGGAAGGAGAGCGTCGCCGCGGTATCGCGCGGCGAGAAGGCGAGTCGCGCGTAGCCCGCGCGCTTCCAGGCGAGGACGGCGTTGGGGCCCGCTTCCACCGCGCCGTCGACCCGGCGGGTGAAGTGGACGCCGAGGAACGGGAGCTCCGGGTTGGGCACCGGGTAGATGAGGTTGCGCACCAGGCGGCGCGCCGCGGGCACGAGCTCGTAGTAGTCGCCGCGGAAGGGGACGATCGCCACCTCCGGCGAGAGCCCCGCCAGGCGCGCCACGCGATCGCTCTCGAGACCGGCGCAGGCGACCAGCGCCGCGGCGGCGACGCGCTCGCCCCCCGCCACGAGCTCCACCTCGCCCGGCCGGCGACGGATGCGCTCGACGGTCGCGCCGCGGCGCACCTCGCCGCCCGCCGCCACGACCTCCGCCGCGAGCGCCTCGGCGACCGCCGGGTAGTCGATGATGCCGGTCTGGGCGACGCGCAGCCCGGCCACGCCGGCGGCCGCCGGCTCGTAGGCCGCAACTCCCGCGGCGTCGAGCCGCTCGAGGCCGGCGAGCCCGTTGGCGAGCCCCCGCCGCTCGAGCTCGTCGAGGCGCGCGAGCTCGCTATCCTCGACCGCCACCACCAGCTTGCCGCAGCGCTCGTGAGCGATGCCGCGCTCCGCGGCGTAGCGGTAGAGCATCTCGCGTCCCTCGGCGCAGAGCCGCGCCTTGAGCGAGCCCGGCTTGTAGTAGAGCCCCGAGTGGACGACGCCGCTGTTGTGCCCGGTCTGGTGCGCCGCGAGGCGCGATTCGGACTCGAGCAGTACGACGCGCAGTTGCCGCTCGACGGCGAGCGCGCGCGCCGTGGCCAGTCCGACGATGCCTCCCCCGACCACCGCCACGTCGAAGACCGCCATGCGGGAATCCTGGCACAGGGCGCAGAATGGAGTGGGTCACAGACGGCGCGCGCCGCGTCGAGTCGAATAGCGGCTCCGCGCATCAACCGGCGCCGCGACGCGCCCGCGACGGAAAAGGAGCTCCTCATGTGGAAGCGCGACAACGACGCCGCCGGTCTCCCCCCGGTCACCTCCCCGCCGCCGGCCGCGCCGGCGGGCACTGCGCGCGCCGAGCCGGAGCCGGCGCCCCATCGCGCCGTCGAGTCGTCCGGCAGCCGGGCGGTGATCGGTCCCTCGATCGATCTCACCGGGAATCTGGTGGGGAGCGAGGACCTCTACGTCGAAGGGCGCATCCAGGGCAAGGTGGATCTCGCCCAGAATGCGCTCACCGTCGGCCCCAAGGGGAAGGTGTCGGCCGAGGTGCACGCCCGGGTGGTGCACGTCGAGGGCGAGGTCGACGGCAATCTGCGCGGCGAGGAGCTGATCGTGCTGCGCAAGAGCGCGCGGGTGCGCGGCGATCTCACCGCGCCGCGGGTGGTGATCGAGGACGGCGCGCGCTTCAAGGGGACGATCGACATGGAGCCGAAGAAGCCGGCCAACGTCTCCCCCGCCGGACCGCGCGTCGTCGAGACGCCGCTGGTCGCACCGGCGACTCCGGCCGCGGCGCAGCGCACGTGAGCTGGCTCCGGCGGGCGCAGGAGGAGCCGCCCCCGGCGGCTCTTCCGCCCTCGCCGCCCGCGGGCACCGGGCTCGCCGAGCATCCGGCGCCCGGCCTGAAGTCGGCGCTCGCCGCGCTCCCCCACCCGGGCGCGTCGATCCTCGACCTCGGGCCGGCGCTCGCCGCCAACGTCGATTTCTTCTGCCGGCTGGGCGCGCGGCTGCGCATCGCCGATCTCGCGGGCGCCCTCGCGGAAGGAGCGATCCCGGCGACGCCGGCGCGCTGGCGGGAGCTGCTGCCCGACCTGCTGCCGTTCACGGCGGAGGAGCGCTTCGATCTGGTGCTCGCCTGGGACCTCGCCAACTACGTCGGCCGGGAGCGTTGGCCGTGGGTGGCGGCAGAGCTCACGCCGCACCTCGCGACGGGCGGCGCGATCCACCTGCTGGCCCAAGTCGGCCACGAGATGCCGGCCACCCCGTCGCGCTATCGCATCGTCGAGCCGGGGACGATCAGCGAGGAGCGACGCTCGGAAGCGTGCCTCGCGACTCCCCGCTTCTCGCACGCCGAGATCGAGAAGCTCCATCCCGGCCTGGTCGCCCCGCGCAGCTTCCTCGGCCGCCACGGCGTTCAGGAGTTCCTCCTCGAGCCGGCGGCCGCCCACAACCTCCCGCCGAGAGCGGTCGCCAAACCCCGCCAGCGCACGCGGTAGGGACGGCAAGGCCTGATACGGTTCGCCTGCTGGGCGGCGCCCGCCGGGCGACGCGACAGGGGGGACCGGCCCATGACCTATCAGCTCATCTACTCGTCCCAGGCGAGGCACGAGATGTCGATCGACGAGCTCGAGCAGATCCTGGTCGATGCCCGCGCGGGCAACGAGCGGCGCAACATCACCGGGGCGCTGGTCTACGTGGACGGCGTCTTCCTGCAGATCCTCGAGGGCGAGGAGTCGGCCGTGCGCCGGCTCATGGCGAGCATCGCGAGCGACTCCCGGCACGGCGAGCTCAAGGTCTTCCACGAGGGCGAGGTCGCCGAGCCCTCGTTCAGCAGCTGGCGGATGGCCTACGTCACCCCGACGCCGCGGCAGATGGCGGCCTGGGCCGGGCTCGACGGCGCCGCCACGATCGAATCGATCCTCGCCGAGATCCACGGCAAACCCCAGGCCGGCTCCCGCGTGGTCGAAAACGTCCTGCGCGCCCTCGCGTCCTGAGCTTCCCGGGGCCCCGAGGCCCTCCCGAAAGAGCTTGCCGAGGAACCTGCGAAGCGCCTCCTTCACCTCTTGACTTACGC
>CAYZWR010000117.1:0-1204 GCA_964481735.1 uncultured Thermoanaerobaculia bacterium
CCTGGACGGCGCGGGTCTCGTCATCTCGCGCCCGCCACCAGGGCGACAGTGGATGTTGCATTCGCTGACCAAAGCTGCGTATCGGCGAGGCGAGCTGACCACTTTTCGCGAGCTGCTCGCCCAGGACCCGGCGCCGGTGCTGCTGACCAACTATCGCTGGCAATGGCTGGATCGCGGCGATCGCCGTTTCATCGGCGACCGCTATCTCAGGCTCGCACCGCGCCTGCTCGTTCTCGGCGGCCTCGGCGAATCGCCTTCCGGCGAATTCACGATCTGGCGGGCGGGCCGTTACCTGATCCGCCAGATCGCGCCGGGGCCTTCACCCACCCTCGACGGAATCCCTCTCCCGACGGAGGGCGTGCGGACTCTTGCGGCGGGCTACCACGCTTGGCACGGGGCCGGTATCACGTGGCATTGGCTCGGCCCGCGGCTTACCGAGCCGCCGAGCGAGCCGGCGACACTGCCCAACGGCGATCTCTTCATCCTCGACTGAGCGCTTCGGCGGACGCCCCTGCGCGCGCGACGAGATGCGTGTAGGGAACCCGAAGCAGATCGTTCCGGACGTCGCCGGAGACGGCAGCGAAGTGGCGCCGCATCATCTCCAGGTAGTCCTGTCGTGTTCGGATTCTCGCTCCCCGATCCCTGGTGATCAGGAAGCGGGCGAGCGGCGATTGTCGGACGTCCGTCAACGGGTCGAAGGCGACGACTGTGCCACCGGGAGCGAGGAGGCGGGCCGCCTGCGTCAGGAGACGCTCGACCTCTCGGTCCTCGAGATGGTGGAGCAGCGCGAGGAAGAGGATTCGATCGAAGGGGCCCCCGAGCTCCTCGTCTGCGATCTCCCCCGCGCGGCCGCAGAGGAAGGTCCCGCGGCCACCGAACCGGGAGCGTGCGAACTCGACGTAGCGCGGATTCGCGTCGAAACCGGTGTAGACGACCTGCTCGGGAAGCACCGTGAGGATCTCGGCGGGACCACAGCCCACGTCGAGGATCCGCTGCCCCGCCGCGGGCCGAACGTACTCGGCGACGAAGCGGCGCCGGGCGCTCCTCGAGGCCACCGCCTTCTGCACGGCGAGGTAGAACCTGGGCCCGCTGAGCAGTCCGTAGAAGCCGCTGTTCCGGTGGGCCGAGTTGCCGCTCATCCCTCCCTCCGCGCCAGGAGAGGCATCTTGACATGGGCGCGCCGGGTGGGCAGCGCCATCCGGCG
>CAYZWR010000117.1:1304-10883 GCA_964481735.1 uncultured Thermoanaerobaculia bacterium
GGCGCGCGCGTCGCCGTGTCGGCGAGGATTCAGCGCGCCCCGAAGGGAGACTTCCGCGCCACGGCGACCAAGCTCGCCCCGAACGCGTAGCTCCGGGCCCGCGCCAGAGCCCGTCGCTCCCGCGCGAGCCAGCGGGAGAGCATGCGGCCCGCGAGACCCTCCGGTAGGCGATGTTGACCCGCGATCGCCGCGCCGGGCTTGGCACGCCCCCTTCCGAAGCGGCTCGGCAGTGAACGCAGCAGCCAGATCGGCACGGGCAGCCAGATGAAGAAGTGCGACATCCATGCGACGTCGAGACCCGACGATTCCAGCACGGACGCCAGTGTCCGCCGGCGATAGCGCCGGAAGTGCCCAGCGTCGCGGTCCTCGGCCGACCAGAGCCAGGCATGCGCCGGCACCGTCAGGTAGAGCCAACCGCCCGGCCGCAGGCAGCGGGCCAGGTCCGCGACGAAGCCCGCGTCGTCCTCGATGTGCTCCAGTACGTCGAACAGGCCGACGGCGGCGAGGCTTCCCGCCGCGAAGCCGGCATCGGTGAACGTCGTGCAGGCGACGTTGGCGAGGCCCCGCGAGCGCGCGTTCGTCGCGCCCTGGGGACCGGGCTCGATCAGCACCACAGGCTGTCCGGCGCGCTGCAGAGCGAGCGCCACGAAGCCGTTGCCACCGCCCACGTCGAAAAGCGGCCCTGCGGGCGGGAACCGGCGGAGCAGATCGAGCACGACCTCGTTGCGGTGGGCGAACCAGAACGAGCCCGCTTCGATCGCGAAGCACTCCCGGTTCCCCGACTCGGGATAGGAGACCGGCGCCGTGCGCGCGCTGCGCCAGATGCCGTCGTGCGGGTCGAGCCGCAGCGCAGAGATCGCGCCGAGATCGAGCGGAGCGTCGGGCCGTTGCTGATCCATGCTTCGCGACCGCCGCTCAGCCTGCCGGCGTCCCGGACGGTTCGTCGGAGCGAGCGTCGGGCGGCGGCGCGACCACCATCCTCCCCGCCGCCCACCAGCAGAACCAAGCGAGCAGGACTCCCGGCGGGAAATCCACCACGTAGTGCCAGCCGAACCAGACCGCCGAAACCCCGATCAGCGCCACGAACGGCGCCACCAGAAAGGCGACGGGACGGACGTAGGTCCAGGCGATGAGGAAGCCCAGGCTGGCGATCCCGACGTGGAGGCTGGGAAAGGCAGCGATCGCCTTGAAGGGCACGACCGGCACCCCCCGGCTGAGGACCATGGCCTTTAGACCCTGCATCATGTCGGTCTGCTGGAACCAAGTCAGCGTCCAGTCGAGGTGCGCGTACGCCTCCCGCCGGAAGAAGGCGGGGCCGAGCGCCGGCGCGGCCACGTACAGCAGCCCGCCGAGGGCGTAGCAGAGCACCAGCGCGGCGAAGGCGCGCCGCACCACTTCGCGCCCGCGCCAGCCGAAGGCGAGGCCGAGGGGAATGGCCAGCGCGAGCCCACTCTGCAGGTAGAGCTTCTCCATCCAAACGGTCCAGGTCCGATCGTGCGTGTGCCGCGCGACCCAGGCGACGAAATCGCCGCCGCCGGCGAGCAGCCAGTCGTCGGCGCGCAACAGCCAGTCGTCGAACAGACGGGGATTGAGATCGAGCTTGCGCGCCTTGAGATGGGTGTAGGCGATGGTGACCAGGAGGAGGACGAGCGCACCGCGCAGGTAGGCCACGAGCTCGCCTCCGGCCGCGCGCCAGGTCGTCCGGCCGCGCCACAGGCGAATGAGCCACAGCGGCAGCCAGAGTCCGAGCACCGCCTTGCTCACGAAGATCAGGTAGTTGCCGTAGGCGAGGCCCACCCACCGCCAGCTCGAGCGGAAGCCGAAGACCAGGAAGAGCAGCCAGGTGCCGAACGCGAAGACGAGCGCGATGCGCTCGTGCGCCTCGAGACGCGCGAGAGCGCGCAGCCACCAGGAGTCGGCAGGCTCGGGCCGTGCTTCGGCGACCGGCGCCGGCTCAGAGGTTTCGGACGTCACGCGCCGGTACGCTAGCACCCGCGATTTCGCGGCGCGAGCCGTTCCCGCCACCGGGCGTGGGGGCCCGGGCCGTGCGGAGGCAGCAGCGGCCTGCGGGGCTCGTATACTGCGACTCCATCCGCGAACCGCCCGAGCCGATCCCCCACCGAATGAAAACCGACGAAGCCAGGTACGCAGAGCGCCTGGCGGCCCGCGAGACGGTCTGGTGGAAGAGGCTCCTGGGCGCCCAGCAACCCTATCGCTGGCATCTGCGCCGACTCAACCTCGGTTTCGTCCTCGACGTCGGATGTGGCACCGGCCGCAACCTCCTGCACCTCGGCGGGCGGTCCGCTGGCGTCGGCGTCGACCGCAATCCCGCGGCGGTGGCGATCGCTCGCCGGCGCGGTCTCGTGGCCTACTCGACCGGCGCCTTTCGCGACGCTCCCGAGGCGACACCAGGGCGGTTCGATTCCCTGCTGCTCTCGCACGTGCTGGAGCACATGAGCGAAGGCGAGGCCGGCGAGCTCCTTCGTTCCTACCTCGACCTGCTGCGACCTCGCGGAAAGATCGTGGTGATCGCCCCGCAGGAGGCCGGCTTCCGCAGCGATCCCACGCATGTCGAGTTCCTGGACTCGGCGCGCATCGAGCGACTCCTCGCCGCCCAGCACTGTCGTTGCGTGGCGAGCTACTCGTTTCCCTTCCCACGCAGTTTCGGCAGGTTCTTCAGGTACAACGAAACCGTCGTCCTCGCCGAGCTAGCTCGCCCGGTTCCAGCGGTCCCCGTGGAGGCTCAGCCGGCGACGTAGCCACGCCGGGATCGCCCGCTGCCGACGGCCCAGCGCGAAGCCGCAGGAGCGCATCGCTTCGTGGCAGAGGAAGTAGGGGATCCACGCGGCCTTCCCGCCGCCCAGCAGGTTGCGGATGCCCGCCACCAGGAAGCGCGCCTCGTAGCGGGCGAGATCCGCCGCCCGATCCGCCGTGACCCCGCGCAAGGATGCGCCACTGTCGAAGTTCCGCTGGAAGACCTTGCCCAGACCGAAGGCATGCGAGTGCCGGACGACCGCCGACGCTCGATAGGCCAGGGCCCAGCCCGCCCGCAGCACCCTGCGCGACCACTCCTGGTCCTCGCTCATCACGAGGGTCTCGTCGAACGGTGTTCCCTCGAGCACCGACCTGCGGATCACCGAGCCGACGTTGGAGAAGAAGAGGTCTCCGATCTTCATCGGCGCGTCCCCCCGGGCCCACCGGCGCACCTGGCTCTCCGGAGGGTACTGCGACTCGAGAAAGAACTTCTCCACCGGACTCGCCCACTCGTAGGCGACCTGGCGGCAGAACGCGCCCGCGACGCCGGGATCGGCGAGCGGCGCGCACAGCTCACGCAGGAAATCCGGCCCGCAGGGCGTCGCATCCTGAACCAGGAAGACGACCAGCGGACGATGGGTCAACCGCACCCCGAGATTGCGGGTGCGGCCGTGGCCGAACGCCGCGGGCGGAATCTCGTGAACCCTGATCTGCGCGTGACCGCGCGCGCGCTCGAGGGTCCCGTCGCTCGATCCCGAGTCGATGAGCAGGATCTCGGCCTCCGCGATCGCGCGCTGCGCCAGGAGCGCCGCCAAGACCCTCTCGAGGAGAGCGCCGCCGTTCTTGGTCAACAGGACGATCGAAAGCTCGCTGGTTCTCACGGCAGGTCGTCTCTTCGGATCGAGATCGCGCGTCGAGCCGTCGCGCCGCTCTCCGTCGGCGCGCCTAGCCGCGCGCCCCCAGCGGGACGGCTCCGCGGAGGGAGAGCAGGCTGATCACGAACGCCGTGCCGAGCAGCTCGGCCCCGATCGCCAGGATCGACGACGCCAGGGCGAGCTCGTGGGCCGCGGAGAGCGCGCCGAATCCCGAGCTCGACCATCGCCAGAAGACCCAGGCCCAGGTGGTCGATCCGGCGAGCAGCGCGCCGATGCCGCCCAACCTCCAGGGCCGGTCGCCCATTCGCGCGATGCCGCGCGCGAAGCGGCTGTGGACGAAGCGCATGCCGAGGTTGCTGGCGTAGCTCGCCGAAATCCCCCCGAGGCAGACCAGCGTGGACCCGGTGAGCGCTGCGGCCAGGCCGGCAAGGCTGGTATGGACGTCCCAGGGGCGCCCGAGCATCACCCAGGGGCCGTAGAACAGCCTGAGCTGGATGCCGAGCCCGACGAGCAGCAGGAGGATTCCCGGCCAGAGAAAGAGCAGGGCCGGGGAGAAGACGAGCATGAACTCGACGTGCCGCCAGGCGTCGCGAAGCGGATGCAGCTTCGAGCTGCCCAACCGTCTTCGATACACGATCGGCAGCTCGACGATCCTCAGGGAGCGATCCAGGGCCTTCACGATCATCTCGGTCGCGAACTCCATCCCGGGAGCCTGCAAGCGCAGCGACTCGGCATGCGACCGCAGGATCGACCGCATGCCGCAGTGCATGTCGCGCAACGGAGCTCCGAAGAGCAGGCGAGTCATCGTCGAGAGCGCCGGATTGCCGATCGCCCGGTTCGCCCAAGGCATCGCCTCGCGAGTCAACGGGTAGGCGAAGCGGTTTCCGAGCACCATGTCGGCGCTGCCATCGAGCAGGGGCCGCGCGAAGTCGCCGATCCTCTCCGCGGGATAGGAACCGTCCGCGTCCAGCATCACGAGGACATCGCCGCGCGCCACGGCGATTCCTCTCAGGTAGGCGCTGCCGTAGCCCGGTCGTCCCTCGGCCACGACGCGCGCCCCGGCCGCGCGCGCGATCTCGGCGGAGGCATCCGTCGAGCCGTTGTCGACCACGAGCACTTCGCCCTCGAGGTGGGCCGCCGCGAGTGCCGCGAGCGCGTCGCGAACGCACTGCCCGATGGCTTCGCGCTCGTTCAGACAGGGCAAGATGACCGAGATGAACCCTCGGCCTCCTTCGGCGCCCAACTCGGGTTTCATGGAATTCGAAAAATAGCACGCGCCGAGAGAGCGGCGGCGGCGAACTCGGCAGGTTCTCCGACGCCATCGACCCCAGCCATCGCGAACTCCGAGCCGTTCGCCTGACATTCTCCGCCGTTCCCGCCCTATCATTCGGCGCGTGACCACCTCAGCCGGCGCGCCGGCCCGAATCTTTCTCGCCTTGGGCGCGCTCTGGGCCGCCGCGCTCTACGTCGTCCTCGCCTTTCGTCTCCCGCCCCGCCCGCCCTCGGCCGGAAGCTACGTGGTCCTCGCCCTCCTCCTGCTCTTCCTCGCCCTCGCGCACGCCGCGCTGTGGACCGCGCTGTCGGGTTTCCTCGCCCGCCTGCTCGGGGCGAGGCACTGGCCACGCGGCTTCGACGCCCTCCTCGCCCTGCTCGTGGGCCTCGCCTACTCCTGGCTCGCGCTCTCGCTGGTCAAGTTCGCCTACACCCGTGCCCACCTGCGCTACGAGGACCTCTGGTTCCTCTTCGGGAGCCTCCGCCAGTTCGCCGCCGAGGGGAGCGCGCGGGAGCGGGCCCTGTTCTTCTCCGCCGCAGCCGCGCCGCTTCTCCTCGCGGTCGTGGTCTACGTCGCGCTGCGCCGTGGCGGCCCCGGCGCGCACCCCGCCCGCGCGACGGCGCCCGCCGCGCTCGCCGCCCTCGCCGCCCTCGCCCTCGCCGGTTTCCTGCTCACCTGCTGGCGTTACCCCTACGCTCGCTACGCCGCGGGCACGCTGTTGCCCGAGACGAGCTGGGTCGCGCGCCGGCTGCAGGGGCGCTCGGCAGTGGGGGACCTGGCGCATGCCTTCGTGCCCGATCCGGCGCGCCACGCGCGCATCGCGCGCTACGACGCACCGGCCGAGCTCCGCCGCGTCAACGTCCTCGTGTTGATGCTCGAGTCGATCCCCTGGAGCCGCCTCTTCGGGCCGCTCGCCCGCCCGGCGGCCACACCCAACCTCCTCGCGCTGGCGCGCGAGTCGATCCTCTTCGATCGCGCCTACGCCAGCGCGACGCACTCCGACTACGCGCAGACCTCGATCCTCGCCTCGCTCCATCCGCGCAAGTTCGCCGGCCACGACTACTTCACCGACCTCTCCTACCCGCGGACCCTGCTCTGGGACCTGCTCGCACCGCTCGGGTACCGCACCGCCGTCTTCTCCTGCCAGAACGAGCGCTGGGGCAACATGATCGCCTTCCTCAAGACGCCCGCGCTCGAAGTCTTTCGCCACTCCCCCGACTGGCCTGCGGCGCCGCGACGCGGCGATGGACCGGAGTCGAAGGTCTTCGAGCCGACGCCGATCGCCGCCTTCGCGGAGTGGCTCGCCGAGGCTCCGGACGAGCCGTTCGCGGCCTACCTCAACTTCCAGGCGACGCACTACCCTTACATGGTGCCACCCGGCGCGCCCGAGCCCTACCAGCCCGCCGCGATCGACTTCCCGACCACGTATCTCTCCTACCCTCGCGAGCGGATCGCGGTGATGGAGAACCGCTTCTACAACGCCCTCGCCTACGTCGACACGCAGGTGGCTCGCCTGGTCGAGGAGCTGCGGGCCGCCGGAGTCTGGGAGAACACCGCGCTGCTCGTCGTCTCGGACCACGGCGAGGCGTTCTACGAGCACGGCGTGCCGACGCACGGCACGATGCTCCTCGAGGAGCAGGTGCGGACCGCGATGTTCCTGCGCCTGCCGGGCGAGCCGCCCCGGCGCATCGTCGAGCCGGTCTCGGTGCTCGACGCCCTGCCCGCGATCGCGCGCTGGCAGGGCCTGCCGCCGCACGGCAACTTCCAGGGGCGCTCGGACATTCTCGCCGCCGACTACGCGGCGGCCGACCGGCCCCTGCTCTTCACCATCCAGGGGATGACCCAGGAGGATGCGCTGCTCGTGGGGCAGCGCAAGTACCTGGTCAACTGGGATCGCCAGGAGCGCGCCCTGTTCGATCTCGCGAACGACCCCGGGGAGCGCCACAACCTGCTCGCCGAGCGACCCGACGCAGCGGACGCGCTCGACCGCCTCTTCAACCGCCTGCTGCGCGACCAGCTCGCCTACTATCGCGCCCGAGCCTGGGAGCAGGGCTGGTATCCGCCCCGCCTGCCCTAGGAAGCTACGGCGACGTCGCGAGCGGCGGGAGCAGCCGCCGATTGTGCAATGCGAAGCGATTCTCCGGGTTGAGCTCGAGGGCGCGCGCGAGCTCGCGCCGAGCGCCGTCGGGATCGCCGAGCGCGAGCAGTGCACCGCCCAGGTTGGCGTGCGCGTCGTCGGAGTCGGGGGCGAGCTCGACGGCGCGCCGGAAGAGATCACGCGCCAGCTCGTAGGCTCCCTCGCGGGCCGCCAGGTTGCCGAGTTCGAGGGTCGCCGAGAAGTGGCGCGGGTCCGCGGCGAGCGCGGCGCGATAGTGCAACGCCGCCGCGCTCCGATCGCCGCGCTCGGCGGCGAGCCGGCCGAGATTGAACTCGACCAGGTCGCCGCGTGGCCGAAAGCCGGCGAAATGGGGTGCCGCGACCACCAGCGCGATCGCCAGCCCTCCGGCCAAGGCCGTGCGGCGCGCGCCTGAGCGCCAGCGCTCGAGGCTCACCGCGAGCGGCACCGCGGCGAGCAGCAGGAGCCCGGGAAGCGCCGGCAGGCGGTAGCGCGCGAAGAGGAAGAAGGCGACCACCGAGAGCATCCAGCCGAGCTCGAAGAGGAGCACCGGAGCCCAGCGCGCGAGCCGCCGCCGCTCGAGCAACAGCCCCCACGCCGCGAGGAGCGCCACGGCGCCGAACTCCAGGCCCGGCAGGCCGAGCGGCGCCGAGCGCTGCTTCATCCAGTAGTAGTCGACCGCGTCGGGCCATTCGTACCAGCTCCAGTAGAGCGCGAGCTTGCGCGCCTGGAGAGCGAGCCAGGCGCCCGGCTCGGCGCGCACCCAGGCGAGCGAGCGCCCCAGCCAGTAGCGCGACACCTCGCCGGCCGAGAGCGCGCGCCCGCTCGCCTGCTCGGCCAGCCGGCGCGCTTCGGCGCGCTCGTAAGAAGGGATCTGCTTGCCGACCACCAACGGCCGATAGGTGCCGTCGGCGCCGGGATGGTTGCCGATGTAGAAATTGACTCCGCCCTGCGACGTGGTCGGCAGGAGACCGCCGCCCAGCGCGGCGTTGCGCGCCGCGACCGGGAGGAGCGGCAGCGCGAGTCCGGCGAGCAGCAGGGCGAGACGGGCGACGCCGCGCGACGCTGGCTCGCCGCGCCGCCAAGCGAGCGGAAGGAGGAACGGCAGCGCCAGGAGCAGGTTCTCGCGCAGCAGCGCGAGCAGCCCGGCCGCGAGGCCCGCGGCGAGCCAGGCGGTCTTGCGGTCGTCGGCGCGCGCCGCGAGGAGGAGCGCCAGGAGCGCCGCGGCGAGATCGACCGCCAGGCTCTCCTTGAGGAGCTGCACGTCGTAGAACCAGAACGGCTGGTAGAGGGCGAAGAGCAGGCCCGCGGCGAGCGCCAGCCGCCGTCCGCCGAGCCGCGCGCCGGCCCGGATCAGCGCCCAGCAGCCGGCGAGCGCGAGCGCGATCTGCAGCAGGTAGACCGCGGCCGGCGCGGCGCCGACTGCGCGATAGACCAAGGCCACCAGGTACGGGTAGAGCGGCGCCTGGAAGAAGGGCTCGCTGCCCAGCCAGTCGCCACCGGCGATCGCCCGCGCCCACCGGTCGTACTCCTGACTGTCGAGCGCGAGTTGGGCGACGAACGGCGCGTCGCGGACCGCGGCGAAGTGCGCCAGGCGAACCAGCGCCGCGATCCCCAGGACGATCGCGGTCGCGGCGCGACCGGGGCGCTCCACCGCCGTCCGGTCGCGCATCCGGGCCGCCCGGTCGCCCTCAGGCGGAGAAGAAAGCGCGCACTCCGTCGGCGACGGCGTGCGCCTCCTTCTCGGTGAGCTCGGGGAACATCGGCAGGCAGAGCACCTCGCGCCCGGCCTGCTCGGCGCGCGGCAGCTCGGGCGTCTCGCCGGTGAGCGCCGCCATCGCCGGCTGACGATGCAGCGACGACGGATAGTGCACCGCGGAGCCGATGCCGCGCTGCTTGAGGAACTCCTGCAGCGCGTCGCGGCGACCGGTCGCGAGCGTCATCTGGTGGTAGACCACCTCGTCCGCCGGATCGTCGGGCGGGAAGCGCAGATCGCCGACGCCCGCGAGCGCCTCGCGGTAGACCGCTCCCAGCCGGCGGCGGCGGGCGTTGTCCTCGTCGAGGTGCGGCAGGCGGCAGTTGAGCACCGCCGCCTGCAGGCTGTCGAGTCGGCTGTTGGTGCCGATCTCGAGGTGATGGTAGCGCTCGCTCTGGCCGTGATTCGCCAACTTGAAGACGCGTGCCACCAGCGCGGCGTCCATCCCCGAGACCGCGCCACCGTCGCCGAAGCAGCCGAGGTTCTTGGTCGGGTAGAAGCTCCAGGCGGCGAGATCGCCCAGCGTGCCGACCCGGCGGCCGCGGCGGCGCGCGCCATGCGCCTGCGCCGCGTCCTCGAGCAGGAACCAGCCGTGGCGCCGGCAGACCTCGCCGATCGCCTCGGCGTCGAACGGGCGGCCGTAGAGATGCACGCCGATGACCCCGGCGGTGCGCGGCGTGGCGCGCCGCTCGAGCTCTTCCGGATCCAGGTTGTAGGTCGCGGCGTCGACGTCGCAGAAGACCGGGCGGCCGCCGGCGAGCACCACCGCTTCGGCGGTCGCGAAGAAGCTGAACGCGGGCACCAG
>CAYZWR010000118.1:0-10833 GCA_964481735.1 uncultured Thermoanaerobaculia bacterium
GCTCTCGCTCGACTATGTCGATCCTGCTTCGCCGGCGTACCTCCGCTTCAAGGCCTGGGTCGACCAGGCGGTCGCCGGCAACCCGGGTTACGCCTTCTCGGCGACCGATGCGATCACCCTGTACCGCATTACCAACCAGCCGCAGTACGCGACGCTGGCGATCGAGTGGGCCGAGGATCAGGTCGTCGCGGCCGAGGCGGCGATCGCGGCTGGGGAGCGCCCGGAGATCGCCTTCGATTCCTATCTCTACTCCGGGCCGATGCTGCGCGACCTGGCGCTGGTCTACGCCTGGGCCAACCCGCTGCTCACTGCGCCCCAGAAGAGCCGCTGGGAGGCCTACGCCGACCAGGCGGTGTGGAACCTCTGGCATCCCGCGAGCGCGAGCTGGGGGGGCAACCCCTTCCCCTGGTCGGGTTGGGGGACCGACAACCCGGGCAACAACTACCACTTCAGCTTCCTGCAGGCGACCATGTACTGGGCGCTCGCCGCCAATCGCGCGAGCTCGCTCGCCGAGCTCGCGAACGTCCGCCTGCCGGCGCTCGTCGACTACTACCAGCAGATGCCCGGCGGCGGCAGCCGCGAGGGGACCGGCTACGGCGTCGCGCAGGCGCGGCTCTTCGAGCTCTACCGGCTCTGGCGCGACTCGACCGGGGTCGATCTCGCCGACGACTCCACCCATCTCGTCGATTCGATCGACTACTGGCTGCACGCCACGGTCCCCACCTTCGACCGCTACGCGCCGGTGGGGGACCTCGCGCGCGAGAGCTACCCCTGGCTCTACGACTACCACCGCGCCCTGGTGCTGCAGGCGCGCGCGATGGCCGGCGGCACGCCGCAACGTGAGCGCGCCAGCTGGTGGCTGGCGCGCATCGCGATCGACCAGATGACCTCGGGCTTCAACTTCCGCGACGACCTGCTGCCCGCGGGGACGACCGCGACCGCCCCGGCGACCTTCCATCACCACGCGACCGGCGCCGGCCACCTCTTCGCGCGGAGCGGCTGGACCCCGGACGCGCTCTGGCTCTCCTTCGTCGCCGGCGAGCTCAGCGAATCCCACGCCCATCAGGAGCAGGGGGCGGTGAACCTCTTCCGCGACGACTTCCTCGCCGTCTCGGAGAACGTCTTCACCCACTCCGGAATCCAGCAGGGACCCGAGGTGCACAACACGCTGCGCTTCGCCAACGGCGCGGCGACCCTGCCCCAGCACCCCTCGATCTCGCCGGTCTCGGTCGCGGCGAACGGAGCGCGGCTGCACGTCGTGGCCGATCTCGCTGCGGTCCACGCGCCGACCGGCCTGGTCTCCGCCTGGACGCGCACGCTGGACTTCGATCCGCTGGGGGTCACGATCGACGATCAGTTCGCGGTCGCGGGCGGCGTCAGCGCGCACTTCCAGGTCAACACCCCGGTCGCGCCGGTCGTCGCCGGAGGCGTCGCGACGGCGGGCAACCTCCGCATCGTGCCGCTCGTTCCCGCCGCGCCGACGATGAGCGTGGTCGACTGGCACGCCGTCGACCCGGCGGAGTTCAACTCCGGCTGGAAGCTCGAGCTCGCCGGAGGGACGACCCACTACCGCGTCCGCCTGGAGCTCGTCGACGGCCTCTTCGCCGACGGCTTCGAGAGCGGCGACACCACGGCCTGGTCACCCTAGAGAGCGTGCGACGAGCCGCAAGGACGCGCCGAGGCCGAGCGTCGAGAACGGCCGGGCGCAGCCGGCGACGCCGAGCAGCCGGGTGAAGAGCTCGCGGTCGGCGGCGAGCGCGGCGATCACCCGCTCGCGGAGCGCCGGGCGGCGGGCGACGGCGAGCAGCAGGCGGGTGAGCGCCTCGGGCAAGCGCCGCAGACGGCGTGCGGCGCGCGCGTAGCGCGCCAGATCGTCCGCCGCGAGCGCCTCGGCGAGCGCCTCCGCCTCGGCGAAGCCGAGCGACAGACCCTCGCCCGAGAGCGCATCGACGTAGCCGGCGGCGTCGCCCACCAGCGCGAGGTCCGGGCCGACGATCCGCCGCACCCGCTGGCGGAGCGGTCCCGCGCCGCGATCCCGGCCGAGCACCGGGGCGCCCTGGAGCCGCGCCGCGAGCTCCCCCGGCAGGCGCTCGGCGAGCAGCCGGTCGAACCCCCCGGGGCCGCCGCTCCACAGCAGGGCGACGCCGACCTCGTCCGCGGCGAGCGGGGTGACGTAACTCTCGGCGCGGTCGCCGAAAGTCACCTCGACGCGTTGCGACCAGGGGGCGAGGCGGAAGTGCCGGCGGACCCCGAAGCGGCCCGCGCCGGCCGGCGGCCGGCGTACCGGAGCGAGCGCGCCGCGGACCCGCGAGTGCAAGCCGTCGGCTCCCACCACGAAGCGGCAGGCGAGCCGGCGGCTCTCGACCTCGACGCCCCCCGGCGTGACGCGTTCGACCATCGTTCCCCAATGCAGCTCGACGCCTTCACCCGCCGCGGCATGGACGAGGGCGCGCGAGAGCTCGGTGCGGCGAATGCCCAGCCCCCGCTCGCCGGCCGGAAAGTCGGCCTCCGCCGCCGTCCCTCGGCCACGGTAACGGATGCCGGAGAAGGGGCATGCGCGCTCCGGCGGGGCGACGCCCAGGCGGCCGAGCGCCGCCACCCCCGCGGGCATCAACCCTTCGCCGCAGGCCTTGTCGATCGGCGGCCGGGCGCGATCGAAGAGCACGACCGCGAGGCCCTTGCGGCGCGCCGCGATCGCCGTCGCCAGTCCGACCGGGCCGCCGCCGACCACGACGACGTCCGCGACCCGGCTCATCGCGGCGCGGTCGGTTGGGTCGCGCGACGCGGCGGGCGCTCGAAGCGGAGATAGGACGCGCGAAAGATCCCGGCGCGCGCCGCGAGCCCCTGCAGCGCGACCGCGAGGACCCCGAAGCCGTAGCCGACCGAGCGCCGGAAGTCGATCGACGAGGCCTCGGCGAAGTACTTGGTGGGACAGGAGAGCTCGCCGACGCGGAGGCCGGCGGCGAAGCACTGCGCCAGGATCTGGTTGTCGAACAGGAAGTCGTCGCTGTTTCGCTCGAGCGGCAGCGCGGCGAGCACCTCGCGGCGGAAGGCGCGCAGCCCGGTGTGATACTCCGAGAGCTTCTGGCCGAGAGCCCAGTTCTCGAGCAGGGTCAGCACCCGGTTGGCGACGTACTTGTAGCGTGGCATGCCGCCGGCGAGCGCGCCGTTGCCGAGGATGCGCGAGCCGAGGACCACGTCGTACTGGTCCGCGGCGATCATCGCCGCCATCGCAGGCACCAGGCGGGGCGTGTACTGGTAGTCGGGGTGGATCATCACCACGATCTCCTCGCCCCCCGCGAGCGCCGCCGCGTAGCAGCTCTTCTGGTTCGCGCCGTAGCCCCGGTTGGCGGCATGGAGGTGGGTCTCGATGCCGAGCCGCCGCGCCACTTCGACCGTCGCGTCGGCGCTCGCGTCGTCGACCAGCAGGACGCGGTCGACCACCGTGCGATCGAGCTCGGCGTGGGTCCGCTCGAGGGTCGCCGCGGCGTTGTACGCCGGCATCACCACGCAGACCCGATGGCCGAGGATCATGACGGCTCATTCTAGGTCGCGGCGGGCCCGCGGGCCGCACCCGGATCCCTCGCGTCGCCGGGCGAGCCACCCCGCGGCGCGGGGAGCGGCCCGCCAGCCGGACGGGTCCTGGCGACCCAACGGCGTGTTGTCGGGCGCCGGCGCATCTCCGAGGATGCGCACGGGGAACCACGGGGCCGCTCGGTTGCGGGCCAGCGCGGCATTCCCCTTGCGATTTCGCACGGCATTCGCCAGGAGGATCCGTCGATGGCTCGTCCCTCCGTTCCCGCGACTCCCACCGCTCCGGCCGCCAGCGCCTCGCCGCGCCGCCGCGCGGCGCGCACCCGCATCGACGACGAGCATCGGCAGCTCGGCGAGCTGCTGCGCTCGCTGGTGCACACCCACGACCTGCATCGGGTCGACACGCTGCTCGGCGAGCTCCACGCCCTGCTCATCCGCCACTTCGAGGGCGAAGAGGGGGAGCAGGGATTGCACGCCGTGGTCGGCGAGGGCGCGGCGCACCGTCTGCCCAACCTGCAGCATCTCTTCGACGAGCACCGGGTGATCCTGGCGCGGGTCGACGAGCTGCGCAGCTCGACCTCCGCGGCGCTCGCCGGGCCGCTCACCCAGATCAGCGACGGAGTCGCCAACCTGGCCGAGATGCTGCGCCGCCACGAGGCGGAAGAGGAGCGGCTCTTCGGCGAGGCCTTCTACACCGATCTCGGCGGCCGCAGCTCCTGAGCGGGCGCCGACCAGCGAACCCGACGCGCGAGGAACCGACGATGCCCACCACCCCCACATCCGATCCGACGGCGCCCGCCACGCGGTCGCGCACCGTCGTCGACGAGCGCATCGTCGAGATCGTCTCCGACTCCGGCGAAGGCGCGCAGAAGGCCGGCCAGACCTTCGGCACGGTCTGCGCCAAGCTCGGCAACGGCGTCTGGACGGTCGAGATCATCCCGGCCGAGATCAAACCGCCCGCGCGCTCGCGGGCCGGCGCCTCCGGCATCCGGGTGCGCTTCGGCAGCCGCGAGATCACCAACTGCGGCGAGCAGGCGGACCTGGTCGTCGCCTTCAACGAGCAGGTGCTCTACGGGCGCAGCGGCAGCGGCGCGTTCCGGCCGGGCACGATCGTCCTGCTGGAGAGCAAGTGGGCGGAAGACGGGCAGGAGGAGATCCGCCAGCAGTACCGCGACGCGGTCGCCGAGTTCCGCGCCCAGGGCCTCGAGGTCATCGAGCTCGGCATGGAGGCGGCCTGCCTCGAGATCATCCCCGACGCGCGGGTGGGCAAGAACATGTTCGTCGTCGGCATGCTCTGCGAGATCTTCGGGCGCGGGCTCGAGCGGGCGCTGGAGGAGGTCGAGAGCGTGCTCGGGCGCAAGGGACCCGACGTGGTCAAGCTCAACCAGGAGCTCGTCCGGCGCGGCGCCGCCTTCGCGGCGGCCACCGTCCCGGTCTCCTGGCAGGTCCCGCCGCGGCCGAACCGCGAGCCCGTGCTGGTGCTCAACGGCAATCAGGCCCTGGGATTGGGCGTCATGGCGGCCGGCATGGAGGTGGTCGCGATGTACCCGATCACTCCGGCGACCTCGGTGTCGCACTACCTCGGCCGCGCCTTCTCCCGGGTGGGCGGCTTCCTGCACCAGGCCGAGGACGAGATCGCCGCGATCGGCTTCGCGATCGGCGCCTCCTACGCCGGCAAGACCGCCTGCACGGTCACCTCGGGTCCCGGCTTCGCGCTCAAGACCGAGTTCCTCGGCTACGCCGTGATGGCCGAGATCCCGCTGGTGCTCATCAACGTGCAGCGCGGCGGCCCCTCGACCGGCCTGCCCACCAAGGTGGAGCAGGGGGATCTCCTCGCCGCGCTCTACGGTCAACCGGGCGACACCCCCAAGGTGGTGCTGGCGCCGGCGACGATCGAGGAGTGCTTCCACTTCCCGATCCTGGCGCGCAAGCTCGCCGAGGAGTTCCGCACTCCGGTGATCGTGTTGACCGACGCCAACCTGGCGACCGGCGTCACCCCCATCCCGCGGCCCAAGGTCGATCTCGACTGGTTCTCGCCGCCGCTCGACCAGTCACCCTGGCCCGAGGGGCTGGCGCCGTTCGACTGGGACGCCGAGACCGGCCTGTCGACCCGCCCGATCCCCGGCCAGCGCGGCGGCGAGTACGTGGTCACCGGCCTGGCGCACACCCGCAAGGGCAAAGTGGCCTACGACACCACGTCGAACCAGGAGGGGTGCGAGATGCGCAGCCGCAAGCTCGCCGCGCTGGCGCGCACCCTGAAGCCCCCGGTGCCGCGCGGCGCCGAGTCGGGCGATCTCCTGGTGGTCGGTTGGGGCTCGACCCTGGGCGCGATCGAGGAGGCGATCGACCTGCTGCGCGCCGAGGGGCACTCGGTCGCCTCGCTCCACCTGCGCTTCCTCTCGCCGCTCGAGCCGGGCCTCGGCGAGATCTTCGCCCGTTTCCGGCGGGTGATGACCATCGAGATCAACTACAGCGACGAGGGCGGCGGCGAAGGACGGCGCCGGGCGCAGCTCGCGATGTTGCTGCGCGAGCGCACCCTGGTCGACATCGACTGCTGGGCCACCGTTCCCGGCCAGCCCTACGGCCCGGGGGAGGTCGCGACCGCGATCCGCCGGCGGCTGCCGGGCGGCGCCGCGACGCGCGAGAGAGGAGTCGCCTGATGATCGGCAGCGGCACGGACTACGCGCTCGAGGTCCCCGAGCGCTACTTCACGCTGGAGAACTACGACGGCGGCGTGGCGCGCTGGTGCCCGAGCTGCGGCGACTTCGCGATCCTCTCGGCGGTGCAGCGCATCTGCCGCGACGAGCAGGTGCCGCCCGAGAAGCTCGCCATGGTCTCCGGCATCGGTTGCTCGTCGCGCTTCCCGCACTACATGCACGCCTACGGCTTCCACGGCCTGCACGGACGGGCGCTGCCGGTCGCCTGCGGCATCAAGTCGCGCCGCCCCGACCTCAAGGTGTGGGTGGCGACCGGCGACGGCGACTGCTGCTCGATCGGCGCCGGCCACTGGCTGCACGCCGCGCGCTACAACATGGACATCACGGTCATGATCTTCGACAACAGCGTCTACGGGTTGACGAAGAAGCAGACCTCGCCCACCTCGCCGCTCGGTCTCGCGACCAACACCCACCCGGACGGCGCGTTCCTGCCGCCGCTCGACGTCGCCGCCACCACCCTCGGCTTCCCCAACGTCTCCTTCGTGGCGCGCACCGTCGACTGGAACCCGGCGCACCTCTCGGCGACCCTGGCCACCGCCTCGCGCCACCCGGGAACCAGCTTCGTGCACATCCTGCAGCGCTGCCCCACCTACACCGGCAACCTGTTCGAGGCGCTGCGCCGCGATCCCGACCGCATCCTCCTGCTCACCCATCCCGACGGCGTGCCGGTGGACCCGGTGGTCGAGCGCATGTACAAGAACCGGCAGGAGCACGACCCGCGCGATCTCGCCGCGGCGCGCGCCCTCGCCTCGCACGGCGAGCGGCTGACGATCGGGCTGCTCTACTGCAATCCGGACGCTCCGCGCTACGACCAGCACAGCGTCGTCGGCATGGGGATGAGCCGCGAGCAGAAGGCGGCCGCGCTCGAGCGCGAGCTCGACCGCTTCGCGATCTGAAGGAGGACGACGTGGAGGAGCTCAGGCGCTTTCATTTCGGCGATCCGGCGGCGACGACCGATCCGCCTTCGCCCGGAACCCTCCCGGCGGCGTTGCAGCCGCTGCGCGGACGGACGGTCGAGGGTCCCTGGCCGCTGTGGATCGATCCGAGCTCGACCGGCGAGAGCTGGGTCCGCACACTCTCCGCCGACGAGCGGGCGGGCGCGGTCGCGGGCACCCTCGCGCCGCCCGCCGGAGGAGCCCTGCTGCCCTGCACGCGGCGCGCCGCGCTCCGGCTGGCGAGTTTCGCGGCCGGCCGCCGGCTCCACCTCGCCCGCGCCGCGTTCGCCGCCGAGGCGCGCGAGCTCGCGCTCTCGGCCGAGGCCCTGTTGATCGCCGACCGCGCGCGCCGGCCCGAGGCCGCGACCGCGGCGCCGAGCGGCACGCTGGGCGGCCTCGGCGAGCGCTTCGTCGATCCGTCCGCGCTGTCGCGCGTGGTGGCGCACCGGCGCGCCGGCGCGCCCCTTTCGGACGACCGCCGGCAGCGTCTCGAGGCCGCCCGCGACCGCCTGGCGAGCTACGACTCGACCGGCGACGAGCCGCTCTGGATCGTGCCGCCGGGGGAGGCGACCGCCGATCTCGGCGCGCCCGCGATCGTCGCCGCGGAGGGCTGCGCCGCCGCGATGCGCGCCTTCGACGAGGCGACGCGCGAGATCGTCGATCTGGCGCGTGCCGTGCGCATCGTGCGCCTCGAAGTCGCGCAGGCGTTCGACGCCGGGCGGCATGGCCCCTGGCTCGAGCGCTTCGACTGGCGCGGTCTCGCGATCGAGGAGCTCCTGCTGGTCCGCCCGGTGCTCGTCCTGCTCCCCTCGGGCGAGGCGCTCGCTGGAGAGCTCTCCGCGCTCTCGCGGCTGCTGCTCTCCGGGCGGCCGATCCAGGTGCTGCTCCTCACCGGCGACGACGCTCCCGAGGATCCGGCCGCCGACCGGCTCGACGCCGCTCTGCTCGGCCTCGCCCACCGCGAGGCGTTCGTCCAGCAGGGCTCGCTCGCCCAGCCGCTCGAGCTCGCCTACGGGCTCGGCCGGGCGCTCGCCAGCCGGCGCAGCGCGCTGCACGTCATCGACGCCCCGTCGGCCGACGGCCAGGAGCTCGCCTGCTGGCTGGTCGCCGCGGCGCGCGTCGCGGGACGCGCCGTCCCCCTGCTGCGCTTCGATCCGGAGTCGGGCTCGACCTGGGCTCGCCGCCTCAACGTCACCGACAATCCGGCGGCCGCGGCCGACTGGGCGGCAGCCCCGTTCGCCGCCGAGGCGGCCTCGCCCGAAGACCCGACCGCCGGAGCGCCCTTCACCTTCGCCGACGCGGCGCTCCTCGAGCCCGCCTGGCGGCGCCACTTCGCGCGCGCCGGCGACTCGCCCGAGCTCGTGCCACTCGTCGAGTGGATCGAGCTCGCCGAGCCGGAGAACGTCCGCCGGCTCCCCTTCGTCTGGGGCGCCGAGACCTCGGGCGAGCGCGCGAAGCTGGTCCTCACCCGCGCCCTGGCGCTCGCCACGCGTGATCGGCTGGCCGCCTGGCGCACCTTCGCGGAGCTCGCCGGCGTGCGCAGCGAGGTCCTCGCCGCCGCCGCCGAGCGCGCCCGCGCGGAGGTCTCGGCCGCCGCCGAGAGCGCGCGCCGCGCGCTCGTCGCCGAGCAGGAGGCCGCGCTCGCCGGCGTGCGCGCCGAAGCCGACTCCCGGGTGGTCAACCGGCTGGTCTCGGTGCTGTTCGATCTCGGGTCCGGGCAGTCCATCCCGCTGCCCGCGGCGGCGACCGCGGTGGTCACTCCGCCGGTGACCGCTCAGGTCGCGCCCGCCGGCGCCGCGGCGCCGGCCGCCCCGGCCGCGGCGCCCCGACCCGCCGCGCCGGTCTCCGAGGCGGCCTGGATCGACAGCGCGCTCTGCACCTCGTGCGACGAGTGCGTGCGCAAGTTCCCGTCGATCTTCGTCTACAACGGCAACAAGCAGGCGGTGTTCAAGAACCCGCGCGGCGGCAGCTTCCGCGACCTGGTGGTCGCCGCCGAGAGCTGCACCGCCAAGGTCATCCACCCCGGCACTCCGTGGGACGCGAACGAGCCCGATCTCGCCCGTTCGCTGGAGCGCGCGCGCCCGTTCGCCTAGGCGGGTGCGCGCCCGGAGATGGCGGTGAGATCGAGGTTCTTTGCCAGTTCGTTTTGGATCGCACCTGGGGGGCGGTAGAGGCCCGTGAGTTCCCCCTCGGCTGCCGTTCTGCGGCAGTCCCCTCCGCCCTCACCGCCCCCCAGGTCGATCCGTTGGTCGCGCTGGGCGCTCGGGCTGTTGCTCGCGCTGCTGGCGCTCGTGACGTTCCAGCTGGTGCGCACCCTCACCGCGCCGCGCTTCTCGAGCTTCACCGGCGAGGCGATGGCGACCACCTGGCAGGTGACGCTCCCCGAGCGCGCCGACGCCGAAGCCGCCGCCGAGGCCTGCTTCACCCTCTTCCGCCGCCTCGATCTCGAGCTCTCGGAGTGGAAGGAGGGCTCGCCGCTCTCCGCGG
This sequence comes from uncultured Thermoanaerobaculia bacterium, assembly GCA_964481735.1. GTDB lineage: Bacteria > Acidobacteriota > Thermoanaerobaculia > Multivoradales > JAGPDF01 > JAGPDF01. Next base: position 9,674 of record CAYZWR010000118.1, read on the forward strand.
TCAATCGCGCCGCCGGAACGGGCCCGGTCGAGGTTCCGCCGGAGCTCTTCTCGCTGGTCGCCCGCGGCCTGGAGATCGCCCGCGCCACGGACGGCGCATTCGATCCCTCCTGGGCCGCCCTCTGGGGCCTGTGGGACTTTCGCGACCCGGCAGCGCGCGTTCCTTCGCCAGCGGCGATCGCCGAACGGCTCGCGCTGGTCGACTACCGGCGGGTGCGGCTCGATCCGGAAACGCAGAGCATCCTCCTGCCGCTCGCCGGCATGAAATTGGGGCTGGGCGGCATCGCCAAGGGCTATGCGCTCGCTCTCGCCGGCGAGCTCCTGGCCGCGCGCGGCTTCGACGACTTCCTGCTCGTCTCCGGCGGCCAGGTCTACGCCCGCGGCACCCGCGCCGGGCGGCCCTGGCGGGTCGGCGTGCGCGATCCGCGCGGCGAGCGCGACGAGATCTTCGCCACCCTGCCGCTCGCCGGCGGCTCGCTCTCGACCTCGGCCGACAACGAGAGCTACTTCGTGCAGGACGGCGTGCGCTACCACCACATCCTCGATCCCACGACCGGGCAGCCGGCGCGCGGGCTGCGCAGCGCGACCGTGCTGCATTCCGATCCGACGCTCGCCGACGCGCTCTCGACCGCCCTGATGGTGCTCGGCAGGGAGCGCGGGCTGGCGGTCGCCACCCGGCTGGGCGCCGAGGCGCTGCTGGTCGACTCCCGCGGTGAGCTCGCCACGACGCCGGGCCTCGCGGCGCAGCTCACCCTGCTCCATCGGCCGCGCCGCGAGGAGTGATCCGCCGCGCTACGGCACGGCCGCCGACCAGGCGAACACCCCGCCCGACTCGAAGCCGTCCGCGAAGAGCCGGCAGCCGCCGTTCGCGAGGCCGCTGTTCGTAACTGCGACGTCGACCCCGGCGACCACCCGCGCGCCGCCCGTCGCGAGCAGCAGACTCGGCCAGCAACCGGCGACCCCCGCCCCGGTGCCGTCGATCGCGAGTCCGGCGAGGGTCAACTCGGTCCCGGCGCCGGAGACCGAGAGAACGCCCGCGACGATCGAGAGCTCCGTGCCGGCCCCCGTGATGTCGAGATCGCGAGTCACCGAGAGGTTCTCCCCGTAGCTGCCTGCGGCGAGCTCAACCGTCGTGCAACCCGCGTCCCGCACCGCGGCGCC
>CAYZWR010000119.1:0-10274 GCA_964481735.1 uncultured Thermoanaerobaculia bacterium
CTGCGACGAATGGGAAAGTGCCATTTGGTGTGACATTGCCTGGATAACATTTTCGCACGGAGGGCAGGCGAGGGCTGACATCTCCCTTGGATGTCGTCGTTTGGCGAGTGCGCGGGGGCTCGAGGTGGGTTGGGAAAAGCGGCGGAATCTGCCGGATAAACCTGGCCGGGCTGGGGGCGGGGCGGGGCGCATGCGGTGCATGCCTTAATAACGAACGAGCGCCCGGATTCGGTCAGCGCTCGGCCCGACGGGATTGCTGGGGGCCGCTGGAGTGCGGTGCGCCGTTGGGTGGGGAAGTCCGCTCTTGCGGCCGCGAGACCGCGAGGGTCCTCGCCGAGCGGGGAGCCCTTCGCGGGGCCGGGGAATGCGCTGGTTGCTGGGCCGGGGATGGAGCCGACGGCCGGGATTGAACCGGCGACCTACTGATTACGAATCAGTTGCTCTACCGCTGAGCTACGTCGGCCTACCGCGCGGCGGAGGGCGATTCTATCTAGAATGCCGCTCCATGCGAAAGCGGCGCGCCGGCGGAGCGGGATGAGCGAGGCGCCGCGCCTGCCGCCGGGGCAGGCGTTGACCCGCAAGTTCCCGGTGGTGGGGGAGAAGGTCCCCACGCCCGAGGCGCTCGATCTCGCGCGCTGGCGGCTCGAGGTCGGCGGGCTGGTGGCCCGTCCGCTCACCCTGACCTGGCCCGACTACCTCGACCTGCCGCACCGCGAGCGGGTGGCCGACATCCACTGCGTCACCGGCTGGTCGCAGCTCGGGATGCGCTTCACCGGGGTGCCGCTCGCCGACCTGCTGGCCGGGGTCGGGATCGCTCGCGAGGCCGCTTTCGTCCGCTTCGAGGCCTACTCGCCGCGCGCCCACGACACCTCCCTGCCGCTCGACCTGGCGCTCGCCGACGTCTGGCTGGTGCACGAGGTCGACGACCGGCCGCTCGCGCCCGAGCACGGCTACCCGCTGCGCACCGTCGCGCCGGCGCGCTACTTCTACAAGAGCCTCAAGTGGCTGCGCCGCATCGAGCTCCTGGCCGAAGACCGGCTGGGCTACTGGGAGCGCGAGTCGAGCTACCACAACGTCGGCGATCCCTGGGCGGGCGATCAGCGCTTCACCAGCGGCTCGCTCGACCCGCAAGAGCTCGCGCGCCTGCGCGCGGCGACCAGCTTCGCGCCCTGGCGCGGCCCGCGGCGGGTGCTGCTGGGCCTCGACCTGCGCGGCTGGCGCCCCGCTTCGCGCGATCTCTCCGGGCTGCAGCTCAAGCACTGCGACCTGCGGGAGAGCGGGCTCGCCGGCTGCGACCTGCGGGGGGCGAACCTCTCGCTCTCGGATCTCCGCGGCGCCGACCTCGCCGGCGCCGATCTCTCGGACGCCGACCTCGAAGGCGCCGACTTCTCCGGGGCGCGCCTCGACGGCGCCGACCTCTCGCGCACGGCGCTCTCCGCGACCCGCTTCGTCGGCCACGGCGAGGACGGGACGCCGCTCGCCGCGAGCGTCCGGGGGCTGCGCTGGGCGGGCGCCTCCGGTCTGCTCGAGGAGCAGGAGGCGTACCTGCGGGCCGCGACCGCCGGCTAGCGCGGCGCGAGGAGAGCGGCGTCGCGGCTCATCGTGACCGCCAGGCGATCCACCTCCGCCAGCCGCGCGCCGACGCTCCGCCGCGCGCCACGGTAGCTCGCGGCCAGGAGATCGGCGACCCCGCCGGCGGCGAGCTCCACCTGCCAGCGGATCGTGGCGGTCGCGACGACGGCGAAATGCTCGCCGGCCTCCGCCAGGGCACGCTCCAGGCGCGGCTTGGCGAGCGCGGCGCCGTGCAGCAGCGCGCGCAGCTCGGCGAGGTCGTCCTCGCCGGCGACCGCGAAGAGCAGCGTGCCCTCGGGCACCAGGACGCGGGCGATCTCCGCGAACGTCCAGCGCGAGGTGATCGAGAGGACCAGGCCGAACGAACGCGCCGCGTAGGGCAGGCCCCGATCGGCGTTGGCCACCAGCCAGGTCGCGGCGGGGAGGCGGCGCGCCGCGAAGTCGACCGCCGGCGCCGAGAGATCGAGCGCGTGCGCCTCGACCGCGCGGCCGCGCAGCAGCTCGCCCAGCAGCCAGCCGTCGCCGGCGCCGACGTCGAGCCAGGCCGCGTCGGACGGCGGCGGGCGGCGGCCGAGCAGGTCGGCGAGGCCGGCGGCGAGCGGCGCGAGGTGCCCGGCCTCGGCGAGGCGGCTTCGGGCCGCGGTCGCGGCCAGCGAGTCGCCCGCGGCGCTCGAGCGCCGGTCCTGGGGTTGCAGCAGGTTGACGTAGCCGCGGCGCGCCACGTCGAAGCAGTGGCCGCGCGCGCAGCTCCAACGCCGTGCGCCGCGCTCGAGCGGCGAGCCGCAGCCGCGCACCGTGCAGAGGATCTCGACGCCGCGGCTCAAGGCGCTGGGTCGGCGCGCGCTTCGGCTTCGGCCAGCCAGCCGCGGCGCAGCTTCTCGGGCGGCACGCTGGAGAGATACGGCTTGAGGTCGACCACCGGCGTGCCGTCCAGCATGTCGACGCCACGCACGTGCAGCCGCGCCCCGTCGCGCCCCAGCAGCTCGACCACCGAGAGCCCGAGGGGATTCGGCCGGCGCGGCGAGCGGGTGGCGAAGACGCCGTGCGGCTTGCCGTCGGTGGGGTTCTCGCCCACGAGCTCGTAGCCCTCGGAACGGTCGAAGATCCAGATCACGAAGAGGTGCGAGAAGCCCTCGATGTCGGCGAGGCCGGGGGCGAGCTCGGGCAGGACCTCGATCCAGCCCTCGGCGAGGTGGCGGGTGCCCAAGCCGCGTGGCACGTCGGCGGTGGTCGCGTAAGGCGACCGCACGACGCCGATCGGGCGGAGAGGAGGGAGCGAGGCGAGGGGTGCTGTCACCGGGGAGAAGTTTCGCACAGTGCGGCTGCGTCACCCGGGCCACCCGCGGGGGTGGGGCGGAGCGGCGCCGCGCATGGCAGGGTTCGCGCGACGGGTCGGATGGGGCCTCGCGCGGGCCCGGGAGTTGCAAGAGAGCTGACGGGGGGCGTCGCCCCGTGATCGAGCTCGGGATCCGGTGCTAGATTCGGCGCACGACCAGAAAAGGAGACCAGGATGCAGAAGTTCATCACGCGGCTGGCGATCGGATGTCTCGCAGTCCTCGTGGCGACCGTGCTCGGCGCGGCGACCGCCAAGGAGGCTCCGGAGAAGGTCTCGATCGACGATTGCGTCGTCAAGAAGACGGCGGTGGCCTTCCCGCACGCAGCGCACGCCAAGGACATCGCGTGCAAGACCTGCCATCACACGCAGGAGAACCTGACGGCGACGAGCACGGACGTGGTCCCGACCTGCGGCAGCTGCCACGTCGCGCCGGAGAAGGCGGAGACGCCGAAGTGCTCGGAGATGAGCGCCACCAAGAACCCGTTCCACATCACCTGCGTCAAGTGCCACAAGGAAGAGCTCGCCAAGAAGGCGGACACCAAGGCGCCGACCAAGTGCGATCAGTGCCACCCCAAGGCCTGAGCCGCTAGCCGTCGCATCGTCCTGGAGGAGCGCGATCCCGTCCGGATCGCCTCCTCCTTTTTCTTGCCCGCGGCGCGCGCCGCGCTCGCCTGAGCGGGTGGCCCGGGGCGCGCTCCGGCCTACCCGGACGCGCGGCCGGAAGCCCGCCGCAGGGTGGATGACGCGCCGCGGCGACATGCTAGATTTCGCGCTGTGCCTTCAGCCGAGTAGCTGGGCTCGAGCGGCTCGCCGCCACCCGCCATCGTTTCAGGGAACGCCAACTGGAGCCTCGCGCCGCGGCGCGAGGTCGGAGGAAACATGACGTTCGTCACCGCGCTCACCGTCTTCGTTCTCGCGATCTTCGTCGGCTTCTACGTCATCACGAAAGTGCCGCCGACGCTGCACACCCCGCTGATGTCGGGGTCGAACGCGCTCTCGGGCATCACCATCATCGGCTCGCTGATCCTCGCCGGCCAGGAGAACGTTCCCGAGCTGGTGCACGTCCTCGCCGGCGTCGCGGTCTGCTTCGCCACCATCAACGTCGTGGGCGGCTTCCTGGTCACGCACCGGATGCTGCACATGTTCCGCAAGAAGTGAGGGGGACGGCATGAACCACCAGGATCTGCGCGACCTCCTCTACCTCGTGGCCTCGGTCCTCTTCATCTGGGACCTGATGTGGATGGCCCACCCGCGCACCGCGGTGCGCGCCAACCTGATCGGCTGCGCCGGCATGGCGCTCGCCATCGGAGCGACCGTCGTCGGCGTCGAGATGACCTGGACCTACATCCTGATCGGCGCCGCGGTCGGCACCGTTCTCGGCTGGTTCATGGCGGCCAGGGTCAAGATGACCGCGATGCCGGAGATGGTCGGCATCTTGAACGGTTTCGGCGGCGGCGCCTCGATCCTGGTCGCCGGATCGGCGCTGATCGCCGCCTACCAGGCGTTGACGACGAGCCCCGGCATGGGCATGCAGGAGAAGGTCGCGACTTCGGCGTCGGCCCTCATCGGCGCGGTGACCTTCTTCGGCAGCTACGTCGCCTTCGGCAAGCTGGCCGAGTTCCTGGCGGTCAAGTGGAAGCTCAAGCCCTGGCAGAGCGCGATCAAGTACGGCTTCGCGGCGCTGACCGTCCTGGGCGGGCTGGCCTATTCGCTCGGCGCCGAGCTGGCGGAAGGCGAGCTCGCCACCGGCGAGCGGCTGCTCGTCTGGGGGACCTTCCTCGCGTTCGCCGTCACCGGCGGGCTGCTGACCCTCAAGCGGGACCGCTTCCCCGGCATGAACGAGCTCAAGTGGGCGGTCGGTCTGATGGCCCTCGGGCTCTGCGTCTGGCTGGTCGTCGATCCGGCCAACATCCCGCTCTACTGGCTGCTCACCGCCGTCGCCGCCGTGCTCGGCGTGCTGCTCACCATCTCGATCGGCGGCGCCGACATGCCGGTGGCGATCGCGCTGCTCAACTCCTATTCCGGCCTGGCCGGTTGCGCCACCGGCTTCGTGATCTCGAACTCGGTGCTGATCGTCGCCGGATCGCTGGTCGGCGCCTCGGGCATCATCCTCACCCAGATCATGTGCAAGGCGATGAACCGCTCGATGACCAACGTGCTCTTCTCGACGCTCGGACCGACGGCCGACACGCCGAACGCCGACGAGGTCTACAAGACGGTCAAGGCGACCTCGCCCGAGGAGATCGCGATGATGCTCGACGGCGCGCAGCACGTCGTGATCGTGCCCGGCTACGGCATGGCGGTCGCCCAGGCCCAGCACACCGTGCGCACGCTCGCCCACATGCTCGAGGAGAAGGGGACCAAGGTCGACTACGCCGTCCACCCGGTGGCCGGCCGCATGCCGGGGCACATGAACGTGCTGCTCGCCGAGGCGAACATCGAGTACGAGAAGCTGCGCGAGATGGACGACATCAACGGCGAGATGGACCAGGTCGACGTCTGCATCGTGGTGGGCGCCAACGACGTGGTCAACCCGGTCGCCGAAACCGACCCCAAGAGCGCGATCGCCGGCATGCCGATCATCCAGGCGCACAAGGCCAAGACGGTGATCGTGATCAAGCGGAGCCTCTCGCCCGGCTTCGCCGGCATTCCGAACCCCCTCTTCGCGCGCGAGAACTCCCTGATGTTCTTCTCCGACGGCAAGAAGGCGATCCAGGACATCATCAACGCGGTCAAGGAAGCGGCCTAGGGCGGTCCTCCCACGCCCCGCGCCGCGCGGCCGGTCCCGGCGACGGACGGGACCGGCCTTTTTCTTGCCGCGCGAAGCGCGCCCGCCGGTGGCTGCCGCGAGCCGGTAGACTGCTCTCGATGGACGATTCGACCGACCTGCAGGCGCTGCGCGAGGCGCTCGACGGGATCGACCGCCGGCTGATCGCGTTGCTCGCCGAGCGGATGACGCTCGCCGAGCGGGTGGCCGCGGCCAAGCTCGACGCCGCCTTCCCCTTCCGCGATCGGGAGCGCGAGGACCGCCTCCTGGTGCACCTGCGCCGGCTGGCGGCCGAGGCCGGCCTCGATCCGCACGAAATCGAGCGTCTCTTCCGCGTCGTCCTCGAGATGTCGGTGGCGCGCCAGCAGGCCTTCGTGCGGGCGCTGGACAGCCTGCCCCTGCGCGTCGCCTACCAGGGGACCGAGGGCTCCTACAGCCACCAGGCGGCGCAGCGGCGCTATTCCGGACAGCCGGGCGGCGTGCTGCTCACCGGCTTCGAGACCTTCCGCCAGGCCGCCGACTCGGTGCTCGCCGGCGCCGACGACCTCGCCCTGCTGCCGATCGAGAACACCACCGCGGGCAGCATCAACGAGACCTACGACCTGCTCGCCGACGGGCGCCTGACGATCACCGGCGAGGTGGTCTCGGCGGTCGAGCACTGCCTGCTCGTCCTCCCCGGCGCGCGCCTCGAAGAGCTCCGCGCGGTGCTCTCGCACCCCCAGGCGCTCAGCCAGAGCGAGGCCTTCTTCCGCGCCCATCCGGGGATCCGCGCCCAGGCCGAGTTCGACACCGCGGGCGCGGCGCGCAAGGTGAAGGAGCTGGGCGATCCGACGCTCGGCGCGATCGCCAGCGCGGCGGCGGCGGGCGTCTACGGGCTCGAGATCCTGCGCCGCGGCATCCAGACCGAGGCCGGCAACGCCACGCGGTTCGTCGAAGTCAGCCTGCACGCCGTGCCGGTACCGCCTGATGCGCGCAGCAAGACCTCCATCGTCCTCGCCCTGGCCGACCGGCCGGGCGCGCTCGGCGCGGTGCTCAGCGAGCTGGCGCGCCGCGGCCTCAACCTGACCAAGCTCGAGTCGCGGCCGATCCCCGGCGACCCCTGGGACTACCGCTTCTACCTCGACGTCGAGGGGCACGCGGCGTCGGCCGCGTTCGGCGAGGCGATGGCGGCGATCCGGCCGCTCACCGTCGAGCTGCGAGTCCTCGGCACCTATCCCGCGGCGCGCTGAACGGCGCCGCCGCGCGGCCCGCCGGCGGCTAGGCCGTCGCCGCCTCGGCGGGCTGGATCTCCTCGAGCTCCACCGCGACCAGCTTGGAGACGCCGCGCTCCTCCATGGTGACGCCGTAGAGCGTGCCCGCGACCTCCATGGTGAGCTTGTTGTGGGTGATGACGATGCACTGCGTCTCGCGCGCCAGCTCGCGCAGCATGCCCACGAAGCGCAGGGTGTTGACGTCGTCGAGCGGCGCGTCGACCTCGTCGAGGATGCAGAACGGCGAGGGCTTGGTGCGGAAGAGGGCGAAGAGCAGCGCGATCGCGGTGAGCGCCTTCTCGCCGCCGGAGAGCAGCATCAGGTTCTGCAGCCGCTTGCCGGGGGGGCGGGCGACGATCTCGATGCCGCTCTCGAGCAGGTCCTCCTCGTCCATCAACCGCATCTCCGCCTCGCCGCCGCGGAAGAGCTCGGCGAAGGTGCGCGAGAACTGGGCGTTGACCTGCTCGAAGGCCTCCTTGAAGCGGACGCTCGAGGTCTGGTTGATCTCGCGGATCGTCTGGCGGAGCGACTCGACCGACTTCGCCACGTCGGCGCGCTGGGTGGCGAGGAAACCGTGTCGTTCCTCCTCGCCCTGATACTCCTCGGCGGCCAGCACGTTCACCGGGCCCATCGCCTCGAGCTGCTCCTTGAGGCGCGCCAGGTCGACCTCCATCTCGGCGAGATTCACCGGCACCTCGCCGGGGAGCTCGGCGAGCGGCAGGCCGAGCAGCTCCTGGTGCTCGCCCGCGAGGTGCGCCTGGTCGTGCTCGAGCCCGGTCAGGCGGATGCGGCACTCCTCGACCGCGCCGCGCACCGCGTCGTGCCGCTGCCGCGCGGCGGCGAGCGCTTCGTCCTCGGCGCGCACCCGCTGGCGCTCGATCTCCAGCGCCTGCTGGTCGGCGAGCAGCCGCTCCTCGCCGCCGGCGCGCAGCTCGAGCGCCTCCTGGAGCTCGCGCTCGGCGACCCCCATCGCCTGCTCGAGCTCGGCGCGCCGTGAGCGGTGCGTCGCGGCCTCCTCCCGCCAGGCGGCGATCTGGGACCGGGAGGCCTCGCAGGAGCGCTCCAGACGGGCCCGATCCTGGTCCAGCGAGCGGAGCCGCTCGCCGAGGACGTCGAGCTGGCCGCGCCGTCCGGCGCCCAGCGCGCGCTGCGTCTCGCGCTCGCGCCGCGCGGCTTCGACCTCCGAGGAGAGCCGGTCGAAGGCCCGCTCGCGCTCGGCGTGCAGGCCTTCGGCGCGGGCGAGCTCGCTGCCCAGCCCCTGCTGCAGCGCGGCGAGGCGCGAGAGCTCGCCGGCCAGTGCGCTCTGCTCGCGCTGCAGGGACTCCTCCTGGGTCGAGACGCGCTGATGCCGGGCGGCGAGCTCGTCGCGCCGGCTGCGCGTCGCGGCCTGTTCCTGCCGGCGCGCCGCGAGCTCGTCCTGCTGCCGGTGGATGGTCTGCGCCGCGGCGGCGCGGGCCTCGACCAGCGCGGCGATCTCGCGCCGGGAGCGCTCGATCGCGGCGTCCAGGCGGGGCAGCTCGTCGGCGAGCTCGGCGAGCTCGCTCGAGCGGGTGAGGAAGCCGGGGTGGGCTTCGTCGGCGGGGAGGTGGACCAGGCCGCCCTGCAGCCAGACCCCCCGCCGGGTGAGGAACGACACGCCCGGGTGCTGCCGGGCCAGCTGCTCGGCCGCCTCGGGTGTGTCGACCAGGAAGGCCGGAGGCAGGGCCTGCGCGAGCTCGCCGGGCAGTCCGAGGGCGTCGCCGAGCGAGGCGACGATGGCCGGGTGGTCGAGCCGCTGCCAGGCGGCCGGAGTCTCGGGCAGCGGGCGCAGCAGGGCGCCCCGGTTGGCGCCACCGACGGTCAATCGCGCCGCGAGCGCCAGGGCGTCTGCGTCGGCCGGGAGCACGACGGCGTCGGTGAGCTCGCCGAGGAAGAGATCGAGGCTGCGCTCCCAGCCGCGCAGGGCGGTGATCCGCCGGCCGAGCCGCTCCGGCTCGGCGACGCCGAGAGCGGCCAACCGCTCGCCGAGCGGCCGGCCGCGGTCCTCGGCGCTGGTCGCGAGCTCGGCGAGGAAGCGCTGCCGCTCGGAGCGTCCGGCCCGCTCGCGCTCGAGCTCGGCCAGGGCGGCCGTGGCCGCCGCTTCGCCGGCCAGCAGCCCTTCGAGCTCGCCGCGCACCTGCTCGAGCGCGCTCTCGCGCTCGGCGATGTCGAGGCCGAGCTCGGCGAGGCGCGCGTTGGCGGAGGCGAGCGCCTGGGTGGCCTCGGCGAGCTCCTCGCCGCGCGAGGCGAGCTCGTCGAACAGGTGCCGCTGGCGATAGCTCCCCTTCTCGGACTCGATCTGCTCGCGGTGGATCCGGCTGCGCAGCGCGTTGAGCTCGCTCAATGAGGCGAGGAGCCCTTGACGCAGCTCCTCGAGGCGGGCCTCGGCCTCGGCGGCGCCGGTCTCGACCTCGCGCAGCCTGGCCCCGTCCGCCTCCACCACGCGCGCCGCGGCGTCGTGCTCCGCGATCAGGGTCGCGCGGCGGCCGGCGAGCTCCGTGAGCTCGCCGGCTTGAGCGGCGAGCTCCTCCTCGCGCCGCGTGGCGCTCGCTTCGCCGGCCTCGAGGCGCGCGTCGAGCTCGCCGATCGTGCGCCGCGCGCCGACCAGGAACTGCTGCCGCCCCTCGACCACCGCCCCCAGCTCCGCCTGCCGTCGGGCGCGCTCGCCGAGCGCTTCGGCCGCGCGCTCGACCTGCTCGCGCAGCGCCGCGAGCCCGGCCTCCGCGGCGTGCACGGCGGCCGCAGCGGCGCCCTCGCGGCCCTGGGCCTCGCCGAGCCGGGCGCGCTCGGCCACCAGCTCACCCGCCAGCCGGGCCCACCGCCCGGCGAGCACGTCGCGCTGCAGCTGCTTGAGCTCGCCCTGCTTCTCCTGGAACCGCCGGGCGGCGCCCGCCTGCCGCTTGAGCGAGCGCAGAGTGCGCTCGATCTCCGAGATGATGTCGTCGAGGCGGAGCAGGTTGGCGGTCGCCTCCTCGAGCTTCACCTCGGCGAGCTTCTTGCGCGCCTTGTAGCGCGTGATGCCGGCCGCCTCTTCGATCAGCTTGCGCCGTTCCTGCGGCTTGCCGGAGAGGATCAGGCCGATCTTCCCCTGCTCGATGACGGAGTAGGCCCGGATCCCCAGGCCGGTGTCCATCAAGAGGTCCTTGATCTCCTTGAGCCGCACCACCTTGCCGTTCAGGCGGTACTGCGATTCGCCGCTGCGGAAGACGCGCCGCGACAGGGTGACCCGCCCGTCGTCGCTGCCCGCGAAGCCGGGATCGGCGAGGAAGGAGAGCGAGACCTCGCCCATGCCCAGGGGCATGCGCTTCTCGGAACCATTGAAGATGACGTC
>CAYZWR010000120.1:0-10230 GCA_964481735.1 uncultured Thermoanaerobaculia bacterium
CCAAGCGGCTGCTGCCCGGAATCCTCGCGGCGGGGAAGGCGGGCGGAGTGCTCAATGTCGCCTCGACCGCCGCCTTCCAGCCCGGCCCCTGGATGGCGAGCTACTACGCCTCGAAGGCCTTCGTCCTCTCCTGGAGCGAGGCGCTCGCGCTCGAACTCGAGGGGAGGACCCGCGTCACCTGCCTCTGTCCCGGCCCGGTGCCGACCGGATTCCAGGCGCGCGCCGGGTTCGAGGAGAGCCATCTCCTCTTCTCGGGCCGGGTGCCGATGCTCTCGGCCGAGGCCGTGGCGCGCGCCGCCCACGCCGGCTTCCGGCGCGGCAGGACCCTGGTCGTGCCCGGCTTCGCCAACCGCCTCGGCGCCTTCTCCGTCCGCCTCGCCCCGCGCTCGCTCGCCGCCCGCATCGCCGGCCGTCTGCAGCGCAGCCGGCGCGCGCAGCGCGAGGATTGAGCCGCGAGCGCCGGGCGGGGGCAGCAGGCGAGAGCTCCGGGCTAGCGCTGCGGAGTCGTCGCGCGTCGCGAGGCAGGATCGAACGCGGCAGCGACGTCTCGCTACCGCTCAGTCTGAATCGCCCGGCGACTCCAGCAGTCCCTGCCGGCGCATCCAGTCGTCGCTGTAGATCGTCGAGAGGTAGCGGTTGCCCGAGTCGGGGAAGAGGGTCGCGATGCGCGCCGGCGCGGCCAGGCGCGCCGCCAGTTGGCGGACTCCCCAGAGGGTCGCGCCGGAGGAGCCGCCGGCGAAGATCGCCTCGCTGCGCGCCAGCTCGCGCGCCGCGCGAAAGGCGTCACGATCGCTCGCCTGCACCATGTCGTCGATCAGCTCGAACTCGGGACAGCCGATGATCTCCTCGTCCCCCAGCCCTTCGACGAACGAGCGCCCCGGCGGCACGCGCCGCCGGCTCGCGAACCACTCGGTGAAGACCGATCCCTGAATGTCGACCGCCAGCACCTTCACCTTCGGGTCCTGCTCCTTGAGGTAGCGGGCAACCCCCGAGACGGTGCCGCCGGTGCCGATGCCGGCCACGAACCAGTCGATCCGCCCGTCCATCTGGCGCCAGATCTCCGGCCCGGTGGTCGCGTAGTGCGCGCGGTTGTTCTCCCGGTTGTTGTGCTGGTCGGGGAAGAAGGCGCCGGGGATCTCGGCGGCGAGCTGGCGGGCCTTGCGGTTGTAGCTCTCCGGATGCTCCGGGGGCAGGTCGCCGTCGACCAGCACCAGCTCGACCCCGAGCGCGGCGAGCGCGCCGAGCTTCTCCCGACTGGTCTGCTTGCGGACCACCATCACGCAGCGCAGGTCGTGCTCGATCGCCATCATCGCGAGGCCCATCGCGGTGTTGCCGGACGAGGCCTCGAGCACCGTGCCGCCGGGCGCGAGCCGCCCGTCGGCGAGCGCCTGCTCGACCATGTGGCGCGCGATCCGGTCCTTGATGCTGCCCATCGGGTTCAAGAACTCGAGCTTGGCGTAGACCTCGCCCGGAAAGCCCGGCACGGCCCGGCGCAGGCGCACCATCGGCGTCTGGCCGACGGCGGCCGAGACGCTCGCGAGGACTCGTTCGCGGTTCATCGGGTCGAGGATAGCAAGCGTCCGTCGCGGCGATTCGTCGGCGGCTCGCGCGCGGGCCGTCAGGCGGGATGGCGGCGCAACCCGATCCCGGATTCGCTCACCAGGCGCTGGTAGAGCGCCTCGAGCTCGCCGTCGTAGCGCATCGGCTCGGCGTAGACGAGCTGGCGAAGGCCCGCCTGGATCGCCTCCTTGAGGCAGCCGAAGCAGGGACGGAGGGTGGAGTAGAGGATCCCGCCCTGGGTGGCGTTGCCGTGCCGGGCGGCGAAGACGATGGCGTTCTGCTCGGCGTGCACGCAGATGCACGCGTCGTAGCCCGCGCCGACCGGCGCGTCCGAGGCGCAGCGCGGGCAGCCGCCGTCGATGCAGTTGCGCACCCCGACCGGCGTGCCGTTGTAGCCGGTGGCGATGATCGCGTTGTCGACCACCACCAGGGCGCCGACCTGCCGGCGAATGCAGTTGGAGCGCGCCGCGACGGCGCGCGCGATGTCGAGGTAGTACTGGTCCCAGCCGGGTCGTGCCAAGGGGCGAGCTCCTGTCGTGCGGCGCCGGAGAGCGTATCTCAGCGCCCCGGGGTCCGCCGGCGCGGCCGGCGCTCGGGGCGGGCGGAGGCAGGGTCGTCGGGCCAGGCGTGCTTGGGATAGCGCCCGGCGAGCTCCCGCCGTACGGCGGGGTAGGTGTTGGCCCAGAAGCTCGCGAGGTCGTGGGTGACCTGCTGCGGTCGGCCGTTGGGGGCGAGGAGGTGGAGCAGCAGGGGCACCCGGCCGCCGGCGAGGCGGGGCGTCGCGGCGAGACCGAAGAGCTCCTGGATCTTCACCGCGAGCAGCGGTCGCTCGGGGTCGGAGTAGTCGATCCTGATCCGACTTCCCGAGGGGACCTCGATCCGCTCGGGAGCGTCGCGCTCGAGCGCGACGCGAGCCGTGCGATCGAGGGTCGAGAGGAGGAGCTCGGCCAAGGGCAGAGCCTGGAGCTCGGCATACGAGCGTCTCCCACTCGCTGCCGCCGGCAGGAGCTTCCGCAGGTGCTGCTCGAAGTCGGGCAGCGGGTGCCCGGGCTGCGCGTGGTCGAGGAAGACGAGGCGCTCGCGCAGGCTCCGGAGCTCGGGGCGAGCGAGGCCGAACGCGCGCTCGAGGTCGGCCGCGGCGCGCTCGGCAAGCAGCGCCGCGGCGGCCTCGGGGTCGTCGATCGGAATCTCCTTCTCCTCGAGAACGAGATCCGCGAAGCGGAGGACGGCGCGGGCGACGACGCGCTCGCGCGCGTCGTCCCAGACGAGCTCGCGGCTGGCGAGGACGAGCTCGGGCGGAAGCCACGCCCGCTCGACCGCCGAGGCGGCACGCACCAGCCCCTCGGCACGCTCCCCGGCGCGGCCGGCGTCGAGCGCCACGGCGACGAAGAGCTCGGCCTCCCGCACCACGCTCTCCCTCCCGAGGCGCACGCCCCGGCCACCGACCATCCGCGCGCGGTCGGAGCCCGCCTCGCGCCGCCGGCAGAGCCGGTCGAGATAGGCCGCGGCGATAGCGCGCAGCAGCGCATCGTCGCGCTCGCCGCCCGAGGGCGCCGAGGGCGGCGACCGCCGCCGATCGTCGGAGCCCGCCTCGCGCGGCCGGCGCAGGATGTCGAGAAACTCGTCCCTCAACCGGAACAACGTCGAAGGGGTCGCACCCGAGGCCGAGCGCAGCGCGTCCAGCCGATCGAGCAGATCCGAGTGCGACCCCGCGCGATGCTCGCGCCGCTCGCCGCGCGACGGATCGCGCTCGGAGAGGAGGGCGGCGAGCAGCGCCGCGTCCTCGGCGATGCCCAGCCTCTCCCCCTCGAGCACCAGCCTGCCGAGACGGGGCGGCAGCGGGAGCGCCGCCAGCCGGCGGCCGAGCGGCGTGATCCCGGACCCGTCGAGCGCACCCAGATCGGTGAGCTCGGCGAGCGCGCGCTCGAGCCGGGCCGGCTCCGGCGCCTCGAACCAGGCGAAGGCACGCGGATCGCGCTCGCCCCAGGCGGCGAGGTCGAGCGCCGCTCCGGCGAGGTCGACCCGCCGCACCTCGGGGAGCTCGAAAGGGCGCAGCGCCAGATCCTCGGCCGCGGTCCACAGGCGCAGGCAGAGGCCGGGTCCCTCGCGGCCGGCGCGGCCGGCGCGCTGGTCGGCGGCGGCGCGCGCGATGCGCACCGTTTCGAGCCGATCGAGCCCGGTCGCGGGATCGAAGCGGAGCTGGCGGGCGAGGCCGGAGTCGATCACCGCGCGCACCCCCTCGACGGTCACCGAGGTTTCGGCGACGTTGGTGGCGAGCACGACGCGGCGCTCGGCGCCGGGGCGGAGCGCCGCATCCTGCGCCTCGATCGGCAGGTCGCCGTAGAGCGGGCGGATCGCCAGACGGCGCTCGGCGGCGAGCGGCGCCAAGGCCTCCTCGGCGCGCCGGATCTCGCCCACGCCGGGCAGGAAGACGAGCAGATCGCCGGGGGTCTCGGCGAGGGCGCGGCGTACCGCCGAGGCCACCTGGGCGGCGAGCGGGCGATCGTCGGCCCGCTCGAGCCGCCGGATCTCCACCGGATGCAGGCGGCCCGCGCTGCGCACCACCGGCGCCCCGCCGAGAAAGTCGGCGAGCGGTCCGGTGTCGAGGGTGGCCGACATCGCCAGCAGCCGGAGGTCGGGACGCGCCTCGCGTTGCACCTGGCGGGCGAGGGCGAGGGCCAGATCCGCGGTCAGCGCCCGTTCGTGGAACTCGTCGAAGACCAGCGCGCCGACGCCGTCGAGGAACGGATCGCGCTCGAGCCAGCGCAGGAGGAGCCCTTCGGTGGCGAAGACCACCCGGCTGTCGGCGCGGAAGCGGCGCTCGAAGCGGATCCACCAGCCCACCTCGCGGCCGAGGGTCCAGCCCTGCTCGTCGGCGATCCGGCGCGCGGCGGCGCGCGCCGCCACGCGCCGCGGCTCGAGCACCACCACCTGACCCGCGCCGGCGAGGCCGGCGGCGGCGAGCGCCGGCGGGACGCGGGTGGTCTTGCCGGCGCCCGGGGGAGCGTGCAGCACCGCGTTGCCGGCGGCGCCGAGCGCCGCGAGCAGCTCCGGCAACACCTCGTCGATGGGCAGGGACGCGAGCGGCATCGCTGCCGATCATCTCAGGCCGGCCGCGGGCTCGGCGACCGGCCGGCGCGGAAGCCGATCGCGCGTCGCGAGCGGCGGCTCAGGAGCTGGCGGCCGCCGCGAGCACCCGCTGGCGGGTGTAGGCGATCAAGCCGCCGGCGTCGATGATGGCCTGGCGCGCCGCGGGCAGCGGCACCACCGCGTAGCGCCGGCCCGTGCTGCGGTTGATCACCTCGGTCGCCGTCACCTCGAGCTCGTCCCCTTCGGCGGCCTCGACGTCGGGAGCGGTCACCAGGTCGAGGCCGAGGTTGATCGAGTTCTGCAGGAAGATGCGGGCGAACCCGCGCGCCACCACGGTGAGCTCGTAGCCCTTGAGGCAGGAGCAGGCCTGCTCGCGCGACGAGCCGCAGCCGAAGTTCTTGCCCGCCACGATCGCGCTGCCTGGCGCGGCCTGGCCGCTCTTGAGCAGAGCGTTGAGCTCGGCCTGGTCGGCGAAGGCGAATTGCGGCGTCTCGCTGGGCAGCACGGTGGCCATGTAGCGGCCCGGATAGATGACGTCGGTGGAGACGTCGTCGTCCAGTCGGGCGATCACTCTGGCGATTCCGGTGGCCATGGTCAGGCTCCCTTCCGCGGGTCGGTGATGACGCCCGAGACCGCCGACGCGGCGGCGACCTCGGGGGAACAGAGGTAGACCTCCGATTTCGGATTCCCCATGCGCCCCTTGAAGTTGCGGTTGGTGGTGGAGAGCGCCACCTCGCCGTCGCCCAGCGCGCCCTCGTGGACGCCGAGGCAGGGGCCGCAGCCGGAGTTCATGACCACCGCGCCGGCGCGCATCAGGTCGGCGACGTAGCCGGCCTCGAGCGCCTCCTGGAAGATCCGCGCCGAGGCCGGGAAGACGAGCATCCGGGTGCCGCGCGCCACCTTCTTGCCGCGCAGGATGCCGGCCGCGGCCGCGATGTCGTCCAGGCGGCCGTTGGTGCACGAACCGATGACGATCTGGTGCACCCGCGTGCCCAGCACCTCGCCGACCGGCTTGACGTTGTCCACGGTGTGCGGGCAGGCGATCTGCGGCGCCAGCGTGGCGACGTCGATCTCGACCGTGCGCTCGTAGGTCGCGTCGGCGTCGGGGCTGATCACCTCGATCGGATCGCGGACCCCGGCGACCTCGCGCAGGTAGCGCACCGATTCGGCGTCGCCAGGCACGATGCCGGAAGTGGCGCCGGCTTCGACGCTCATGTTGCAGAGGGTCAGCCGGCCCGAGGTGGACATCGCGCGGATCGTCTCGCCGTGGAACTCGATCACCCGGTAGTTGGCCCCTTCGGCGCTGAGCAGTCCGACCAGGTGGAGGATCAGGTCTTTCGCCCCGACCCCCGGCGCGAAACGCCCGCCGACCTCGACCTTGATCGTCCGCGGCACCTCCACGTTCAACGCCACGCCGAGCGCCCAGACCGAGGCCATCTCGGTCGCCCCGATGCCGAAGGCGAAGGCGCCCAGCGCGCCGTGGCTGGTGGTGTGCGAGTCGGTGCCCACCACCACCGCGCCCGGTCGGACGTAGCCGTTCTCCGGCAGGATCTGGTGGCAGATGCCGCCCTCGTCGCCGCGGATGTCGTGGAAGCGGGTGATGCCGTGCCTGGCCACGAACTCGCGGACTTTCTTCTGGTTGCTCGCCGTCTTGGGCGACTCCGCCGGAACGCGGTGGTCGAAGATGATGGCGATCCGCGAGGGATCCCAGATGCGCGGCTCGAGGCCGGTGCCCTGGAAGACCTCGCTGAACTGGTTGATCACCAGCGCGGCGTTCTCGTGCGACATCGCGAGGTCCACCGCGGGCTCCACCACCTCTCCCGCGCGGGTCGCGGCTCGCCCCGAAGCGCGCGCCAGGATCTTCTCGACGACCGTCATTCCCATGGCTTCTCCTCCCTGCTGCCGGGTTTCCCGTCATCCCGAGCGCGGCGAGGGATCTCGGCGGTCGTGCCGCCAGGTCGCCTGCCGTCGTCGAGACATTTCGCTGCGCTCAGCATGACGTGGGGATCTCGCTCGAGAGCTCACGCTCGGGCACCTTCAGACGACGCCCTTCTCTCGGTAGGCCGCGATCTCGGGCTCGGAATAGCCCGCGGCGGCGAGGATCTCGGCGGTGTGCGCTCCCAGGCGCGGCGGCGGCGAGGTGATCTCGCCCGGCGTCCGCGAGAGCCGCGCGGTGAGGCCGAACAGCTTCACCGTGCCGACCTCGTCGATCTCGACCTCGCGCAGCGCCTGGCGGTGCTCGACCTGGGGCTGCGCGAGGGCGCGCCCGAGCGGCAGGATGTCGCCCGAGGGCACGTCGCGCGCGTTGAGCGCCTCGACCCAGTGCAGCGTCGGCCGCTCGCGCAGCCGGTTCTCGAGCAGCGGCGTGAGCTCCGCTCGGTGCTTCTTGCGCTCGTCGCGCGCCGCGAAACGCGGATCGCTCTTCAGCTCCTCGACGCCGAGCACTTCGGTCAGGGCCTCCCACTGCTCCTGCTTGTTGGCCGCGATGTTGATGAAGCCGTCGCCGGTCGCGAAGGTGCCGGAGGGCGCGGCGGTGAAGTTGTCGTTGCCCATCGGCACCGGCGGCTGCCCGCCGATCAGCAGGTTGGCGACGACCCATCCCATCAGCGGCATGATCGAGTCGAGCAGCGCGACGTCGATCATCTGCCCCTCCCCGGTGCGCTCGCGGTGGAACAGGGCGGCGAGGATCGCGAAGGCGGCATTGAGGCCGCCCACCGTGTCGCAGACCGGGAAGCCGGCGCGTAGCGGGTGCAGGCGCTCGTCGCCGTTGACGTCCATGGTGCCGGAGAGCCCCTGGATGATCTGGTCGTAGGCCGGCTTGTCGGCGTCGGGCCCGGTCTGGCCGAAACCGGAGATGCCGCAGTAGATCAGGCGCGGGTTGATCGCGGCGAGCTCCGCGAAGCCCAGCCCGAGCCGCGGCATGACGTCGGGCCGGAAGTTCTCGACCACCACGTCGGCGCCCGCCACCAGCCGCCTGAAGATCTCCTTGCCCTCGGCGCTCTTGAGATTCAGGGTGACCGATTTCTTGTTGCAGTTCTGCGCCAGGAAGCTGGTACCCATCAGCATCTTGTTGTACTGCGGCACGTTGCCCAGCACGCGCGCGAGGTCGCCGGCCTTGGGGTTCTCGACCTTCACCACCTCGGCGCCGAGCAGCGCCAGGTGGAGGGTGCAGAAGGGGCCCGAGAGGACGTTGGTCAGGTCGAGGACGCGAATCCCGGAGAGCGCGCCCATGGCGTCAGCCTCGCTCCGCGGTGGCCGTCGCCGGCTGCGGGATCGGGCCGGTGCGGTAGACCGCGCCGGCCATGTCGCGCGCGAAGTGCCGCGCCACCTCGCGCGCCACCTCGATCAGGACGTCGAGCCGGACCTCGCGGCAGAGGCCGTCGCGCTGGAAGGCGTGGACCAGGTCCTCGGTGCAGGTGTTGCCGCCGGCGATCTTGGTGAACGGGCAACCGCCGAGCCCGGCCACCGAGGCCTCGAAGGCGCCGACGCCGGCCCGCCGCGCCGCGTAGCAGTTGGCGAGGGCGAGCCCGTAGGTGTTGTGGAAGTGGCAGGTCCATTCGGCGTCCGGAGCGATCGCGCGCACTTCGGCGTAGAGCGCCTCGACGGCGTCCGGCGTGGCGTGCCCGGCGGTATCGGCGAGGCTCAGGTTGCTGAGCCCCGCGTCGACGAACGTGCGGACGAGCGCGACCACCCGCTCGGCGGGGACCGGGCCCTCGTAGCCGCAGCCGAAGGCGGACTGCACCGAGACCTGGACGCGGCGCCCGGCCGCGAGCGCGCTCTGGGCCATCGCGACGATCCGCCGGTTGGCCTCGGCGACCGCCATGCCGGTGTTCTTACGGCTGTGGGTCTCACTCGCCGAGACCCCCATGCAGAACATCTCGACCCCGCAGGCGAGGCCGCGTTCCAGCCCCTTCTCGTTGAGCACCAGGCCGGAAAGCAGGGTGCCCGCCCGCTTGCGTCCAGGCTCGAGGTAGTGGGCGAACAGGCGGTCGGTGTCGGCCATCTGGGGCACCTTCTCCGGATGGACGAAGGACCCCACCTGGACGATGTCCACGCCGGAGGAGAGCAGGGCATCGAGCCAGGCGATCTTCTGTTCGGTCGGGACGAGCTGCCGCTCCATCTGCAGGCCGTCGCGCAGCCCGACTTCGTGGATCACCGGCCTCGGTTCGCTGGGCATCGCCGACCTCACCGTCGCGTGGCGACCGGCAGCTTCTCGGCGATGGCGCGCGCGAGATCGAGCGTCTTCGCCGTGCCGCCCATGTCGTAGGTGCGCACCTTGCCTTCGGCGACGACCGTGGCCACCGCCCGCTCGAGCTCGGCTCCCAGCTCCTTCTCGCCCAGCCAGTCGAGCATCATCTTGGCCGAGAGAATGGTGGCGATCGGGTTCACCTTGTACTGCCCGGCGTACTTTGGCGCCGAGCCGTGGGTGGGCTCGAACACCGCGAGCTTCTCGCCGATGTTGCCCGAGCAGCCGAAGCCGAGGCCGCCGACCATCTGGGCGCAGAGGTCGGAGATGATGTCGCCGTAGAGGTTGGGTGCCACCAGCACGTCGTAGGCGAACGGATTCTTGAGCAGCCACATGCAGATCGCGTCGACGTTGGCGTCGTCGCACTGGATCTGGGGATAGTCCCTGGCGACCTTCTTGGCCTCCTCGAGGAAGATCCCGTCGCTGGCCCGGACCACGTTCGCCTTGTGCACGATGGTGACCTTCTTGCGGCCGTGCTGCCGGGCGAACTCGAAGGCGGCGCGCACGATGCGCTCCGATCCCCGGCGCGTGTTGATCTTGCAGGAGACCGCGTAGTCGTCGGGGGCGAGGTCACGGAAGGGCGCGAACGCCGGCGCCAGCCGGCCGAGCATTTCGGCGAGCTCGCCCGGCACCGGCGAGAACTCCACCCCCGCGTAGAGGTCCTCGGTGTTCTCGCGGAACACCATCAGGTCGATGCCCTCCTTGGCGTTGAGCGGATTGCCGGGATAGGCCTTGCAGGGGCGCTGGCAGACGTAGAGGTCGAAGAGCTGACGCATGCGGACGATCGGCGAGCGGTACTTGATGCCCTGGCCGCGCAGCCCGGGCGCGAGCTCGGTCTCGGCGACCTTGGCCGACTTGGAGGTGATGGCGCCGAACATCGCGGCATCGACCCGGCCCAGCAGGTCGATGGTGCGCTGCGGCAGCGCGTCGCCCTCGCGGCACCAGAACTCCCAGCCGATGTCGCCGTGCGGGTACTCGGCGTCGAGGCCGAGCGCGTCGAGCACGATGCGGGTCGCTTCGAGGACTTCGATGCCGATCCCGTCGCCGGGGAGCCAGGCAATCTTGTACTTGGACATGGGCGCTCCGTGGTCCGGGGCGCGGGGCGCGCGCCGGAGGGGTAAGTTCAACCGGCGATTAGCCTAAGGCGGCGTCGGGACAGCGTCGCCACCCGCCTGGGCAGGCGCGCTTCCCATCCTCCTGCGACCTCGGTCTCTCGGCGGCCCTCGTTCCTCTTCGTCCGGTCCGATCTTCCCGCGCCGGGGTGCTTGGTTTCTCGGTAGCCTCGGCTCCCCCCGGCCGGTCGGATCTCCCCGCGCCGCGACCGGCGGGCGCCT
>CAYZWR010000121.1:0-10179 GCA_964481735.1 uncultured Thermoanaerobaculia bacterium
GTACTCGGTGTGGTAGCCGGCGACCAGCTCGGACTCGGCCTCGGGGAGGTCGAACGGCGTGCGGTTGGTCTCGGCGAAGGCGGCGACCATGAAGACCAGGAAACCGAGCGGCTGCAGGAAGACGTTCCAGGCAGGCAGGAAGTCCCAGAGGTGCCGCGAGACCTGGTGATGGACCACCTGCGAGAGGTTGAGCGAAGCGGCCGGGATGAGCGTCGCGACGACCGAGAGAGTGAGCGCCAGCTCGTAGCTGATCATCTGCGCCGAGGCGCGGATCGCTCCGATCAGCGACCACTTGTTGTTCGAGCTGTATCCGGCGAGCACCAAGCCGTAGACGCCCAGGCTGGCGAGCGCGAGGAAGAGGAGCATCCCGCTGTCCGAGTCGACGACCGCGAGCGAGATCCGCTGCCCGGCGATCTCGATCGGCGGACCGACCGGGATGACCACGTAGGTGATCATCGAGGCCACGAAGCCCACGGTCGGCGCCAGGAGGTAGAGCCCCTTGTCCGCCGCCGACGGATTGAGGTCCTCCTTGAAGATGAACTTGAGGACGTCGGCGATCGCCTGGAAGAGCCCCTGCGGCCCGAGGCGATTGGGCCCCAGTCGATCCTGCATGAACGCCGGGGCCCGGCGCTCGAGCCAGAGCATGACCACCGTGACGGTGATCAGGGCGACCGTCCAGGTCCCCATGAGGACCGCGGTGGCGAGTGCCTGGGTCGTCATGTCACGCTCCCCTCAGGCTCCCGCACCCGAAGACGCGGCACCGGCTCTCGCGACGGGCTGCCCGGTGGCCGGAATGTCCTGGTAGCGCAATCCGGAGAACTCGGCGACTTCCTCGGCCAGCAGGTCGAAGACCGTCGCCGGAGTCACCGTCGACCACTTGGCGTCGAAGCGCGACAGCAGATCGGCGAGGATCTCGAGCGCTGGCCGGACCTGGGCCGGCGCCGGGTAGGCGCGCTCGAAGCGCTGCAGCCGCCAGTCGACGTTGACGAACGTCCCCTCGCGCTCGGCGTGGGTGGCCGCGGGCAGGACGATATCGGCGACGCGAGCGAGTGGCGTGTCGGCCCAACCCATGACCACCAGGACGGCCGCTTCGCGCAGTCGTTCGACCACCTTGGGGTCGTGCGCGGCCTTGCCGAAGTCGCTGTCGGCGACGACCAGCACGGCGCAGCGCGCCGCCGCTCCGTCGAGCAGCAGGGCCTCGGCGTCGATCCCTGCCGCGCCGGGGACGAGGCCAGCGAGCTCGGCGCCGCGCCGGTTCGGCGAGGCGTCGCGCCCGGTCACTCCACCCGCGGGGTTGGGGATCGAGCGGGCCGGTCCGCTGTCGACCCAGATCGAGCGATGCGGCGCATCCACGACGGCGGAGAGCTTGGCGAGCAGGAAGGCCTCCTCGGTGGAGAGGAAGCCCGATCCGAGGAACGCGACCACTCCGTCGTCGCGCCGGGCGCGCAGGGCGGATGCGACGGCGTCCAGGGCCTCCCGCCAACTCGCCGGCTGGCGCGTTCCGGCGCGCTGCAGTTGCGGGAAGGTGAGCCGGGCCTGCCCCTGGTAACGCTCGTAGGAGCCCCGCCCGAAATCGCAGATCCAATAGTCGTTGACCGCGGGATTGAAGCGCGGCTTGTAGCGCTTGATGGACCCGCGGCGATGCTCGATGGTGATGTTGCAACCGGCGTCGCAGCCGGTGCAGATCGAGGGCCTGCGATCGAGGTTCCAGACCCGCTCGGTGAACCGGAAGCGCGTCGAGGTGAGCGCTCCGACCGGACAGATGTCCACCACGTTCGCGGCGAGCGGGTTGTCCAGCGGCTTGCCGGGGAAGGTCCCGATCTCGGCGTGCGATCCACGCTCGAAGAAGGCGAGCTCGCTGGTCTTGGAGATCTCCTGGGTGAACCGGATGCAGCGGGTGCACTGGATGCAGCGGTTCATGTTGAGCAGGACCGACGGTCCGAGCGGGATGCGTTCCTTCTCGGGATAGGTCCGCTTCTCCTCGAAGCGGAACCGGGAGAAGGCCTGGCCGTGCTTGAAGGAGTAGTCCTGCAGACCGCATTCGCCGGCCTGATCGCAGATCGGGCAGTCGAGCGGGTGGTTGATCAGCAGGAACTCCATGATCGCCCGCTGGGCCTCCACCGCGGTGGGAGAGGCGGTCTTGACCACCATCCCGTCCTTCATCACCTGCGTCGAGCAGGCGGCCTGGAGCTTCGGCATCCCCTCGATCTCGACCATGCACATCCGGCACTGGCCGACGACCGAGAGCCGCGGGTGGTAGCAGTAGTGCGGGATCTGCACGCCGACCTGGAGGCCCGCTTCGATGAGGTTGGTGCCGGCGGGAACCTCGACGGTTCGGCCATCGATGACGACTTTGGGCATCAGGCAGCGGCTCCGAGGTCGAAGAAACGGACGCGGGGCAGGGGATAGCGATGGGCCCGCAGGTTCTCGCGGATCTCTTCGGAGAACTTGGCGACCAGCGAACGGACGGGCCCTTGCGCCGCGTCGCCCAGGGCGCAGAGCGAGATGCCGCCGACGTTCGGGACCACCCGGCCGAGCAGGTCGAGGTCGGCCTCCGAGCCGTGGCCGCTCTCGATGCGCTCGAGCAGGATGCGCATCCAGTTGGTGCCTTCACGGCAGGGTGTGCACTGGCCGCAGGATTCGTGCGCGAAGAACTCGGCGAGCCGCAGCGTCGCGCGGACGATGCAGGTGGTCTCGTCCATGACGATGACCGCGGCCGATCCGAGCATGCTCCCGGCCTTGGCGAGCGTGTCGAAGTCCATCTTGAGCCCGGCCTCGTCGGCCGTCATCATCGGCGCCGAGGCGCCGCCCGGGATCCAGGCCTTGAGCTGACGGCGCTTGTACATGCCGCCACAGCCGTCGAGCACCTCCTGGAAGGTGATTCCGATCGGATGCTCGTAGGTTCCCGGTCGCTCGACGTGGCCGGACACGGCGTAGAGCTTCGGGCCGGTGTTCCGCTCGTCGGTCCCGATTCCCTTGAACCACGCCGAGCCCCGCGCCAGGATGTGGGTCACGCAGCACAGTGTCTCGACGTTGTTGATCACCGTCGGACACCCGAAAGCACCCACCACCGCGGGAAAGGGGGGTTTGACGCGCGGCTGTCCGCGCTTGCCCTCGAGGGACTCCAGCAATCCGGTCTCTTCGCCGCAGATGTAGGCGCCGGCGCCGCTGTGCACGTAGACGTCGTGCCGGAAGCCGCTGCCGAGCACGCTCGCGCCCAGCACTCCGCGATCGTAGGCGTCGCGGATGGCGTCCTCGAGGATGCGCGCCGACTTGGTGTACTCGCCCCGGATGTAGATGTAGGTCGTGTTGGCCCCGACGGCCCAACCGGCGATGATGCAGCCCTCGATCAGCTGGTGCGGGTCGTGCTCCATGAGCAGACGGTCCTTGAAGGTCCCGGGCTCGGACTCGTCGGCGTTGCAGACGATGTACTTCGGCTTGTCGCTCGCGCGCGGCACGAAACTCCACTTCATGCCGCAGGGGAAACCCGCTCCGCCGCGTCCGCGCAGGCCGGAACGCTTGACCTCCTCGATGACCTCCTCGGGCTGCATCTTGAGGGCCTTCGCGAGAGCGTCGTAGCCGCCGCTCTCGCGATAGCCGCGCACGGTGAGGGCTTCGGGTCGGCCGACGTTGCGGGTCAGGACGCGCTCGAAGGACATGCTCACTCCAGGTCGCGGACGATGCGCCGCGCGCGTTCCGGGGTCAGGTTCTCGTGATAGTCGTCGTCCACCATCATCATCGGCGCGGTGTCGCACGAGCCGAGGCACTCGAAGTGGACGTAGGAGCAGCGGCCGTCCGGGGTGACTTCGCCCTCGCCGACGCTCAACTCCTCGCCGATCGCGGCGAGGATCTCCTCGCCGCCGCGCAGCTGACAGGAGAGATTCGTGCACACCCGAATCCGGTGCCGGCCGACCGGGCGCTCGTGGTACATGTCGTAGAAGGAAACGACGCCGGCCACCTTGGCGACGGGGACCTCGAGCAGCTCCGCCACGGCCTCGATGGCGGCCTCGGGGAGCCAGCCGCCCGAGACGCGCTGGGCGATGTGCAACGCCGGCAGCATCAACGCCTCGAGCGTGGGATAGCGGGGCCGCAAGGCCAGGATCTCCTCGATGGCGCGCTCGGGAAGCGCAGCCACGGCCGTCGCCCGCCGCTCGCTCATGACCTTCCGACCTCCCTCGCGAGGCGCCCCGGACGGGTGACGATCTCGAGGCCGCCCTTCTTCCACACGTAGGCGTATCCGATCAGGATCAGGCCGATGAAGGCCATCACCGCCCAGAAGAGGGGCCATCCACCGTCGCGCAGCACGACCACCCAGGGATAGAGGAACGCCGCCTCGACGTCGAAGACGACGAAGTCGATGGCGATCAGGAAGAACGCCACCGAGAGGCGCTTGCGGGAGCGGTCGAGGAGCGGCAGTCCCGACTCGTAGGTGGACTGCTTGATCCGTCCCGGCGTGCGCTTGCCCGCGAACCACGAAATGGCGAGCAGGACGGTCGCCAACGCGAAGGCGATCAGGATGGCGAAGAGGACTGGCGCGTACGTTTGCGGCACCTGTGAAGACTCTCACATGGCGCCGTTCCAGGACAAGAGGGCCGCCCCCTTTTTGCCTGTGTTATAAGGCGCTGTCCCGTGCCCCGCTCCGACCTCGCCGCCGTCATCCCGGCCTACGATTGCGAACCGACCATCGCCGGGGTGGTGGAGGGTGCCAGCCGCTGGCTGAGCGAGGTGGTCGTCGTCGACGACGGCAGCAGCGACCGTACCGCCGAGCGCGCCGCCGCGGCGGGCGCCCGAGTGATCTCGCTGGCGCAGAATCGAGGCAAGGGGGCGGCGCTCAGGGTCGGCATCGAGCACGCGCTGGCGCTCGGCGTCGCGGCGGTGGTCCTGCTCGACGGCGACGGCCAGCACGACCCCGCCGATCTGCCGCGTCTGATCGACGCCTGGGACGGCGGGCGCTACGACCTGCTGGTCGGCACGCGGTTGCAGGACACGCGTCGCATCCCCAAGGCGCGGTACTGGACGAACTACATCGGAACCCGCATCCTCTCCTGGATGACCGGCTACGAGCTCCAGGATTCGCAGTCGGGCTATCGGATGCTCGCCTCGACGCTCCTGCGCCGGCTCCGGCTGTCCGCCGACGACTACGCCATCGAGTCGGAGATGCTCATCAAGGCGGGGCGCTGCGCGGCCCGCCTCGGTCACGTGCCGGTGAGGACCATCTACGAGGGGCAGCCGAGCCACTTCCGGCCCTTCGCCGACACGGTGCGCATCGCGCTGGCCTCGATCCGCCACAAGGTCGATGACGCGCCCTGAGAGCACGCGGCTCGCCGGCCCGTTCCTCCCGGCGCTCACCGTGGACGTCGAGGAGTGGTACCACACCTGCTGGATTCCGGAGTACAACGAGCCGGCCCGCCGCCCGAGCTTTCGCGGGGAGCTCGAGCGCCTGCTCCCCGAGCTCGCCGGGGAGCTCGAACGCACCGGCGCCCGTGCCACCTTCTTCGTCCTCGGCGAGATCGCCACGCGACTCGCGCCCCGCCTGCGCGAGCTCGCCGCGGCAGGCCACGAGATCGCCTGTCACGGGTTCCATCATCGGCGCGCCGCGGAGCTCTCGCTGGCGCAATTCGGAGACGAGATCTCGCGCGCCAAGCGACTGCTCGAGGACCTGATCGGAAGCGGAGTCGCCGGCTTTCGCGCGCCCGAATGGTCCCTGCGGACGCCGGATAACCCACGCCTGCGCCTGGTCGCCGAGGCCGGATTCGCTTACGACAGCTCGCTCATGCCGGCGGCGGGCGCCGGTGCCCGGGCCAATCCGACGCTGCCGGTGCGCTGGCGCTGGCCGGACGGTCTCGCGCTCGACGAGACGCCGCCCTTGACCTGGGGCGGCGCGCTGCGGTTGCCCGCCGGGGGATGGTGCGGGCGGGCCGCGGCGCCGCGCTGGATTCTCGCCGCGGCGCGAGGCAGACTTCGCGCCGGTGGCCTGCCCCTGCTGGTGGTTCACCCGTGGGAGCTGGTGGATCGGCCGGTTCCCGGCTTGATGACCGGTTTCGCGCGGTTCTTCCACGAGGCGTCCCGGCAGGGCTACGGCGGGCGGTTCCGCTCGACCTTGGCGGGACTGCCCTGGCGAACGGTGAGCGAAGCGCTGGCGCAGGGACGAGCCCCGCTGGGCACGAGGGAGGAGAAGAAGATGCTCGACTCGACTTCGGGGAAGCGGTCGTGAGCGAGTCCCAGGCCACCGAGCGGCCGGTCGCGCTGGTCACCGGCGCCAGCGCCGGCATCGGAGCCGCCACCGCGCGCGCCCTGGCCCGTTCCGGCTGCCGCGTCGCGCTGACCTACCTGCGACAGGAGGAGGCGGCCCGGCGGCTCGCCGAGGAGCTCGACGGCCGCGCCTATCGGCTGGACCTGCTGGAGCGCGCCGCCATCCCGGCGCTCGCCGCCGCGGTGCGCGACGATCTAGGCGAGGTCCAGGTGCTGGTGCTCAACGCGGGCGCGACGCGCGACGCACTGTTGCCCTTCGTCAGCGAGCAGGACTGGGACGAACTGGTGGAGATCAACCTGAGCTCGGGCTTTCGCCTCACCCGCTCGGTGATCAAGGGGATGCTGGCGCGGCGGTGGGGAAGGGTGATCGCGGTGGCGAGCGCGAGCGGGGTCGCCGGGCAGCGGGGGCAGACGCACTACAGCGCGGCGAAGGGCGGGTTGATCGCCTTCGTCAAGTCGCTCGCCCGCGAGGTCGCTACCTTCGGAGTGACCGTCAACGCGGTGGCGCCGGGCTACATCGCGACCGATCTCCTCGCCCAGATGCCGGCGGAGAAACTGCAGGAGGCACTCGAGGACGTTCCGATGGGGCGCACGGGCCGGCCCGAGGAGGTGGCGGCGGCCATCGCGTTCCTCGCCTCGCGCGAGGCCTCGTACATCACGGGTCAGACGCTGCGCATCGACGGGGGTCTGCTCACCGCCTGAGCCGCGCCGGTGCCGTGCTAGCATTCGCAGGCGAAGTCATCCTCTGCGGGTATCCGATGAAAGATCGCATCAAGTCCCTGATCGTGGAGCGCCTCAAGCTGGAACGGGATCCGGCGAGCATCGGCGACTCCGAGCCGCTGTTCGGACCGGAGGGGCTGGGCCTCGACTCGATCGACGCTCTCGAGCTCGTCCTCGGGCTGGAACAGGAGTTCGGCGTGACCGTCGACGACCAGCAGGTCGGGTCGCAGGTCCTGGCGACCGTCGACCAGATCGCCGAGTTCATCGCCAGCAAGCGCGCGCCGGCGGTCTCGACCTAGCTCGTGCCCCTGCCGCACCGGTTCCCCTTCCGCTGGCTCGATGGCTGTGCGGATGGCGTCGCCCGCGCCACGATCGCGGCGAACTCGACCTGGCTGCGCGGCGCGAGCGGCCTGCCGCTGCCGTTCTGTGCCGAGCTCCTCGCCCAGGGCGCGGCGTTGCTGCTCGGGGCGCAGGCCGGGCTGGCGGATCGACCGCGGCGCCTGGCGGCCATCGAGCACCTCGAAGCGTCTCGCCTGCCGCAGCCCGGGGACCTGATCGAGGTGCGGGTCGAGGTGGCCGGGGGATTCGGCGGGCTGACCCGTATCGAAGGCACGCTGTCGCGCGACGGCGAACCGTTCGCCCGCGGCGTCCTGGTGCTCTCCTGAGTCGAAGGGGAGTGGTGCGAAAGGGGGGACTCGAACCCCCACGGCCTTGCGACCACAAGCTCCTGAGGCTTGCGCGTCTACCAATTCCGCCACTTTCGCGCCGCCGGAATTGTATGGACCGGCGCGCGAGGCTGTCAACCGAACGAGCGCCCCATCCACCGCCTTTGGTAGTGTGAACGGCGATGCAACGCCTCGGACTCGCGATCTGCAGCCTCGGGCTCCTCCTGGCGTGCGGCGGCGCCGAGCGACGCGCCGCCGACCGCAAGGCCGTCGAGGAGCTCCTCGCGGCTTATCCGGCGGCGCTCACCGAGGCCTATGCCGCGGGCTCGAGCGACCCGCTCCGCGAGCTGGTCACCCCGCGGGAGCTCACCCGCGTCGACACCAGGATCGCCGAGCTGCGGGATCAGGGGAGGGGACTGCGCGCCCGGCTGTTGCAGCGCAGGGTCGCAGCCGTCGACCTGCACAGCGCCACCAGCGGCACCGCGAACGTCGTCGAGACGTGGAATCTCCGCGTCGTCGCGCTGGGGAGCGAGCAGACGGTCTCCGAGTCGCCGAGCCAGGAGAACGAGCTGGTCTACAGCCTGGTGCACGACCAGGGACGCTGGTGGATCCTGTCCCGCCAGCTCAGACACAGCAGCGAACCCGAATCCTGAGCATGGCCGGTACCCCGACGGTCGCCATCGTCGGCCGGCCCAACGTGGGCAAGTCGACGCTCTTCAACCGTCTGGTCGGGCGGCGTCAGGCGATCGTGCACGATCAGCCCGGCGTGACCCGCGACCGGCTGGTCGGCACCGCCGACCTCGAAGCGGGCCGGCCCGTGCATTGGGTCGACACCGGGGGCCTGATGTTCGAGGACGACCCGCTCGGCCTCAACACCCAGGTGCGACTCGCCGTCGAGCAGAGCGACGCCGTGCTGCTCGTGGTCGACGGCCGCGAGGGGCTGATGCCGGGCGACCAGCGCGCCGCCGAGGAGCTCCGCCCGCTCGGCAAGCCGGTGCTGGTGGTGGTCAACAAGGGTGAGAGCCGCACCGGCGCCGACGCGGCCGGCGAGTTCTACCGCCTCGGCTTCTCGCCACCATTGGTCGTTTCGGCGGAACACGGGCTCGGGCTCGGCGAGCTGCGCGATCGCTTGGGCGCTGTCCTGCCGCCGGCGGAGCTCGCCGAGGAGGAGGCGCGCGAAGCGCCGGCGATCGCCATCGTCGGCCGGCCGAACGTGGGCAAGTCCTCGCTGCTCAACCGCATCGTGGGCGAGGACCGAGTGCTGGTCTCGCCGCAGGCGGGGACCACCCGAGACCCGATCGACACCCTGCTGCGACGCGGCGGGAAGAGCTATCTGCTCGTCGACACCGCGGGGATCCGGCGGCGCGCCAAGGTCTCCGGGACTCCCGAAGACCTCGCGGTGCTGATGGCTCGGCGTCAGGTCGAGCGCTCCGACGTCGCCCTGCTGGTGATCGAGGCGCCGCAGGGAGTGACCGCGGGCGACCTCGCGATCGCCGGCGCGATCTGGGAGAGCGGTCGCGCGGCGGTGGTGGCGATCAACAAGTGGGACCTTCTCGACGAGGCATCGCGCGAGCGGCTGGACGCCTCCTGGCCCCGCCTCGCGGAGGTCCTGGCCGACCCCCCGCGAGTCAACATCTCGGCGGCGAGCGGGCGCGGCGTCGACAAGATCTTTGCCGTGCTCGATCGCGCGCTCGCCGCCTTCCGACTCCAGGTCACGACGGGCGAGCTCAACCGGCGGATCGAGGGGGCGATCCAGGCGCACCATGCGCCGGCCTTCGCGGATCACCGGCCATGGAAGTTCTACTACGCGGCCCAGGTCTCGACCGGGCCGCCGACCTTCATGCTGTTCGCCAATCGGACGCTCCCCATCCGGCATTCCTACCGGCGATACCTCGAGAACCGCCTGCGTTCCGATCTCGGCCTGGCGGGCGTACCGATCCGCCTGGTCGTCCGCTCGCGGCTGCCGCGCGCCTAGCGGTTCTCGACTTGGCCGGGCACGTGCCGTAGGATCGGCGGCCAGCGATGAGCGCCAAGAAGGGTCACAAGATCGGCGAAGTCTGCAAGCTGCTCGACCTCCAGCCGTACGTCTTGCGCTACTGGGAGACCGAGTTTCGCGCCCTGCAATCGCCGGCGGGATCGAGCGGGCCGCGCGTCTACCGGGCGGCGGAGGTGGCGCTGATCCGGCGGATCAAGCAGCTCCTCTACGAGGAGGGATACACCATCGCCGGGGCGCGCAAGAAGCTCGAATCGGAGCCGGCGCCCGAGGGCGAAGGCGCCGCGCTCGTCGCCAGCCAGCTGTTCACGGAACCGGAGGTGGCTGCGGAGTCCGGCCCGCCGCCGCTTGACACTCCTCAGCCGGAGCGGATAGAAACCCTGCGTCGAGACCTCGAAGCGGCGCTCGCCGAAGCCAAGGCCGCGATCGCGATGCTCGACAAGTACCCCGGTTGACTCTTAACTCCCTCGGTCGGGACGTGGCGCAGCCTGGTAGCGTACCTGAATGGGGTTCAGGGGGTCCCGGGTTCAAATCCCGGCGTCCCGACCA
>CAYZWR010000122.1:0-9997 GCA_964481735.1 uncultured Thermoanaerobaculia bacterium
GTCACGCCGTGGCAGACCAGCGAGCAGCTGCCGGAGAAGACCCCGGTGTCCCGGAAGGTGGGCAGCGAGCCGGCCGCGAGCGGGGTGGCCAGACGACGGTCGAAGTTGATCAGGTGGGTGCGCGAGCCCGCCTCGGCGCCGCCGCCGATCGCGGGCACGCCGTGCGCGTCGTGGCAGGCCGAGCAGGGGACGCCGGCCGCGAGGTGCCCGCTGTGCCCGCCGCCGGAGGCGGTCTGGCGCGCCCCGGTGCGGCGCCGGAAGCTCTCGTCGGCGAGCAGGCTGGTGCGCTCGTGGCAGCGGTAGCAGAGGGCGTAGCTCTCGTAGCTCTCCGGAGTGCCGTCGGCGGTGTCGTAACGCTCCCTGAGGATGGGCGCGAAGGCCGAGCCGTGCGGACCGGAGCTCCCCCCCTCGTCGTCGGCGTGACAGTCGGTGCAGTAGATGACGTCGGCGACGCTGCCGGTGGGGGCGAGCGACGAGGGAAGGCTCGGCACGTCGCGATTCCTCCCCTGTCCCATGACCGGGTGGAAGGAGGGATTCGACGGGTCGAAGTCGGCGCGCGCGTTGACCGTCGGCAGCACCCGCGGCACGAACTCGTCGTCCGGGGAGTCGTCGCTGTGGCACTTCAGGCAGATCTCGTACTGATAGGTCACGCGCTCGACCTCGGCACCGTTGCGGTCGAGGCCGCTCACCCCGGCGACGAGGCCCGACGCGTAGGGCGCTTCGGCCTCCCGCCGCACCACCTCGTGCGGGTTGTGGCACTCGGCGCAGTCGGCGGCGCCCGCGCCGCCCGCGGCGCGGAAGCTCGCCTGGGTCCATCCGGTGCGGTCGGTGCGCGGCGGCTGGCGATGGGCCGAGAGCTTGGCGACCTGGCGCTCGATGTCGGCGCCGCCGCCGCTCCCCGAGTGCGCCGGCAGAGTCGGCCAGGCGCCGCTCCCGCCCCCGGTCAGGTGGGGCGGAGGGGGCGGCGGCCCGCCGCCATGACAGCCGGAGGTCATGCAGTCGAAGGGATCGGGCGGCAGGGCGGTGAAGTTGAGCAGGTGCACCGCGGTGGGCGCCTTGTGCGGCGTGTGACAGGCCTCGCACCCCCACTCGCCGAGCTCGGTGTAGTTGGGCCAGGTCTTGGGCGGCCGGGGCAGCAGCCCCTCCACCGAGGCGCTCGAAGTGGCGTGCGCCGAACCGGCCCAGCCCGCGATCTGATGGCAGGTCGTGCAGAGCTCCGAGTTCCGGTTGTCCTTGACCAGGAAGCGGCCGTACTGGTCGTTGTGCGGATCGTGGCAGGTGATGCAGTGCACCTCGTCGATGCCGCCGTAGGTGAGCTCCGGCGGGGGCGGGGTGACGATCTCCGGATTGGCGGTCGAGCTGTCGTAGGAGAAGGCGACCGGGTGGTGCGCCGAGAGGTCCGTCCCGAAGTTGGCCGGGTGGTCGGGCGGTATGGAGCTCGGGCCCCCCATCTGGATTCCGCCCTCCGGGTTGACCACCGCACCCATCGCGATGGTGCCGTCGTGGCAGGTGAGACAGAGCTTGGTCGGCCCGTAGGGGAGCTCCGGCGAGGCCAGCATCGTCGGGCTGACGTAGACGGTGTAGCTCTCCTCGATGATCTCGCGATTCCACAGCGGCGAGAGCGGCGTGGCGTTGTGCGGCGTGTGGCAGAAGACGCAGATCCGGTTCTCGGTGAGGGCGCGGATCGGACCGGGGCCGGTACTCGACAGGTTGTGCTTGGTGTCGGTCAGGTCGGCCGGCAGCTGCGCCGCCGCCCCGGCGGGCAGGGCGAGGGCGAGGAGCGCGAGCGGCGCCGCCCGGGCGATCCTCCGGCGGAGGTCAGTTCGCCGGCGGCACATAGCCCGGGGTGATCCGGTAGACCTGCACGCGGTGATTGTACGTGTCGCAGACATAGAGCTCCTCGCCCGCACCGACGAACAGTCCCGCCGGAAGCCAGAACTCCCCGAACCCGGTCCCGCGCCGGCCCAGGGTGAGCAGGAAGGCGCCCCGTTCGTCGAAGAGCTGCACGTTGTCGAAGACGCTGTCCGCGACGTAGACGACGCCGTCGCGGTCGACCGCCACCCCCTTGGGCATCGCGAGATCGCCCGAGCCGTCGCCATGGTGGCCGAAGCCACCCGCCGGCCTCCCCTCCTCGTCGAAGATGGCGATCCGGAAATTGAGCGAGTCGGCGACGAACAGCTTGCCGGAGGGGGCGCGGAAGAGATGGGTCGGGAAGTTGAGCTCCCCCTCCCCTTCGCCGCGCCGCCCGAAGGAGAGCTCGAGCCGGCCGTCGGTCGAGAACGCGTGGATCCGGTGCGCCAGGGTGTCGACGACGTAGAGCCGCCGGCGCTCCGGGGAGTAGGCGAGGCCGGTCGGCCGCTGGAGGCTCGCTTCGCCCGCGGTGGTGAGCACGAAGCGCGGCTCGCCGGCCGCGTCGAAGGCGAAGAGCGCGCCGCTCGAGTCGGCGACGTAGAGCCGCGCGCTCTCGTCGAAAGCCAGCCCGACCGGCGACGACATCGGCCGCTCCCCGGTGCCCTTGAGCCGGAGATAGCGCCGCTCCGACGGCAGGTAGAGGTGGACCGCCGAGCGGCCGAGGTCGGCCACCGCGATCCGGCCGTCGCCGGCCACCGCCACCGCGACCGGCAGGACGAAGTCGTTGCCGCGCTCGGGCTCCCGTCCGTAGACGAAGGTCCGCCAGGCGGCCCCCGATCCCCCCTGCTCCGAGAACCCGGTGAGGGCGCGCGCGAAGGTGAGCTTCGGATCGGCCGGACGGAAGGGCCACTGCAGCGTTTCGTCCGGCGCCGCGGTGCGCGGCGTCCAGTGCGCGCTGCAGCCGGCCGCGAGCAGGATCACCGCCGAGAGCGGCAGACGCCGGAGCGTGGGCTGGAGGTCGCGCACCGTCGTCCTCTAGAAGAGCTCGCGGCGGAGCTTCAGGTAGTAGTAGGAGTGGGTGCGCTCGGCGTCGGGCAGGCTGGGGCTCTCGCTGGTGGATCCGTAGACGCTCGCGCCGGCGCTCAAGTCGAGCTTGCCGATCTGCCAGTTCAACGAGGCGTTGAAGGACGTCCCCTCGGTGTCCACCACGCTCGTGGTGCGCGAGTAGGAGGCGCCGAGCGAGAGGGTCAGCGTGCGGTCGAAGAAGCGCTGGTCGAAGGTCGCCGAGAGGGTCTCGTTCTCCTCCTCGAGCGGGTCCCCCTCGGCCGAGCCCTTGCCGCGCGGGTAGTCGCGCTGCCAGTAGGCGGCCGTGGCGTAGAGGGTGGCGGTGGCGCTCACCGGGCCGATGTACTGCAGCTCGCCGCGCCACCCCTCGTAGGGGCTCACCTGCCACTCGACGTCCTGCCACTCGGCCCGCGCCCGCCACGGCCCGCGCACGAAGCGCAGCCCGGCGATCAGCGAGGTGGCGTCGGGGCTCGCTCCCGGATAGGTGCCCTCGCGCACCTCGGACTTGGACTCGAAGTAGCTGTAGTAGGGAGTGAGGAGGTTGTCGAACAGCTCGACGCTCGCGCTGTTTCCCCAGAAGTCGCTCTGCAGCCGGAAGGCGCCGCCGAGCAGGCGGTAGGAGACGAAGAGGTCGAACGTGCCCGGCACCACGAAGGGCGGCGGCAGGGCGAAGACCGTGACTTCCAGCGTCTCGCCCAGCGGGGCGACGACGTAGTGCTGGTTCTCGATCAGCCGGACCGCCTCGAACGGCGCGACCGGCGAGCGCAGGTAGACCGCCAGGCTTCCCGGCTCGACGTTGGCCTGCCCGAGGGTGAAGGAGCCGGGGATGCCGGTCGCCGGATGCTGCTCGTCGGTCACGTCGGTCCTCCCCACGCTCTCGACCTCCGACCGGCCGAAGCTCAGCCCGGCGAGGATGCGGCCGCGCGGGATCTTCTTGCTGTAGTTGAAGCCGAGCGAGCTGAGGACCGAGTCGTTCTCCCCCACGTCCGAGTCGCGCCAGGTGCGGCGATGGACCAGGGTGCTCTCCAGGCTGTCGTAGAGCTGGTGCACCAGGTCGAGCTCGAGCTCGCGATCCTCGGTCGCGAGCTCGCGCGCCTCGCCGGAGAACGGGTCGCTGATCGTCGTCTGGCCGTCCTGCCAGCGCCAGAGGAGATCGGTGCGGAGATTCCACGGCAGCTGCGCCGACATGCGCTCGTACCAGACCAGCTGGTCGCTCGCGAAGCCGGTGAGGCCGGTCGACTGGTCGATCTCGTCGCGGGTCAGGCTCGAGAAGATCGACACCGGCCCGACGATCACGGTGTTCGACAACAGCGCCTCGGTGGTCTCCCCCTCGAGCCCGCTCGAGCTGGTGTAGCGCTTCGGGATGTAGGCCGCGTTGAAGCTCAGCTGGTTGCCGTTCGCCCAGCGCTTGAAGTACTCGCCGTCCAGGCCGAGCCGCTTGACGTTGGAGCTGCTGAGCGACGATTCCAGGGTGTCGTCGGTGTAGCGGGCGCCGGCGAACCAGGGCTTCAGCGCGTAGCGCAGGTCGGCGCCGTAGGTCGTCGACACGCTGTCGCGCTCGAGCGCCGCGTGGTCCTTGTACACCGGCTCCCAGCGCAGCGCGAAGAGCTCGAGGTGGTAGGGGTGCTCGGGCAGGAGGTAGAGCAGCGCCTTGTAGTCCAGGCCGGTGCCCGAGCGCCAGCCGGTCGGCTCCTGGAAGGTCGACTCGAAGCGCTCCTGCTTCACCGCGCCACCGACCTCGAGGTAGTACTGCAGGAAGCGGGGATGGTAGAAGTACCCGCGCGAGAAGAGGGTGACCTTGCCTTTCAGGAAGTCGTCGTTCCAGACGTTCGAGCGGTCGCCGTAGATGTTCTCGTCCTCCTCGGAGGAGCCGAAGAGCTCGAACGAGCCGCCGTTCTCCACCGCGCGCGGCAGGAAGAGCCGCCAGTCCTGCGCGGCCGCAGGCGCCGCGGCGGCGAAGGCGAGGAGCGCGAGGAGCCGGCGGAACGATCGCATGGCGTCAGCGCAGCAGGTACCTGCGATCGGACATGTGGGCTTCGTGGCACGCGGTGCAGTTGGTGCGCTCGCCGGCGTGCCCGTCGGCCGGGCCGAGCGCCGAGCGGTCGTGGCAGTCGAGGCAGAAACCGTCCGACTCGGAGACCAGGAGCGCCCGGTAGGGCGAGCTGTGCGGGTCGTGACAGACCAGGCAGCCGCCGGTCGAGGCGAGCGGACCGTGCACGTAGCGCTTGCCGAGGTCGAGATCGTGGCACTGCAGGCAGAGCTCGCCGTTGGGGGCGGTGAGGGAGTTGCCGGCGCCCGGATCGTGACAGGCGCCGCACTCCTTGTTGGCGTAGGGCTCGTGAACCACCCGGCCGAGGCGTGCCGGCGCGCCCGAGGCGGTCCCGCCCGGCGCGGTCCCGGGCTCCGCCACCGGCTCCTCCACCGGGGCCGGCACTCCGTCGAAGAAGATGCTCAGCACGCGATACCGGGTGCTCCCGGCGCAGCCCGCCCACACCGCGGCGGTACAGCAGAACGCCGCGGCCCAGGTGAGCGATCGTCGCGCGCGCAGGCGGGGAGGAATGGCTCGGTCTCCTCGGGCTCTAGGGGTTCGGCGTCTTCTCGAACGCCTGCTGGCGCATCTGTTCCAACTGCTTGCGGAGCTCCTCGTCGGTGGGATAGCGCTTGCCGCGCTCCTTGCCGAAGGCGTAGACGTTGACCAGCCGCTGGCCGAACTGGGCGGTGACCAGGACGAGATACTCGGCCTCGAAGCTCGGGTCGATGTACTTCGCGAAGTACTTCAGGTTGTCGTAGTCGATCGCCACCTTGGCGGGGAGCAGCATGTCCCCCGGCCGTTCCCCGCCCTGCGAGAAGAAGGTGAGGATGCGCCCCTCGCGGTTGAAGATCTGCACGTTGGCGAAGGAGGCGTCGACCGCGAAGAGCCGCCGCTCGCGATCCACCGCCAGGCCCTTGGGACGCGCGAAGTGGCCGAGGTTGTCGCCCGGGGCGCCGATCGCCTGCTGGAAGTGGCCGTCGCGGTCGAAAGCGAGCACCTGGAAGCGGAAGAAGTCGGTGACGAAGAGGTTGCCGTCGCGGTCGAAGGCGAGGTTGGTCGGCCGCACCAGCCGCTCCTCGGGCGCGCCGCGGTCGCCGATCGTCTTGACCCGCTCGCCGCTCGCCTTGTCCAGCACCTGCACCACGCCGCCGTCGAAGTCGGCGATGTAGAGGCGGTCGCCGAACGGCACCGCGTCGATCGGGCGCCACTTCCCCTGGAAGCCGTAGGCCCGCACGTACTGGTCGGCACGGTCGTAGACCACCACCTGACCGCGCGCCGGATCGGAGACGTACTTGGTGCCGTCGGGCTCGATCGAGATGTTGGTGGGTTGCATCAACCGGCCGGCGCCCTCGAGCGCTCCGGCGAGCGGACCGTAGCGCAGCTCGGCGAGGTCGATCACCATCACCGTGGCGTTGGTGTCGCAGACGTAGATCTTCCCCTCGTGCATCGCGATGCCGTAGGGCTTGTCGAGCCGCACGTCCGGCGTGTCGCCGACCACGAAGCGGTTGAAGGCCGATTGCACCTCGACGTCCTTCAGGCCGTTGAACGAGGTCAGGTACTGGATGCGCGGCAGGCCGGGCGGCGGCGGATAGAAGACCTTCGGCGCGGCGGGCGCCGGCGCCGGTCGCGACGCGCAACCGGTGGCGAGCAGCGCGATCCCCGCGCCGGCGAGGATCGCCGGCAGCGCGAGCCAAGTCTGGATTCGCCGGTTCCTGGAACCCTGGATCGACCTTGCGTTCATGTCCCCCCCGTCGCGCCGGCCGCCCCTCCGAGCGCCGGCGTCGCCCGACTGTAGCCCATCGTCCGGGCGCCGAAACCGCCCCGTGGTGTAGCCCCGCACGGGCGGTCGACCGGCATGAAAAAAGGGGGACCGGCTTACACCGATCCCCCTTAGGACGATGTGATGCAAGCGGGCTTTCTTACGGAACCTCGGCTCCCGGGTCCCAGCCCTTATCGTGACAGGTCAGGCACATGCGGCTGCGCGCGTCGCTGCGCCACAGCAGGTACTCGCCGGTGTTGCCCTTGTTGTGCACCGAGTGGCAGGTGCCGCACTCGACCAGCTCGGAGCCCACGCCGTACAGGTGATCGCGCACCAGGCCGGCGCCGCCCATGATCGCGTCGTCCGCCGGGCGCAGCTCGGTGTCGTCCGCCTGGGCCAGGTCGTAGCTGAAGCCGATCGGGTGGTGGTTGCCCAGGTAGGCGTCCTTGCCCACGATGTAGCCGTCGAAGATGGTGTTGGTGCCGACGCTCTGCGAGCTCAGCGGCTGCCAGGTGTTGCCGTACGAGTTCACCGCGATCGAGCCGTCGTGGCAGGAGAGGCAGAGCAGCGACGAGCTGCCCGGCACCATGCCGTTCTGGATCGCCTGCGAGGCGTGCGGGCCGACCTGCGGCGCGCCGGGCCCGTTCTGGTACATGGTGTACGCCAACGGGATGTCCAGCGTGTGGTTCCACAGCGGCAGGTAGTCGAACGCATCGGGAGCCATCGGGCCGCCGCCGATGTTGACCGCCGGGCCGCCGTTGGCGGGGCTCAGCTTGTAGGCGTTGTGCGGCGCGTGGCAGTAGATGCAGATGCGCTCCATGGTGTCGGTGCCCACCGGCGGCACCGGGGGATAGCTCATCCCCGTGGTGGTGATCGGGATGTCGTGCGGCGTCAAGTTGATGCCCGCACCCGGGGTGTAGGTGCCGGTGTACGCCAGGAGCGGCGTCACGGCCAACCCGAGCGCGACCACCAGAAGCCCCTGAAGGAGTCTTTTCATGTCGTCTCCGTTCTTCCTTTCGTAGTTTCCTGAGCTCTCGACTCTATTCAGTAGGAGGAGGCGGGGCGGCCGGAGCCGCCCCGTCGCCCCGTGTCGTTTACGGATTCGCCGTCGGGTTGTAGTTCGTGTTGCTCGGCCCGATCGTCAGATTGTAGGTCGGGAAGGTGTAGCCGATCTTGCTCGGGTAGATGGTGTAGTTGCCCGGCTTCAGGTTGGTCGCCGAGTAGACCCCGAGCGCGTTGCTGTAGACCGTCTTCGCCACGGTCGCGCCGCGGACGAAGACCAGCTTCACGCCTGAGAGCGGCAGCACACCGCCGTTGCGGTACGTCGTGCCGCCGATCGTGAAGTAGGCCGGGTTGGCCAGGCAGATGTTCTGCGCCGTCTGGCCGATCGTGTCGGTCACCGTGTGGGTCACCGTGAAGAAGCCCGGGCCGATGTAGGTGTGATTGAACACCCACGGCGGCGAGGTCAGGACCGAGGTCAGGCTGCCGTCACCCCAGGTCACCTTCTCCTGCACGATCCCGTGATCGTCGGTGGACGCGTCGGTGATGTTCATCGTCCAGGTGTCCGCGTTCCAGTTGCAGGTGCTGGCGATGACCGGCGGCAGGTCCGCGGCGTAGACCTTGATCTTCTTGGTCTTCGTCCCGGAACCGACGCTGTACTGCGTCACCGTCAAGGTCACGGTCTTCGTTCCGCCCGCGGCGTAGACGTGGACCGGGTTCTCCAGCGTGCTGGTGGTGCCGTCACCGAAGTCCCACGCGAAGGCGTCGCACAGTGCGTTGTCGCCACTGCACGTCGAGAGCGCGGAGCTGAAGGTGACCTCCAGCGTGTTCGGGTTGCCCAACTGGTAGGTGAAGTTGGCGACCGGAGCGTCGTTGTGGATCGCCCGGGCGTAATTCGCGAGACCCGTCTTCGACATGTAGCCCGCGCCGTTCTTGGTCGGGTTCTGCTCGACCTGAGCGTCGGTCACCGTCGTCGAGGCGTTGCCCGCCAGGGTCACCGCATTGCCTGCCACCGAGGCGACGTAGGTGTGGTGCACCGCGCCGCCGGCGCCCGCGCCCTCGATCTCGATCCGCTGGCCGGCTGCGATGCCGATGGCGCTATCGACCGTGAGGAGCTTGGGATTGACCGCGATGTCGATGTCGCCACCGGTCAGCACGTACTGCGTGCCGCCGCCATGGCACTTGCCGCAGGCGAAGTCGAGGTCGGCCCAGACCGCCGGGAAGCCTTCATGGTCCGCCGTGTTGGCGAGGGCGTTGCCCGTCATCGCCGCGAGCGGGAAGGTCGAGTAGGCCGGGTCGACGTTGATGCGGAAGAGGTGCGTCTCCTCCGGCATGTGGCAGGAGATGCAAGCCTCGTTCGGCTCGGTGTCCTTGTGCTCGAGCGGCGTGCCGCGAGTCGCCGGGTGGAGCATCAGGTCGAGGTTCTTGGTGTGGCACTCGGTGCACTCTTCGTGGATCGCGCCGCCCAGTGGGTTGGCGTCCTCCACCGTGCTCTTGTGCACGTTGTGGCACTGCGCGCAGCCACCCTGGTTGCCCTGGAAGGGATAGCTCTCGCCCTCGTTCTTGAAGTGGGTGTCGTACTGCGCCTTGTCGCCGATCTGGGCGAAGGTCCCACCGAACCGGCCGTGCGGGCTGTTGAGGAAGAGGTTGCCGTGCCAGTGGCTCACGAACTCAACGGTGTTGTGCGCCGGACCGACCGTCAACGCCTCGCCAGGATTGCTGGCGTTCATCGGCGTCGTGTCCGAGTTCTCCTGACGGTGGCAATCCATGCACAGATTGACTCGCGTCGAGCCCGTCGCGAGACTGCCCGTAACCTCCTTGCCCAGGATGTTCGGGTGGTGGCGCAGGTCGTCGCTGCCGCCCGGGGGCGCCGGATCGACCATCTGCGAACCGTGGCAGCGCGAGCACTGGATGCCCCACTGATCCCACGAGCCGGTGACCGTGCGGCCGTTCGGCAGAGGATCGCCGAACATTGCATAGGGCTGCTTCGTCACGTCCTTGCTCGCGATCCAGCCGGTGGCGTGGCAGCGGCCGCAACTGTAGTTGGTCGAACCGGTATGGAAGGAGCGCGGCGTCTCGGCGATCCAGCCGTCGTAGATCCAGAGCAGGTCCTGAGGAACCCCGCTGACCGTGATCTGGCCGGTGGCCCAGTTGATCGGATTGCCCGAGGAGTCGGTCGCGTACGGCACGCCATTCGCGCCCGCCCAGGGCTTGTCGACCAGGTAGTGCGGATCGGCGCTGTTCGGCGCCACGGGCCGCAGCATGTTCTTGTGCCCGGTCATCGCGAACGT
>CAYZWR010000123.1:0-9859 GCA_964481735.1 uncultured Thermoanaerobaculia bacterium
GGCGCCGTTGGGGCCGATGACGCCGACGATGCCGCCCGGCGGCAGCTTGAAGGAGAGGTCGTCGAACAGCAGGTTGTCGCCGTAGGCCTTGGACAGCGCGGTCGCTTCGACGACCAGGTCGCCCAGACGGGGCCCCGGCGGAATGTGGATCTCGTTCGGGTCGCGGCGCGACTCCTGGGCCTGCTCCTCGGCGAGCAACCGCTCGTAGTTGGCCAGGCGGGCCTTGCCCTTGGCCTGCCGGGCGCGCGGCGCCATGCGCACCCACTCGAGCTCGCGCTCGAGGGTCCGGCGGCGCGACGAGACCTCCTTCTCCTCCTTGGCCAGGCGGTCCTTCTTCTGATCGAGCCAGGAGGAGTAGTTGCCCTCCCAGGGGATGCCGGCGCCGCGGTCGAGCTCCAGGATCCAGCCGGCGACGTTGTCCAGGAAGTAGCGGTCGTGGGTGACCGCGACGACGGTGCCCGGATACTCGTGCAGGTGACGCTCGAGCCAGGCGACCGATTCGGCGTCGAGATGGTTGGTCGGCTCGTCGAGCAGCAGCAGGTCGGGCTGCTGGAGGAGGAGCTTGCAGAGGGCGACGCGCCGCTTCTCACCGCCGGAAAGGATCGAAACCTCCTGCTCGGCCGGCGGCAGGCGCAGCGCGTCCATCGCGATCTCGAGCTGCCGGTCGAGCTCCCAGAGGTTGTGGGCGTCGATCTGGTCCTGCAGGCGTCCGAACTCGGCCGCGGTTTCGTCGGAGTAGTTGGCGGCGAGCTCGTCGTAGCGGGTCAGCACGGCGCGCTTGCCGGCGACCGCCTCCTCGACCACCTCCTGCACGGTCTTGCCGGCGGGCAGGAGCGGTTCCTGGGGCAGCATGCCGACGCTGAAGCCCTCGTTGACGAAGGCCTCGCCGTCGTAGTCGCGATCGAGACCCGCCATGATGCGCAACAGCGTCGACTTGCCGGCGCCGTTGTGGCCGAGGACGCCGATCTTGGCGCCGTGGAAGAAGGACAACCAGATGCCCTTCAGGATCTCCTTGCCCTGGGGGGTGATCTTC
Organism: uncultured Thermoanaerobaculia bacterium; assembly: GCA_964481735.1. Classification (GTDB taxonomy): domain Bacteria; phylum Acidobacteriota; class Thermoanaerobaculia; order Multivoradales; family JAGPDF01; genus JAGPDF01. Next base: position 1,034 of record CAYZWR010000123.1, read on the forward strand.
CTCAGGTTCTTCATGGTGTAGATGATCTGCGGCATGGACGACGAGCCTCCTCTGGCGGCCGGGCAGTCTATCGCGGGCCGGGAGAGGGGAAACCGGGCTATGCTCGCCGCGTATTTCCGACCGGAGGGTGCCGCCGGAGCCGATCCGCGCCGGCGGCGGAGGAGCGCAAGCGATGCCGAAGGGGACCGCTGTCGTGGCCGCATGGTCGCTGCTCGCCGCTGGCGCCGCCACCCTGGCGGCGCAAGCCACGGAATCGCCGCTGGCCCGTCTCGAGATCGGCGCCAAACGCGTCGGCTGGGACGGCATCGAGCTCGGCATGTCGCTGATCCAGGTCGAGCGTCGCTCCGGGCAGGCGATCGCGATCGAGCCGACCGGCAAGCCGGGCTGCCAGGCCGCGACGGTGAACCTCGACCGCAACACGCTGCAGCTCACGCTCGACCTCAACGGGGTCAAGCCGGGGGCCAAGGTGGAGCGGATCTTCGTGCACTTCGAAGGGTACCAGCTGGCGGCGAAGCGGGAGGACCTGGTGGCGGAGCTCCGACGCCTGGCGCCGGCCGCCGTCTACCTGCCGCCGGCGGACGATCCCGGCATGACCGAAGCCGACGACCCCAGACCTGCCTACGCGGTGCCTGGGGCCGCCGACCCGGTGGTGCGCCTGCTGCCGCGCTTCGGCCTGGTGCTCGCCTCGCGCGGGTGTCTCGGCGGCTAGAACTTGATGCGATAGCTCGCCGTGACGTTCCGTCCCGGCTCGGGGCGGAAGAAGGTGGCATTGGAGAACTCGGCGTACAGCTCGTCGGTCAGGTTCTCGATGCCGAGCGTGATCTGGTGCGACAGCGCGCCGTCCTGGAAGAGGGTCACGCCCGCCCCCAGGCCGTGCACGGTGAAGGCGGGCAGCGACGTGCCGACCGCCGGCGCCGGCTCACCGGGCTCCAGCTCGATCTCCTGGCTGCCGTTGTGGCGCACGTGGTACTCCGCCCACCAGCGACCGTTCCCTGCCTCGTAGCGCAGGTAGGCGTTGATCTTGTCGGAGTACTGATCGTCGACCGGCACGGGCGCCTGGCCGACCCGCTTGCCCGACAGGTGCGTGTAGTTGCCTCCGAGGGCGAGATTCCACGGCGTGCGGTAGCCCAGCGCGACTTCGACGCCCTCGTACTCCAGGCGGTCGATGTTGCGCTGCTGCACCACGTAGCTGGCGCCAGAGGCCGCGATCTCGTCCCGCACGTCCTGCGGCAGGGCGGCGATCTCGTCGTCGGAGAGGAAGTCCTGGATGATGCCGTCGTCGAGATTGCTCTGGAAGTAGACGACCTCCATGAAGGCGTTGTTGCGCCGGTACTTGACGCCCAGATCGTAGTTCTCGCCGGTCTCCGACTTGAGATCCGGGTTGAGGATCTGGAAGCCTGCCCCCTCGGGGGTCGGCCCGTTGAACAACCGCTCGATGATGTTGGGAGCGCGGAACGCCGTGCCGTACGAGGCCAGCAGGTTGAGGTAGTCGGTCGCCTGATAGAGCAGGTTCACCGCGCCGACGAGGTTGTCGTCGGAGAAGTCGAGCCCGGCGACGTCCCAGCCCGGCGTCTCCTTCGCCTTGGTCTCGACCTTCTGGTAGCGCGCCCCGGCGACCAGCTTGAAGCGCTGGCCGAGGCTGAGCTCGTCCTGCAGGAAGAGCCCGAAGCTGGTGTTCTCCGCGTTGGGTGCATTGGGTACCGTGTCGGTGTCGACCTGCGAGACCTGGAAGGGCGGGAAGGGGAAGCGGATGGTCGTCGTGGTCCGCGAGTCGTCGGTGTTGCGCGAGTCGTCGCGGAACCCCTCGACGCCGTAGGTGAGGAGCTGCTTGTCGCCCACCACCTTGACCGCCTGCCCGCGCAGGCCCCAGGTCTCGAGATCGGAGAAGTTCACCGTGTTGATCACCACCGAGGAGTTCGGCGCGCCGGGGAAGATCGGTCCGATGTTGATGTCGATCAGGTTCTCGAGCTCACGCTCGTTGTTCTGGAAATAGAGTTGCGCGTCGATCGTGTCGGCGATCGCGAGCCCCAGCGCCGAGCCGACGTAAGCGAGCGTCGAGCGGTCGTAGTCCTGGAAGGGATAGGTGATCCGGATCCGGGTGTCCTCTTGGACGCCGAAATCGGCGGGATCGACGTAGCCGAAACCGGTCTGACCGGCGCTGTAGCGCCGGTGGCGCAGCGTGAGGTTGTGCCGATCGGCGAAGTCGAAGCTGAGCACGCCGAAGAGGCTGTCGTCCCGGACGCCGGTATCGACGACTTGCGCCGGGTCCGCGAGATCGATTTCGCCGTAGCTGCCGTCGGCCGACTCGTAGTCGCCGCTGTCACGGTGCGCCGCCGAGAGGAGCAGGCGCGCCTTGCCGATGCGGGTGGTGACCGCGGCCTGGGCGCGTGACATGTCGCCCGCCGTCCCGAAGCGGAAGTCGGCGGAGCCGGCGATCGACCGTCCGTCGGCGAGCGCGGCCGGGCGGGTCACCAGGTTGAGCACGCCGCCGATCGCGTCGCTGCCGTAGAGCACCGACATCGGGCCGCGCACCACCTCGACCGAGGCCACGTCGTCGACGTCGACCAGGCCGGAGATCTCGCCGAAGTCGGTCTGCCGCCGCGCGTTGTTGAGCCGCAGTCCGTCCTCGAGGAAGAGCACCCGCAGGCCACGCTGGCCCCGGATCACCGGCCGGGCCTGGTTGCTGCCGACGCCGTTGACGTCGACTCCCGGCTGGTCGCGCAGCAGGTCCGCGGCGTTCTCCGGCAGCTTGCGCTCGATCTCGAGCTGCGGGATCACGGTCACCGGCGTCGCGACGTCGAAGACGTCCTGCTCGCGGCCGCTCGCGGTGACGGTCGTGGTGTCGAAGTAGGAGCTCGCGGGCTCCTCGGCCGGCGTGCTCTCGGCGGCGGGCGCGGGTTCGGCGGACGGCGCGGCCGGAGGCTCGGTCGGCGGGGTGGATTGGGCGGCTGCGCCGGTCGCGGTCAGCAGGAGACCGGCGACGAGCGAACGAAGGGTGAGCGAAGACATCTGTTTCTCCTCCCGGGAGGGAACTGCGAAGCACCGGCCTGCGGTGCGTGGCGCACCCCGTCCGGCCACCGGCACACCCGGCGGGCAGCGGCGGAGGCGCTCAGGGCGCCGCGCGGGCGAGGGGAGGAGGACGAGGAGCGAAGGCGGCCGGCGTCAGGCCGGCGGCGAGCGGACGCAGCGGCGCCGAGTGGCGCGGCCGTCGCGGCCGTTGGGCGTTCCCGCCGGCGGCCAGGCTGGGCGGGCCGACCGGCGCGCGCAGCAGCTCGAAGGCGATTCCGGAGGCCGCGCCGATCGGCAGGACGAGCCAGAGCTCGCCGCCGTGCGCAGCCGTGCTCTCCAGAGGGGCGGGCCCGAGGTGGAGGACGAGGACGAGGAGCCAGAAGACGAACGCCGCACGCCCACGCAGCGGCGAACGGCGGTGATGGCGCAACGCCCAGGCCGCGCCACCCAACGCCGCGGCGGCGAGCCAGCGCGCGAGCACCGGCAGCTCGGCGATCGTGCTGTCGAGCAGCCGATGGAGCAGCAGCCAGAGGTGGTAGGCGACCACCGCCGCGACCGCCGCCGAGATGGCGAACCGGCCCAGCCGGAGCCAGCCGGGGAGCGGTCGTGCGGCGAGGGACTGCTTCGCGCGGAGCGACATCGAGAGCAAGCTAGCACAGCGCCTGCAGGCGTTCGCTACCCGTGGGGGCGGGCCGCGGGCAGGTCCCGTTAGACTGGCCGTCATGCGTTCCCCCGAGGTGGCCGAAGCGATTCCCGAGCTGGTGCGGCGAGGGTGGCTCGCCCCCGGGCAGGCAGCGCCGCGGCTGCGCGCCGCCCGGGGCGACCTGGCCTCGGCGCGTGGCGAGCTGCGGGCGCTGCTCTACGTCGCCGTGCTCCTGCTCGTCGCCGGCGTCTCGCTGCTGGTCAAGGAAAACCTGGAGCGCATCGGGCCGCTGGGCATCGCGAGCGGCCTGGGGCTCGCGGCGCTCGCCTGCCTCGCCTGGTCGCTGCGTCGCGCGCCCGAGTTCACCTGGCAACGGGCCGTCTCGGCGGACTGGAGCTTCGACTACCTGCTGCTGCTCGGGATCCTCCTCGCCGGCCTCGAGCTCGCTTACGTCGAGGCGAACTTCACGCCGCTCGGCGAGCACTGGCGGCACCATCTGCTGCTGATGACCGGCCTCACGGCCGGGCTCGCGTTGCGCTGCGACTCGCGCCTCGCCTGGTCGCTGGCACTCTCCACCTTCGCCGCCTGGCGAGGTCTCGCGACCCCCCGGCTGATGGGCGACCTGGTGCAGGGAGAAGGCGACCTGCGCTGGACGCTGCTGACGGTGGGCGTGGTCTTCGTGGGACTCGGGCTGGCGCTGCGACGATTCGATCGCAAGGCGCACTTCGAGCCGCTCACGACCTGGCTCGGCGCGGCGCTGGTTCTGGGGGGGCTCGGCCTCGGCTCGTTCGCGGACGGCGGATGGGGGCGACTCTGGGCGCTCGCGCTCCTCGGCGCATCGGTCTCGACCGCCCTGATCGCCTTGCGCTATCGCCGCTTCGCCCACTTCGCGCTCGGCGCGCTGGGCGCCTACGCTGCGGCGTCGCGGTTGATGATCGAGCTCCTGCGCGACCCGCTCGGCGGCTGCTTCTGGTTCACCGCGAGCTCGGTCGGGATGATCCTGCTGCTCGTCTTCGTCCAGCGGCGTTTCCGCGCGGAGAGCGCATGAGGCCCGAGATCGCGGCGGCCGATCGTCGCTTCGAGGTGCGGCGCGCGGCCTCGGCCTGGCGGCGAGCCGGCGAGATCGACGCCGCGGCGGAGCGCGCCATCCAGGCCTTGCATGCCGATGACCGGGTGCGCGCCACGCCCGTCTTCCGGGCGCTCTACTTCGTCTTCACCGCGTTCGGGTTCTGGACGGCGCACGGCCTCGGGCTGGCCTTCCTGGGCGCCCTCGGCCTGGACTGGAATCGCCGGATCGCTTTCGCCGGTCTCGTGCTGGGAACCGGGCTGGGGCTCGCCGCCGCGGTCGAAGCGCTCACCGCGCGCTGGCGACTGCGCCGCTTCGGCGTCGAGGAGGCGCTCGCCTGGCTCGCCTGGGCCTACACGCTCGGCGGAGGACTCTGGCTCCTCGCGGAGACGATCGACTTCGGCGTTCGCGAGCTGGTCGTCGCTGGCGGCTGGGGGGCCGCGGCGCTCGCCAGCGGCCTGGCTTGGCGCTGGGCCATTCCGGGCTCCGGATTCGTCGCGGCGGCCGGGCTCTACCTCGCGCTCTCCCAGGCGCCGGCCAACTGGCTGATCTGGATGCTCATTTCGGCGCTCGCCGCCTGGCCGCTCGGAGCGCTCGCGCTCGCGCCGCACGTCTCCCCCGAGCATCGGCGGCGCTTTCGCGAGGCATTCCTGGTCACCGCCACCGCGCTCTACGTGGGCGCGCACGTGGAGGTGCTCGAGCACCGGATCTTCTTCTGGCTGCGCGGCGTGGGGCTGCCGGGTGCGCCCGGCGAGACCCTGGCGCCACCCCTCGGCCTGCTGCTCGCCTCGGAGCTCGCCATGCTGGCGATCCCGGCGGGGCTGCTCACCGCCGGGCTGCGGCGGCGGTTCCGTCCGGCGGTCGACCTCGGCCTGGTGCTGGCTGCGGAGACCGTGGCGAGTCTCGTCGCGCGGTACGGACTCCGCCCGCTCTGGCTGGTGCTGATGCTCGCCGGCGGCGCCCTGCTCGCCGCGACGATGGTTCTACGTCGCGCGCTGGAGCGTCGAGCGGGCGGCGAATGGGCCGGCTGGACCGCCCGCGAGCTGGCGGAGGACCGCGACAGTCTGGAAGCGGTCGAGATCGCGGCGACGCTGGCCACCCTCAGCCCCGCCGCGCGGCCGGGCGAGAAGCCGCCGGACTTCGCGGGGCAGGGCGGAGAGTTCGGCGGCGGTGGCGCCTCGGGAAAGTTCTGAGGATCCCGCCTAGGGCGGCGGGGTGACGTTCTTGATCGGCGGCTTGGCCGATTCGGCGGCGGGGACCCGTTCCCGCCACATGCCGAAGACGGCGGTGCCCAGGCCGAGCAGGATCTCGTCGATGAAGGGCACGAAGTCGGGGAAGATCAGATCGAAGAGGAAGAGCCCGAGCAGGACGGCGAAGGCCTGCGGGAACTTCAAGCGGGTGACGACCTTCTCGACCAGCCCCGGCCCGGCGTTGGCTCCGATGCCCATGGCGAAAGTCTAGCGCGGCAGCGACCCGGTTCGTTGCGGGTCCGCCGAGGCGCTGTCAGACTGAGCCGGCGATGACGCGTCGATCGGCTCTCGAGGAGGAGCACCTCCGGCTGGAGTGCACGGACGCGGCGGGCGCGCCGAGCCACCTGGCGCTACGCCTCGGGTTGCCCCCCCGGGGCGGCCCGTTCCCCTTCTGTTTCCTCTACCTGCACGGATTCGGCTCGGTCCAGGGGGGCGAGAAGGCGGAGTACTTCCGGGCGCGCGCCGGCGAGCTGGGGATTCCCTTCTGCTCGTTCGACTTCCAGGGCCACGGTGACTCGGGCGGCTCGCTGCGCGACCTGACGCTCAGCCGCAATCTCGAGGACACCGCGCGGGTGCACGACTACCTGAGCTCCCGGGGGCTCGGCACGGTGGTGCTGATCGGCTCGTCGATGGGCGGCGCGACCGCGCTCTGGCACGCCGCGCGGCGGCCCGGTCAGGTGCTCGCCGGGCTCCATCTCGCTCCGGCGATCGGCATGCGCGCCGCGCTCGAGCGCTGGGCGGGGGAGGAGGGTCTGGCGCGCTGGCGGCGCGAGGGCTTCGTCCGCTTCACCAACGAGTTCGTCGACGCCGATCTCGGCTGGGAGCTGCTCGTCGACCTGCGGCGCTACGACGCCGAGGTGCTGCTCGCCGCCTACCGCACGCCGACTTTGGTCCTGCAGGGGATGCTGGACGCCTCGGTCGATTATCGCGACATCGTGCGTTTCGCGGCGCGCGCGCCGGGCGGTCTCCTCCGGCTGCAGCTCTTTCCCGACGGCGATCACCGCCTGACCGATCGCAAGGACGAGCTCTGGACGCTGATGCTCGACTTCCTGATCGCCCGCCGCTGCCTGCCCGCCGGCGCTCAGCGCGCGGCCGCGAGGTAGTCGGCGGCCAGGTGGGCGAGCGCCCGCGTGCCGGTCGCGAGCGCCCGTTCGTCGACGAAGAAGCGCGGCGAGTGGTTCACCGCGGCGGTCGCGAGGTCGGCGTCGGGCGTCACGCCGAGATCCACGAAGAGCGCCGGAACCCGGCGCGCGTAGAAGGAGAAGTCCTCCGACCAGGTCGATTTGGGCAGCTCGCGGAGGCCCCCCTCGGCCACGCGCGCCAGGGTCGGGAGCATGCGACGGGTGAGCTCGGGGTCGTTGACCGTCACCGGATAGCCGGGCTCGATCGTCACCTTGGCGCGGGCGCCGTGCGCCGCCGCGATCTGCTCGGCGAGCCGTCGCAGCCGCGCGTGCAGGTCGGCGCGCATGCCCTCGTCGAAGGTGCGGATCGTGCCGGCGAGGCGCGCCAGGTCGGGGATGATGTTGCTGCGCAGACCGGCCGTGAACTGGCCGACCGAGACGACCGCCGGCTCGCGCGTGATGTCGACCTGGCGCGACACCAGGGTCTGGAGCGCGCCGACGATCTCGCTCGCGACCACGATCGGGTCGACGCCGTCCCAGGGCCTGCCGCCGTGGGTCTGGCGACCGGTCACCTCGATCTCGAAGCGGTCGCCGGCGGCGAGGATCGGCCCCGGCCGGGTGACCAGGCTGCCCACCGGCCAGCGCGCCACGACGTGCAGCCCGAAGATCGCCGCGACCGGCGGGTCGTCGAGCACTCCTTCGCCGACCATCGCCTCGGCGCCGGCCGGACTCTCGCCCGCCGGGGCCCCCTCTTCCGCGGGCTGGAAGATCAGCACCACCTTGCCCGGCAGATCCCGACGCAGCTCGGCGAGCAGCGAAGCGGCGCCGAGCAGCATCGCGACGTGCGCATCGTGGCCGCAGGCGTGCATCACCGGGACGGTGTCGCCCTCGTAGGTGCCGGTGGCGCGGCTGGCGAACGGCAGATCGAGCTCCTCGCGCACCGGCAATGCGTCCATGTCGGCGCGCAGCGCGACGACCGGCCCGGGTCGTCCCCCCTCGAGGACCGCCACCACGCCGGTGCGGGCGACGCCGGTGCGCGGCGTCAGGCCCATCTCGCGCAGCCGCTCGGCGACGAAGCGCGCGGTCTCGGTCTCGCGGTTGGAGAGCTCGGGATGGCGGTGCAGGTGGCGCCGCCATTCGACGACCTGCGGCGCGAGGACGGCGGCGCGCGCGTCGATCGCGGCGGCGAGCGGCGACGGCTCGGCGGCGGCGGCGCCCGGCAGCAGGCAGAGCGCCGCGCCGGCGGCGCGGCTCCAGCGACGAAACGCAGTGGACTCTCGCTGCTGCATCCCGGACCTCCCTCGCGAGCTCCGGGATTCTAGCCCTGGGGCGGCTCAGTGCGGCGGCAACTCGCTGCGGCGCTCGGGCCGATCCTCGACGAAGGTGAGCCGGCCCTCGCGGTAGCGGCCGCCACGCAGCGCCAAGGCGAGGACCTCGCCCAGCTCCTCGACCGGATGGACGCGAATCCGTCCGCGCACCTCGGGCGGCAGGTCCTCGAGGTCGGCCATGTTCTCCTTGGGGAGCAGGATCTCCTCGATGCCGGCACGCACCGCGCCGAGGATCTTCTCCTTGACGCCACCGATCGGCAGCACCCGACCGGTCAAGGTGATCTCGCCGGTCATCGCGAGGTCGAAACGCACCGGGCGGCCGGAGAGCACCGAGACCACCGCCGACGCCATGGTCACTCCGGCCGAGGGGCCGTCCTTGGGCACCGCGCCGGCCGGCACGTGCACGTGG
>CAYZWR010000124.1:0-9605 GCA_964481735.1 uncultured Thermoanaerobaculia bacterium
AGCTGCCTGCGGCGAGCTCAACCGTCGTGCAACCCGCGTCCCGCACCGCGGCGCCGACGGTCGGAAAGCTCGTCGAGGGAACCGGGCAGACGGCCGCTCCGAGAGGGCCGGGGTCGACCAGGGCGAGCGCGGCGAGCCCTCCGAGGAGCATCGGGATCAGAATCCGGCCGGGGGCGGGCGGCGTGGGCATCAGTTCATCCCGTAGACGATCAACGAGAGATCGACCGTGCGCCCGTTGATGCCGCCGACACGATAGTCGATTCCGATCTGGCTGCCGGTCGACGAGACGTACTGGAAAGTGGTCTCGTAAAGGCTGTTGGTCGCAATCACGGGCAGGAGCTCCACGTAGCCGGTGCCGGGAACGTCGATCGAGATGGTCACGAAATCGTCCTCCAGCGTCAGCTCGCCCGCGCTCACCTGGACGGTTACCGGGAAAACACTCCGGATCACCTTCCTGTCTTCGGTGATGTTCACCGTTCCGCCCGAGACGCTGAAGGAGTACTCGAGCGAGATCACCGCCACCGGTGCCATGCTGAACTGGTTCTGCGTCAACGAGCTCAGCAGGGCCCCGTCCTTGCGCAGGCGCAGCCGCTCCTCGAGCGTCGCGGCGGGGACGTCGGGCGCCGTGTTGGGCGCGCTGCTGGTCTGCAGGACGATGTCGCCCGAGGCCTGATCGAAGTTCAGGAGCTGCGTGTAGCCGGACCCCGACATGGTCTGCACGCCGTTGTTCCAGTAGCCGTTGGCGTAGAGCCCCGGCCAGTCGCCCACGAGGGCGAGACCCTGGCCGCCGGGGCCGCGCTGGAACATCGCCATGGTGTTGCCGATCGAGCCCTGCGCCTCGAGCGCCGCGCGGGTCGGCGGCGCGTCCTTGCCGATCGAGATGCCGCCGCCGTACGGGTTGATGCGCAGCGGCGCGTCCTGCTGCGGCGAGAACAGGTCGGGCGCGAGGCGGGCCTGCAGGCTGCGCCCGTCCATCGTGAGGTTGTACTGCGCGGTGAGCGGCAGCGCTTCGCGGTGGCTGACGGTCAGCGCGCCGTCCTCCGTGGGGTAGCTGCCCACCGGCTGGATCGCGCGCGTGCCGATCGCGACCCGTTGCCCCTGCGCGTTGACCACCCGGACGTCCGGGCCCTCCGGGTAGGTCGACCAGATCCCGGCCGTGCCGGTGTCGTCCGGCGCGCAGGCCCAGGCGCCGGTGATCCGCTTGGCGATCTGGCCGTCGGGACAGGCGAGCGTGGCGAGCGAGTCGTCGTCGGCGGCGCAGACCCACGAGCCGCCGGGGCCGACCTCGGCGATCTGCCCGATGCCGCAGGCGAGGCCAGCGAGCGTGTCCGCGTCGCCACCGCACTCCCAGGCGGTGCCGGCGGCATTGCGCCGGACGATCGTTCCGGCCGGGCAGGAGAGCGCGCCGAGCGAGTCCTGATCGGTCGCGGTGGTCACCACGTCGACCCCGTCGACCTTGAGCGTCAGGGCGCCGCTGCCCGAGTTCCTGAAGTCGAAGCTCTCCGGGTTGGCCGAGGGGCGGTCGAGCGAGTCCTGGCGGAGCAGGGTGTCGGTCGCACCGTTCCCCTCGCCGTCGAGGACGAGGTCGGCGCCGGCCGACTCGTTGCGCGCCACGACGCCCGCGCCGGCGGGGGAGTGGCTGATGCCGAAGAGGCCGAAGGCGCTGCCCGACGCGTCCGGATTCTCGCCGCGGATCGCCGCGACACCCGTCGCGATCGGCGCCTCCAGCGTCCCCAAGTCGCCGCGGGCCGCCGAGCGGCGCGCCGGACGCGTGGGCGGCGCCGACGGCGGGCTCGCCGCCGCAGCCGCTCCGGCGCCGCCCGGACGGGTCCGGCCCCAGCGCTCGAGCACCGCCAGCGCCATTGCGACCTCCTCCTCGCTCGGCGCCCCAGCCACCCGGAAGCGCAGCGGTTCGGCCCACGCCGCCGCCTCGTTGCCGCCCTCGGCCGCCAGAGGCCGCACCGTCCAGCCGTAGCTCCCCCCGGCCGCGAGGCATTCGGCGCGCGAGGGCGACCAGCTGGTCGCCGACCCCTCGACGCGGCGGGTGAAGAGGAGCTCCGGCTCCTCGGCACCCTCGATCCGGAAGACCGCGAGCTCGTAGGCCGTGGCCCCCGCCGCGGCGCTCCAGGAATAGGTCGGGCAGGCGCTCGCCGCTTCCACCTCGCGTCCCCGCTCGCCGGGCGACACCGCCACCACCGCTGCCCGCGCCTGCGGCCCCGTCAGCACGCTCAGCACCCACGCCGCCGCCAACCACCCGCCACGCGAACCTCTCGTCTGCAGCTCTCGCATGTTGGGTAAGAACGCAACGGGTGACGGAATCCGGGCGGGCCGGCGAAGCGCGACCGGGTCCAACCTCCTTGCCTGCGCCGCCGATCGTGGGGGAGACTGCGTCCGTGCCGCGAAACCTCAACGCTTGGCGACGCGTCGCGCTCGCCGGCACCCTCGCTCTGTGGGTCTCCTCCTTCGCCGGCGCGGCGGAGGTCGAGGTCGGTCTCCTCGCCGGCGCGCAGCAGACCGGGAGCCTCGGCACCCGCGAGGGGACGCTCGACCTCGCCGGCGGGCTCCTCTACGGCGCCACGTTCGGCTGGCGGGTGCGGCCGGACGGCATCGTCGAACTCGCCTGGGCCCGCCAGGACTCGGAGGCGAGCGGCGACTTGACCTCCGGTCCCGAGCGCTTCGACGTGACGATCGACAGCGTCGAGCTCGGCGGGCTCTGGGAGACGCGACCGGGAGCGCTGCGCCCCTTCCTCGGCCTCTCGCTCGGCGGCACGCGGCTCGCCGGTCCCGAGCAGGACTTCGCGGACGGCTGGTACTTCTCGGGCGCGATCGCGGGGGGCGTGCGCTACTTCTTCGGCGAGCACGCGCTCCTGCGCCTCGAAGGGCGCGGCACCGGCATCCTGCTCTCGGACGGCGGCGCGCTCGCCTGCTCCTTCCCGCCGGGCGGCTGCTCGCTCGGCGTCACCGGCTCGCTGCTCGGTGCCTTCTCGGCCCGCCTCGCGCTCGCCGCGCGCTTCTGATCGCATGCGCCAACTCGCCCCCTCGACCTCGCGGCCGCTTGACTCGCTCGGCCCGCCGTGGGGAGGATTCGAATCCGTTGCAGGACCTTCGCTCACCGAAAGGGAGACGCCCATGCCTCGTTTCGCCGCCGCCCGTCGCTGCCTCCTGCCGCTCGCCTTCCTGTGGATCGCCGCGCCACTCGCCGCAGCCGATCTCGGTCAGATGGTCTCCGGCGAGCCGCCCGGCGTGCACCAGACGGAGAAGCTCGCGAAGAAGGCCGAGGCGATGATCGAGGAGGTCGAGAAGGCGCAGCAGCAGGTGCGCACCACCCTCGCCGCCTACGATGCGCTGCTGTTCGGCAACGCCACCGATCTGCGCAAGCCCTATCGCGCCCTCGACTCCGAGCTCGACCGTTGCGACAAGCGGCGCGAGGCGGTGCGCCGCCGCGCCGACGCCGCCAGGGCCGAGGCCACCGACTACTTCCGCGCCTGGGCCGGCAGCCTGCCGCTGATCGACAGCGAGGACCTCCGGGCGCGCAGCGAGGTCCGCCTGCGCGACTCCAAGGCGCGCTTCGACGGCATCATCGACGCCGGGCTGCGCGCCGCCGGGTCCTACCAGCCCTTCATCGGCCGGCTGCGCGACCAGTGGACCTACCTGGGCCACGATCTCAACCCCTCGGGCCTCGAGAGTCTGCGCCCCGATGCCCGCAAGCTCGCCGACGAAGGCCAGACGCTGCTCGTCGAGATCGATCAGAGCCTGCGCCAGGCGCGCGAATACGTGACGTCGATCCGCTCGCGCCAGCCCCCGCCGCCCCCGCCGCCGCCCCCGCCGGCGGCGCCGGCGGCGCCGGGAAGCTGAGCCGCCCGGATTTCGTTGTCGCTTCCGTTCTCCCCCGAAAAGGAGAACTCCATGCGACGAACGCTCATCGGCACGACTCTCTGGCTCGCCGGCCTGGCGAGCTCTCCCACGTTTGCCGCGGACGCTCCCGGGCCGCCGCTCCGCCAAGGCCTCTGGCGCTTCGAGCGCACGTTCGAATACGCCGACGGCCGCGCGCCAGGCGAGGCCGTGCGCAGCGAGCAGTGCGTCGACCCCGAAGCGATGGCCGACGAGCAGCTCGCCATGTTTCGCAACATGGGCTGCACGGCCGAGCGCAGCCGGTCCGGCGTCGCCGAGTGGCGTCTCCGGGTGACCTGCGACCGGCCCGGACTGCCCAAGGGGACCTCGACCTCGGCGCTCTCGGTGAGCAGCCCGGACGCTTTCGAGGCGCGCATCGTCAACCAAGGGGAGCTCGCCATGCCGATCGCCCGCGAGCGCCTGGTCGCCAAGCGAATCGGCGACTGCTGAGGCGGCTCGCGCGCGCGAACGCCCGGATCGGCGCCCTTCCTCCGTTCTCTCGGGTGAGGGGGAAACCCGATGGGACGACTGCTCCTAGCATCCGCCGCGCTCGCCGCCGCCCTCGGGGCGGCGACGGCGGCGGCGCAAACCGACGGCACGCTCGACGGCTCGTTCGACCTCGACGGCGCAGTCCGCGTGCCCTTCGACTACAGCGGCACCTTGCGCGACGTGCCGGCCGCCGTGGCGGCGATGCCGGACGGCCGGATCGTGGTGGCCGGCACGGCCACGGTGGCGGGCTTCGGCGACAACGTCGCGGTCACCCGGCTGTTCGCGAACGGCGCGGTCGACACCGGCTTCGGCGCCAGCGGTCGCGCGGTCTACGGCTACGCCGCCGACGAGAAGGTCGGCGGCACGCTGGTCGAGCCCGACGGGTCGGTGCTGGTCGCCGGCTCGCGACCGTCGGGGGTGAACCCGAACGCGGAGGTCTTCCTCGACCGCCTGAGCCCACTCGGCTTCTATTCGGCCGGGGTCGCGCTCTCGCTGCCCGGGCTCGACTTCCCATGGGTCGCGATCGCGCGCGATCCGGCGAGCGGCAAGATCTACATCGGCTTCTCCTACCTCTTCGACGGCGACCACTGGATCGGGGTCGAGCGGCGCCATCCCGACCTTTCGCCGGACGAGGACTACGGCTTCTTCGGGCGGTTCAAGGACCGCTTGCCGGGGAACGTCCCGGCCTCGGTCGGGGCAATGGCGCTGCTCCCCGACGGCCACCTGCTGGTCGCCGGGACCTACCATGGGGTGTCGGGCAGCGAGCTCTACGTGTCGAGCGTGACCGCGCAGGGGGCAGTGGAGATCGGCTTCGGCGTGGGCGGCACGGCGATCGTGCCGATCGATCTCGTGGCCGCAGGCGATGACTCGCTCCAGGCCATGGCGGTCGACGCGCTGGGCAGGATCCTGCTCTCGGCGAGCGCCGCGGCGCCCGGCTTCTCGGATGACGCCGCCGTGCTCCTGCGCCTCACCGCGGGCGGCGCTCCCGACCCGGACTTCAACGGCGGCGAGCCGCTGGTGGTGGCCGACACCCATGGCGACGACGCGCTGGGCGGCCTCGCCGTGCAGAGCGACGGCCGGATCGTGGTGGCCGGCAAGGTCTTCGGCGCGGCCTCGCCGATGTTCTTCGCCGCACGCTACTGGCCGGACGGCTCGGCGGACTGGAGCTTCGGCAGCTTCGGCGTCTTCAGCGCGAACTTCCCCAACTCGCCGAACGACGACTACGCGGTGGTGCTGGCGCTCGAAGGCGGCCGGCCGGTCCTGGTCGGCCCCGCGGAGTGGAGCGCGCCGGACTACGACTTCGGGGTGATGCGGCTGGCGAGCTCGCTGATCTTCGCCGACGACTTCGAGCGCGGCACGGCGGCGGGCTGGTCGGCGCGCGTTCCCTGAGCGCCGGCAACGGCGCCTCACCCCGAGCCGCGGCGGTCCCCGCCCGAATCCTCGGGTCCGGCACGTTCTCACCAGGCAGGAGGATCGAATGACCACCCGCTCCGCTCTCGCCGCCGCGACATGGCTCGTGATGCTCGGCGCTGCCGCCGCCCGCGCCCAGACCGACGGGACGCTCGACCCGAGCTTCGCCGCGGGCGGCGCCATCCGCATCGCCTTCGACCGCCCCGAGACCGGATTCTTCGACCAGGCCACGGCGGTGGCAGTGCAACCGGACGGCAAGATCGTCGTCGCCGGAACTGCCGAAGAGACCGGCGCGGGCACCAACGCCGCGCTCGTGCGGCTGAACGCCGACGGGGCGATCGACCCGAGCTTCGGCGGCGGCCCGTTCACCTTCGGTTTCCCGGTGAACGAGTTCGCCACCGACCTCCTGATCGAGCCTTCCGGGAGCCTCCTCGTGGCGGTCGCCCGCTGGATCGATCCGGCGTACGACTACAACCTCTACCGCTGGTCCCCGGCGGGCCAGTTCGAAACGGCCGTGGCCCTCGGTCCCGGCACGGAGGCCGGCGCGATGGTCCGGCTGGCGCGCGACCCGGTCTCCGGCAAGGTGCTCGCCGCCTGGGGTTACGTCGACGGCTCGACGCGCGCGATCCGGGTGGTCCGGCTCGAAGCGAACCTCTCCCCCGACCCGACGTACGGACCCGGCGGCTGGCGCGACATCGTCGCCGCGGGAGGCCTCGCGACCTCGCTCAGCGACATCGAGGCGATGCCGGACGGGAGGCTGGTGATCGCCGGTTACGCCAGTGCGCCCGGCGGCGGCTTCGACTTCCTGGTCGCCCGCCTGACCCCGAGCGGCGCGCCCGATTCGAGCTTCGGCGTCCAGGGGCAGAGCCTGGTCCCGATCGATCTGATCGACCATGGCTGGGACATCCCCTACGCGCTCGCAGTGGACTCGCAGGGCCGGGCGCTGCTCGCCGGCAGCGCCGGCGCCGCCCAATTCTCGGGCCCGGCGGCCGTGCTGATCCGGGTCACCGCCGCCGGCGAGGTCGACCCCGGCTTCAACGACGGCGAGCCGCTGGTCGTGGCCGACACGCCCGGCACCGATCGGATGAACGGCGTGGTGGTCCAGAGCGACGGCCGGATCGTGGTCGCCGGCGGGGTCAACGACCCCTCGCCGCTCTTCTTCGCGGCGCGCTACTGGCCCGACGGCGCCGCCGACTGGAGCTTCGGCTCGTTCGGCGTCTTCGCGCAGGACTTTCCCGGCTCGCCCAACGACGACGTCGCTCTCGCGCTCGCCCTCCAGGCCGGCCGGCCGATTCTCGCCGGCGGGGCCGAATGGGCGGCGCCGGACTACGACTTCGGGGTGATGCGACTGGCGAGCTCCCTGATCTTCAGCGATGATTTCGAGCGGGGAACCAGCACCGGCTGGTCGCAGACCGTGCCCTGAGCCGCAGCGTCCGAGAGAGGAGATCGAACATGCAGAGCATCGCGAGTCGTGCCTGGCGCCGCGCGAGGTGGATCGCCGTCGCCCTGGCTGCAGCCTCGGTGGTCGGCGCGCACGGCGTGGCGGCCGCGGAGACGACCGCCGACGAGTCGGCGATCCGGGAGCTGCTCGCCGAGCAGACCGCGGCCTGGAACCGGGGCGACGCCAAGGCGTGGACCGCCGGCTTCGCCGCGGACGCGGATTTCGTCAACATTCTCGGGATGCACTTCGCGGGACGGCAGGCGATCGAGGATCGCCACGCCCAGCTCTTCGCCACGATCTTCCAGGGCAGCCAGCTCGAGGTGAGCGTCGAGAAGGTCCGCTTCCTCGGCCCGGACGCCGCGGTCGTCGAGACCCTGCATCGTCTCCGCGGCTTCGCGCGGCTGCCGCCGGGAATCCAGCCGACCGACGCCGCGGGCGAGCTGCGGACCCGGCTCAAGTACGTGCTGGAACGGCGGCCGGCCGGCTGGGCCATCGTCTCCGCCCAGAACACCGCCATCCATCCGACACCGCCGTGACCGCGAGGCCTTCGTCGGGGCGGGGCTTCAGAGCTCCCGCTGCCAGCCCTGCCAGGCGCGCTTCAGCCGGGCCAGCAGCGCGACGAAGCGCGGATCGCCGGCGAGCGACGCGAGATCGTCGTCGCGCGCGAAGCGCGGGTAGGAGGGATAGCCCTCGTCGGCCGCCCGGGTGAGCCAGCGCAGGGCTTCGTCCCGGTTGCCCAACAGGGCGTGCGCCGCCCCCGCGAAGTAATAGGCGTGGTGCAGGTGCGACTCTTCGGCGACCGTCTCGGCGGTGAACTCGGCCCGCGCGAGCAGAGCCGCGGCCTCCTCGCGCCGGCCGAGCCGGGCGAGCGCGATCGCCGCCCAGATCCGCTCGAGCGCGGCCCGCGAGGAGCTCGGCCAGCCGAACTCGGTGTCTCGGGGGCGGGACCCTGGAGTCTCTCCGATCAACAGGGCGAGCGCCTCCTCGTTGCGCCCGACATCGACCAGCATCCCCGCCCGGATGCCGGGCGAGAGCTCGCTGCCGCGCGCCGCGAGCAGCGCCTCGACCTCGGCGTCGCGGGCGGCGTCGGCGAGCACCGAGACCTTGCGTCCGAAAGCCGTGCGGTCGCGCGGGTCGAGCGCCAGCGCGCGGTCGCACTCCGCCACCGCGCGATCGGTCAGGCCGACATGGAAGTAGACCTTGCAGAGCTCCTGGTGCGCCTCGGCGAGGCTCGGGTGGAGCGCCAGCGCGCGCTTGAGGTCGGCCACGGCGCGCGCGTGGTCGAAACCGCGCGGCAGCGTCCAAGAGAGCTGCGCCCGCGCGAGATAGGCCTCGGCGAGATCGGGATCGAGCGCCAGGGCGCGCTGCACGGCGACCAGCGAGCGCGCCTCGAGATCGGGGCTCGGCTCGTCGTGGTAGAGCCGCTTCGCGTAGACCGTGCCGAGGCGCGCCCAGGCCTCGGCGAAACCCGGATCGAGCGCGACGGCGAGCTCGAGCTGCACGGTCGCCGCCAGGCGCTGCTCCGGCCCGACCCCCGCGGCGGTGCGGCCCGAGAGCTCGGCCAGGCCGCGCAGATACGCTTCGTAGGCCCGCGGATCGTGGGTCACCGCGGCCTCGTCACGCCCGGGCGTCGGCGCTCCGACGAGCCGCTCCTGGATCTCCCAGGCCGTGCGGCGCGCGAGCTCGGCCTGCGTGGCGAGCCGGGCACCGGCTTCGCCGTCGAGATGGCCCGCCCAGACCGTGCGGCGCGAGGCGAGCTCGACCAGGGTGGCCTGGAGCCGGATGGTCTCCCCTTCGGTCTGGACGCTGCCGCGCACGGCGTGGGTGGCGCCGAGCTCGCTGGCCAGCCGCGCGAGCGAAGGATCGTCGTCGCCCATCCCGGCGACGCTCGGCGAGGCGAGCACGGCGAGGCCCGGAGTGCGGCCCAGCTCGGCCGCGATCCCCTCGCTCAAGGCGGTGGCGAGGTAGGGCTCGGCCGAGCCCAGCGGCGAGAAGGAGAGCACGGCGACGACCGGCGCCGCCGGCTTCGCCAACGCGCCGGAGGGGACGGCGGGCGAGGAGCCGCGCTCGCGGAGCAGCAGACCACCGAGCGCGCCGACCCCGAGCGCGAGCGCGCCGGCCGCGAGGGCGAGCCGGTGACGCTGCGCCCAGCGCCCGGCGCGGTAGCCGAACGCGCCGCCGCGCGCTTCGACCGGTCTCCCGGCGAGGTGCCGCCGCAGGTCTTCGGCCAGCGCGCCGGCCGAGGAGTAGCGCTGCTCGGCGTCGCGCGCCATCGCGCGATCGACGATCCGCTCGAGATCCCCCGCCAGGCGTCGCGCAAGGCGATCCCCCTCGGGCCGTGATCCGTCCGACCGCGCCGCTTGCGCGAGCGGCG
>CAYZWR010000125.1:0-9525 GCA_964481735.1 uncultured Thermoanaerobaculia bacterium
GCGCCGGCCAGCACGGCGTCGCCACCGCCACCGCCGCGGCGCTGCTCGGCCTCGAGTGCGTGGTCTACATGGGCCGCGAGGACATGCGGCGGCAGCGGCTGAACGTCGAGCGGATGCGGCTGCTCGGCGCCACGGTGGAGGCGGTCGACGCCGGTTCGCGCACCCTCAAGGACGCCATCAACGAGGCGATGCGCGACTGGGTGACCAACGTCCGCTCGACGCACTACATCCTCGGCTCGGTGCTCGGTCCCGATCCCTTCCCGCGCATGGTGCGCGACTTCCACCGGGTGATCGGCGAGGAGGCGAAGCGGCAGCTCACCCGGCGGATCGGGCGCCCGCGTCCCGATGCCGCGATCGCCTGCGTCGGCGGCGGCTCGAACGCGCTCGGGCTCTTCACCGCCTTCCTCGACGACCCGAGCGTTCGGCTGATCGGCGTCGAGGCGGGGGGGCGGGGACCCGGTTTGGGCGAGCACGCGGCGCGCTTCGGCGCCGAGGGAGCGGCGCTCGGCGTGCTGCACGGCACGCGCACCTTCGTGCTGCAGGACGCCGACGGTCAGGTGGCGCCGACGCATTCGGTCTCGGCGGGCCTCGACTATCCGGCGGTGGGGCCCGAGCATGCGCTGTTGCGCGAGATCGGCCGGGTGGAGTACACCTCGGCGACCGACGCCGAGGCGGTCGACGCCTTCCACCTGCTGGCCGAGAGCGAGGGGATCCTGCCGGCGCTGGAGAGCGCGCACGCGGTGGCCGAGGCGGTGCGGCGGGCGAAGCTCCTGTCGCGCCGCCACGTGCTGCTGGTCAACCTCTCCGGGCGCGGCGACAAGGACCTCGATTCGGTGCGCGAGTTCGACGCCGCCCGAGCTCCGGCCGGCGAGCCGCGCGGCGCGGCGCGAGAGCGGCGATGAGCGCCATCGCCGCCGCCTTCGCCCGCGCCAGGAAGGAAAAGCGAGCCGCCTTCGTGCCCTACATCGCCGCCGGCGACCCCGATCTCGCGACGACCGGCGAACTGGTGGTCGCGCTGGCCGGCGCGGGGGCCGACCTGATCGAGCTCGGGGTACCGTTCAGCGATCCGATCGCGGACGGTCCGGTCAACCAGGCGGCCGCGGCGCGCGCCATCGCGGGCGGCGCGACGCTGGAGAAGATCCTGGCGCTGGTCGCCACCGCCCGGCGGCGCGCCGGCGTTCCGATCGTGCTGTTCACCTACTTCAATCCCGTGCATGCCTACGGCCTCGCCCGCTTCGCCGAGCACGCCGCGGGATCCGGTGTCGACGGCGTGCTGTGCGTCGACCTGCCGCCGGAGGAGGCCGCGGGGAAGTATCGCGAAGCGCTCGCGCGGCACGGGCTCGACGCGATCTTCCTGCTCTCGCCGACCTCCACCCGGGCGCGCATGAGGGCGGTCGCCAAGACGGGTTCGGGCTTCGTCTACTTCGTCTCCCGCACCGGCGTCACCGGCGAGCAGGCCGAGCTCCCGGCCGGGCTCGCCCGGGAGGTGCGCGCGGTGCGCGGGGCGGTCGCACTGCCGGTCGCGGTCGGATTCGGGATCTCGACTCCCGAGCAGGTGCGCGCCGTGGCGCGCCTCGCCGACGGCGTGGTGGTCGGCAGCGCGCTCGTCCGCCAGATCCACGACCTCGCGGGCGACCGGGCGCTGGTCGAACGGGTGGCGGGCCGCGCCGCGGTCCTGGCGCGCGCCGCCCGGCGGCGATGAGCGGCGCCCGTGGGCCGCAGGTGGAGCTCCGACTGGTCGCGGCGACGACCCACGGGCGAGTCCTGCTGCGCCGGGCGCCGGCGCCGGAGGCCGATCAGCTCCTGGTCGGCTTCCATGGCTACGGTGAGAACGCCACCCGGCAGGTCGAGGAGCTGATCGCGATCCCGGGCGGCGAGCGGCGGGCCCTGCTCGCGATCGAAGGACTGCACGCTTTCTACGACCGGCGGGCCGACCAGGTGGTACGCAGCTGGATGACGCGCGATCTGCGCGAGCTGGCGATCGCCGACAATCTGGCGTACGTGCGGCAAGCGCTCGACCAGGCCCGACGCGAGCTCGGTTGGACGTTGCCGCTCGTCCTGCTCGGCTTCTCGCAGGGCACCGCGATGGCCTGGCGTTCGGCCCTGCTCGCCGGCCACGCCGTCGCGGCGGTGATCGCGGTGGGCGGTGACCTGCCGCCGGAGCTCGCCGGGCGCGGCGACATCCCCTGGCCGCGCCGTATCCTGCTCGCCCGCGGCGAGCGCGACGAGTGGTACAGCGAGGAGAAGCTGGCGGCCGATCGCGCGGCGCTCGAGGCGCGTGGCCTCACGCCCGAGGTGCTGCGCTACGCCGGCGGCCATGCGTGGACCGCCGAGCTGCGCGCCGGGTTGGCTCAGTTCCTGGGTGGCCTCGCCGGGGTCGGCGAGGCGCGCTCGATCTGAGCGCGCAGCCAGGGGAGCAGCGCGAGCCCCGGAATGGCGAGCAGCGCGGTGAAACCGAAGAAGCCGGCGTAACCCATGCGCTCGGCCCCGAAGCCGGAGAGGCCGCCGGCGATCTCGCGCGAGAAGGCGAAGAGCGCGGAGAGCAGGGCGTACTCGGTGGCCGCCGCTTCGCGCCGGCAGCAGACGGTGAGGAAGGCGAGCAGCGCCGCCGTGCCGAGCCCCTGGGTGAAGTTCTCGAGCGCCGAAGCGACGTAGAGCGCCTGTCGCGGGAGGGCGAGCCAGGCGACCGCGGCGTAGACCACGTTCGACAGGCACTGCCCGAGCCCCAGCCAGAGGAGGCCGCGGAAGAGCCCGAAGCGGGCGATGAAGGCGCCGCCGGTGAGCGCGCCGACGATGGTGAGCCCGATGCCGAGGGTGTTCATCACCAGGGCGATCTCCTCGAGCGTCATGCCGCGATCGACCCAGAAGGTGTCGGTCATCCGCGCCATGGCCTGATCGCCCAGCTTGAAGAGCAGGGCGAAGAGGACGATCGGCAGCATCTCGCGGCGCAGCGCCCAGGCGAGGAAGGAGCGCAGCAGCTCGCGGATCGTCGGCCGTCGGGCCACGGTCCCGGGGTCGCCGCTACCGGCGCGCGTCGGCTCCGGCAGGAAGAGGGAGCCGACCGCGAGCGCCACGAAGACGCCCGCCACGGTCCACCAGGCGCCGCGCCAGCCGATCCGCGAGGCGACGAAGATCGCCACGCCGCCCGCGGCGATCACCGCGACGCGGAAGGCCGCGGCGCGCAGGCCGTTGATCCAGCCGATCTCCCGGCTCTCCGCCACCGCGCCGACCGCCCAGGCGTCGATCGCGATGTCCTGGGTCGCCGAGGCGAACGTGAAGGCCAGCAGGACGAGGACCACCCACCCCTCGACCTGGTCGGCGGGCAGGAAGGGCATCGCGGCGGCCACCGTGGCGAGCCCCAGGAGCGCCGGGACGATCCAGGCGCGGCGCGGGCCGAAGCGGTCGACGAGCGGCGCCCAGAGCGGCTTCCAGGACCAGGGGAGGGCGAGCAGCCCCATGAGGCCGATCGCGACCAGCGAGACGCCATGGCTGCGGTAGTAGACCGGCCAGATCTTCGAAGTGACGCCGTAGGGGAGCCCCTGCGCGGCGTAGAGCAGGGCGACCCAGAGCAGGGTGCGGGAGCGTGGCGTCATGGCGGCGCCGGCATCCTAGCTCGCCCTGGTCTAGGATCCCGCCATGCTCCGGAGATCGGTCCTGTTCGGCCTCGCGCTGGCTCTCGGGTCGGGCGTCGTCGCGGCTCCGTCCCGCGCGGCCGGCGCGCCGGAGCCTGCGCGTCCGCCCGCGGCCGACGCCCGGCATTTCACCGCCGGCGAAGAGCTGGCACGCACCGTCACCCTGGTGACCGGGGTGCCGATCTCGCCCCTGCTCGGCGTCTCGGCGCTCGGCGCCTGGCGCTACTTCCAGACGCCCGAAGCGGCGCGGCTGGAGCTTCCCTGGTACGCGCGGCCCTGGTTCTGGGGCGCCGGGCTAGCCATCGTCTTCCTGTTCGCGGCCAACACCACGATCGGCGCCGCGTTGCCGGGCCTGAAGAAGCCGATGGACTTCGTCGAGGAGCACGAGAACAAGCTCTCGGCGCTCCTCGCCAGCCCGATCGTGCTGCTCGAGATCCATCGCCTGCTGAGCCTCGCGCCAGGGGTCGCCGGCGCGCTCGCCGCGAGCCCGCCGCCGCTCGCCACGGCCGGTCTCGCGGCGGTCGCCGGCGGGGACGCCTGGGTGCGGCCGCTGGTGACCGTCGGCCTCGGCGTGCTCTACCTGGCCTGTTACCTCGTCGTCTTCGTCGCCTTCCACGCCATCCAGGTGCTGATCGCCCTCTCGCCCTCGGCCCTGCTCGACATGTTCCTGCGCGTCTTCCGGCTCGGGCTGCTCGGCCTGCTCGGGCTCTCGTCGGCCATCCACCCCTACCTGGGCGCGGCGCTCGGTTTCGCCATCCTCTTTCTCGCCTGGCTGCTCGTCGGCTGGTCCTTCCGGCTCTCGGTCTACGGCAGCGTGCTCTCCTTCGAATTCCTCGCCGGACGCGACGGCACGGCCGATCCGCGCTCGGCGCGGCTCGCCGCATTCGCGCAGAAAGGGCTGCCCGGCGTGCCGGTGCGCAGCCTCGGCCGACTCGAGCAGGACCCGCAGGGACACTGGCGCTTCCGCTTCCGCCCCTGGCTCGTCCTCCCGTCGCGCCAGGTCGCCCTGCCGCCGGGCGAGCTCGCCGTCCTGCGCGGCGCCGTCTCTCCGACCCTGATCCGCCTCGGCGGGTTGCGCGAGCTCGGGCTGGTGCGATTTGCCCCGCGCTTCCGCGGCCGCGAAACGGAGCTCGCCGCACGGCTCGGCGGCGCCGCGGTGCGCGACGGGCGAATCGTGCGCGGCCTGCGGGCGACCTGGCGGTGGCTGAAGGAGCTCGCGCTCGGCGCCGACGCGGCCGACTCGCCGGTGGCCTGATCGCCAGCCTCCCGGCGGCCGGGAGATCGACCTCGGGAGGGCCGCCAAGCGCGAATCGCCGAAACGTGCTAGGCTGCGCCCGCAGTCGGCCGCAGGTGCGGCGCGATCGTGTTCGACCCGCGTGGGGGCCTTCCACGAAAAACCGTGATGGTTGGGCGTGGGCTGTTACCAGTTCCGACCGACACAAGGAGCTGGACAGCATGCGTATTCAGGGCAGCGTGAAGTGGTTCAACGACGCCAAGGGTTTCGGATTCCTCACCCGGGACGACGGTCAGAAGGACTGCTTCGTGCATCATTCCGCGATCCAGGGCTCGGGCTTCAAGAGCCTGGTCGAGGGTGAGCGGGTCGAGTTCGACGTCGTTCAGGGCCAGAAGGGCCCGGCGGCGGAGAACGTCGTCAAGATCTAGAGCCGTTCGAGCGACTCGAGCTCGGTAGGCCGGTTCGCCCAAGGCGAGCCGGCCTTTCGTGTCTCTGGCCGGCGCGCCGCCCGAAAGCGTCAGACGGTCTCGAGGTAGCGCTGGATGGAGAAGATCGCCGCCGAGCCTTCACCGACCGCCGCGGCGACCCGCCGATTGGCGCCGGCGCGCACGTCCCCGGCGGCGAACACCCCCGGCAGGCTGGTCTCGAAGAGGAAGGGATCGCGCTCGAGCGTCCAGCCGCGAGGCCGCTGGCCGGCTCGCGGCAGGTCCGGTCCGGTGAGGATGAAGCCCTTGTCGTCGCGCTCGACGAGCCCGGCGAATCGCTCGGAGCGCGGCGCGCCGCCGACGAAGAGGAAGAGCGCGGCGCAGGGGCGCAGGCTCTCTTCGCCGCTGTCCAGGTTCTGCACCCGCACCGCCTCGAGCCGGCTTTCGCCGATCGCCTCGGAGACGGTGACGCGCGGCACCACCTCGATGTTCGGAGTCGCCGCGATCCGGTCGATCAGATACTGCGACATCGAGGTCTCGAGGCCGACGCTACGCACCAGCATGGAGACCCGGCGCGCGGTGCGGGCGAAGAAGACGGCGCCCTGGCCGGCCGAGTTGGCGCCGCCCACCACCAGGACCTCCTGATCGCGATAGGTCGCGGCCTCGGTGGTCGCCGCGCCGTAGTAGACGCCGGCGCCGAGCAGCCGCTCGACGCCCGGCACGTCGAGCGTCTTGATCGCCGTGCCGGTGGCGAGCAGCACGGCGTAAGAACGCACCGCGCTGCCATCGGCCAGGTGGACGACGCGATAGGGGTCGGCGCGCTCGATGCCGACCACTTCCTGCGCGGTCAGCAGCTCGGCTCCGAATCGCCGCGCCTGGGCGACCGCGCGCTGCGCGAGATCGGCGCCGGTCACGCCGCCGGGGAAGCCGAGGTAGTTCTCGATGCGCGAGCTCGTCCCCGCCTGGCCGCCCGGCGCGTTCTGCTCGACGAGGAGGGTCGACAGTCCCTCGGAGGCCCCGTAGAGCGCGTTGGCCAGTCCGGCCGGCCCGGCCCCGACGACGACCAGATCGTAGAACTTCTGGCCGGCACGGGTCGGCAACCCGACCCGCGCGGCGAGCTCGAGCTGGCTGGGCGCGATCAGATGGCTGCCGTCGGGAAAGAGAACCACCGGCAGGCGGGTGGTGCCGCCGGTCAGCCGTTCGACGAGCTCGCGCGCCGGGGCATCGCGCTCGATGTCGATCCACTGATAGGGCACCTGATTGCGCGCCAGGAACTCCTTCGCCTGGTAGCAGGCCCGGGACCACAGGGCGCCGGCGATGCGGATGCCCTCGAAGGGCGGCCGCGCCTGGGCCTGCCAGGCGGCGAGCAGGTCGTCGAGCACCGGGTAGAGCCGCTCCTCGGGCGGATGCCAGGGCTTGAGCAGGTAGTGATCGAGGCCGATCTCGTTGATGCTGGCGATCGCCGCCGCGGTGTCGGCGTAGGCGGTGAGCAGGACCTTCTTCGCTTCGGGGAAGAGCGCGCGCAGCTTGGCGAGCAGCGCCGTGCCGGTCATCCCCGGCATGCGCTGATCGACCAGGAAGAGGGCGATCGTCCAGCCGCGCCGCTGGACCTCCTCCGCCGCCGCGAGCGCCTCCTCTCCCGACCTCGCCTTGAGCACCAGGTAGTCGTCGCGATAGCGCTCGCGCAGATCGCGCTCGACCGCCGAGAGGACCTCGGGATCGTCGTCGACCGCGAGCAGGACCGGTTTGGCCATCGCCGCGCGGCTCCCGGTCAATCGTCCTGGCGCCGGATCGCGCCGCCGACCTTGTCCATCTCGAACTTGTTGAGCTGGACGACGCGCGCCTCGGCGCGGAACCCGGGCGGCACGATGGCGCGCGCCTCCGCCTTGTCGGCCGCTTCCACGATCAGCCAGGCGTGGTGATCGCCGTCGAAAC
The DNA here is from genome assembly GCA_964481735.1 of uncultured Thermoanaerobaculia bacterium. Taxonomy (GTDB): domain Bacteria; phylum Acidobacteriota; class Thermoanaerobaculia; order Multivoradales; family JAGPDF01; genus JAGPDF01. The sequence continues at coordinate 7,227 of CAYZWR010000125.1, forward strand.
AGCCCCAGTCGGCGTGGGTCAGGAAATGCGAGCCGCTGGAGAGGAAGATGCGCACCGCCTTGGTGCAGGCGACGCGATCCGAGTCGTGGGGTACTTCGATGAAGAAGCGGGGCATGGGCAACCTCCTGACGGTACGGCGCGCTATCCGGCGCTGCCCGCGGTGACCGGGAGCGTCACCCGGAACTCGGTGCGGCCGGGGCGCGAGTCGACTTCGATCTCCCCGTCGTGCTGTCCGACCAGGCTGCGGACGATCGACAGCCCGAGCCCCGTCCCTTCGCCGACCGGTTTGGTGGTGAAGAAGGGCTCGAACATCCGGTTTTGCAGCTCGAGCGGGATCCCCGGACCGTCGTCGACCACGCGAACGACGACCGACTTGCCCTCCCGACGCGCGAGAATCTCGACGCTGCCGCCTTCGGCGACCGCGTCGATGGCGTTGTCGACGAGATTGGCCCAGACCTGGTTCAGCTCGCCGCCGAAGCCGGTGACCGTCGGCAGCGCCGGCTCGACTTCGGCGCGCAGGCGCACCGACTTCGTCTTCGCCTTGGCGCGCAGCACGGTGAGGGTGTCGGCGATGCCGCGCCCCAGGTCGACCGGCTTGGGCACCTTGGCCTGGTCCATGTAGGTGAATCCCTTCACCGCGGCGACCAGCTCGTGGACGCGCCCGGCCGCGCGCTCGATGTCCGAGGCGAGCCGGCGCGTCGCGCAGCTGGCGGCGAGCGCCGCGAGGGCCACCCTGAGACCGTCCCCGCCGAGCGCACCGGCGGCGGTGTCGAGCGCCGCCAGCGAGACATCGGTATCGGCGAGCGCCTCCGCTTCGACGTGCCCGAGTCCGTGGCGTTCCAGCCAGGCGCCGAGCTCCTGCTGCCGCTCGGCCTGCTCGAAGGGAGTGCGGGTGAGCGCCCCGTCGTAGGCCAGGCACTGCGCGCGCAGGGCTTCGAAGGCGGCGAGCTCGGACGCGCTCGGCCGGCGGGCGCCGAACTCCCGGCAGGCGGCCTCGAGGTCGGGCAGGGCCGCGACCAGCACCTCGGCGCCGCGCGCCGCCGCCGAGGCCGGGTTGTTGAGCTCGTGGGCGAGCCCCGCAGCGAGTCGCCCCAGCGAGGCCAGCTTGTCGTCGTGCAGGTCGCTCGAGCGGAAGTGGCGGGCCCGGTCGAGCATCACGTGCACCAGGACGGCGATGAGCTCCTGGCAGTCGCGGATCAGCTCCGGGAAGTGCCGGCGGTGGACCGCGAGCAGCTCCGAGTCCTCCACCGAGCGCGCCTCGCCCGGCGAGCCGCGCATGCGCGAGAAGGGAATCAGCCCGGCGACGTCTCCGCCGCGCCACTCCATCACCCGCCGCCAGCCGGACTCGCGATGAACGCGGATGTCGAGGCGCCCGGCGAGAACGATCCAGAGATCGTCGATCGGGTCGCCGAGCCGGTGGAGCGTGTGATTGGCCGGAACGTGGAGCAGCTCGCCGTGCGCCGCCAGCCACTCGAGCTCCGCGCGCGGCACGGCGGCGAGCATGCGATGCGCGGCGAGGCGCGCGACGAGATCGTTCGCGGTCACGCTCTCGGCTCTCGGAGGCGGCTGGAGATCATGGCGCGGGGGCTGCCCCAGGCGCGGCGGCCGAGACCGGCAGGCGGCGGGCGCTCACGATCGTGATCGGCGGGGTGAGCGTCTGCCCTTCGGCTGGCGACGCCTGGATGCGCCGGACGACGTCCATGCCCCGCACCACGCGGCCGAAGGCGGCGAAACCCTGGCCGTCGGGATTGCGCGCTCCGGCGAAGTCGAGCGACGGCTGGTCGCCGAGGCAGACGAAGAAATCGGAGGTGGCGCTGTCCGGCGCCGCCCGCGCCATGGACAGGGTCCCGTCGCGGTGCCGCAGCCCGGTCACGCTGGTGGGCTCGAGCGGCACCGGCGGAAAGTCCTCGCGCTCGCGCTCGGGAGCGACCCCGGCCTGGACGACTTCGATCGGCACGTCATGGCGGGTCTCGGTGTCGGGTCGCACCGTGCGATGGAATCGCCCGCCGTCGTAGCGCCCGGCGTCGACGTAGCGCAGGAAGTTCTCGGCGGTGCGCGGCGCGCGCGCCGAATCGATCTCGAGATCGATCTCGCCGAGCGCGGTGGTGAGGCGGACGAGCACCGGCGGGGCCCCGGCGGCGGGCTGACCGCGGCCGGGCGGCGCGCCGAGGAGCAACAGCAAGGCCCACGCGGGGGATACCACCCGGACGGCGGACCGCGGGCGCCGGATCGACGTCGGCTGATTCCTGGAGCTGCGGATGGCCATGGCAGTCCCCCCCGGGCGGCCAGATCCTGGCGT
>CAYZWR010000126.1:0-9500 GCA_964481735.1 uncultured Thermoanaerobaculia bacterium
TCCGCTGGCCGACCGCGACGACCGCGGCCGTAACCATCGCGAGGTACGCGACGAGGGCTGCGTGTCGCCACGTCAGGTTCACCGGGCGCCCAGCTCCAGCACGATCTGCACGAGCGTCACGAACGTCAGCCAGCCGAGCGTTCGTGGGTAGCGGGCGAGCATCACTCCTTCCCCTTCCCGTCCGCACGCAGGACGCCCGGCAGGCCCATCATGCCCGCCGCGAGGATCAGGAGCTGCGGGTCGGCGTCCGTCGTCAGCAAGGTCTCGTGCCCGGCTATCGCCAGGCCGCCGAGAAAGAGCAGCACGTCCCGCAGTGTTCGCCAAGTTTCCATCCACCGATCCCCAACTGTACCTGAGAGGAAGGCACCTATGCCAACGATCCAGTTCACCCCGCCCCGAGACATCGAGGGCAGCCCCGAGGACGTGCTGAAGGCGACCCTGTCCCAGCTCGACTCCGTCGCCCCGGCCATCGCCGAGCTGCTGGAGCAGAGCATGGTCCAGGTCCGCAACGCCTGGCTCACGTTCGAGCTGAACGCCGACCCGGACGCGACACCGGCCGAGCTATCGGAACGGTGGGAGGCGTCCGATCTGAAGCAGGATTGCGAGCACGTCCGGGCGGCCGGTCTGCTGATCCGCCGCAACAGCCAGCGCATCGCGAAGGGCGCGCTCCGCCAGCGCGGCCGTGGGAATGTGCCCAGTTCACGGGCGTAAAGTGGGTATAAAGGGGGTCTAGCAAAATGGCTTGTTCAAGCGGAAAATCTCGGGTAGCACCCGTGCCCCCCTTTAGGGGGGCCGGGGCAATCCCGACCCGGACGAATCAGATCGGATCGGACGACTTGCAAGAGTTGCGCGGTCGTGTACGTTGTAAGTGCGGCCGGTCGAGCTGTGGGAGAGGACGAGGGCGGACGACGAGCAAGTCTCCGAGGTCCGCGTGTAGACCGGCCGCATACTTCAACCGAGAGGAGCTAACCGAGTGCCGAAGGTGAACGCCCCCGAGCGAGAGGCCGCCATCCAGGCGGCCGCCGAGGCCGTGAAGGCGGGCGGGGCGATCAAGGTCGCGGCGCGCGAGCACGGCGTCCCGTACACGACGCTGCACGACCGGATCAACGGCAAGACGAAGCCCGTCGAGCGCGCCGTGAAGCACGAGCTACCGCCCCAGGCGCTCCAGCCCATCGTCGCGGACGGCCTCCGCGAGACGCCGGAGGGGAACGAGATTCCCGTGTTCATCCGCGACTACCGGGACCAGGCGAGCCATCGCATCTACCCCATCGGCGACCTCCACATCGGCGCGAAGTCGTTCGCGGAGCCCGCCCTGGACGAGTGGTTCGACTACATCCTGGGCGCCCAGCACACGTCCATGCTGAACACCGGCGACAACACGAACTGCGCGCTGAAGGACAGCGTCAGCGACGTGTACCAGGAGCGCCTCACCGTCCAGGAGGCCCGCCGCCTCCAGACGCGGAAGTTCGCGCCCCTCGCGGACGCCGGACTGATCGACGCGATCATCGACGGCAACCACGAAATGCGCGTCTACCGGCACACGGGCGACAGCCCGAACGCGCAGGTCGCGGACGCCCTGGGCCTCAACTACGCGATGTCCGCCTGCATCGTCCGCTACCTGGTCGGCGACCAGTCGTACGACTGTTACCTCCGCCACGGCAAGGGCGGCGGCGGCACGTACGGCGCCGCCGTGAACAACCTCGCGAAGCAGGAGGCGATCATCGACGCCGACTTCTACGTCAGCGGCCACACGCACACGCAGGTGGCCTTCCCGAAGAACGTGTTCGTCCCGAACGGCAACGGCGGCTTCCGCCGCAAGAAACGGCTGTTCGTCTGCTCCGGCAGCTTCCTCTCGTACGAGGACTACGCCGCCGAGGCCGGGTACGCGCCCGCGCATATCGGCGCGCCGCGCATCTACCTGGACGGCGCCCGCCACGACCTCCACGCATCCGTCTGATGAAAGGAAAGCCAGTGGGAACCCCCGCACGCCAGCCCCAGCCCGCCCCCTCACCGCAGCTCGCCATCACGAAGGAAGTGCGTCACCTGACGTACCACCTGGACGTGGTGGACACGCCGAGCGGTGGCCGCGCGCTCCTCGTCGTCCTCCCCGGGGAGGCCGAGGCGCACGTCTACGACCTGACCGAGGACGCGAAGCAGCGCCTCGTCGCCGGACTGACCGGCGGCATCCAGGTCGCGTCGGCTGGCGAGCTGCCCCCCGACCCCCAGCCCGAGTGAAGGACCTGGTGCCCGTCGCGCCGCTCCGGGAAGCGTTCGAGGAGCGCCCGCATCTGACCGCGGGCGACATCGCGCGCAACCTGGGGTGGTGGCGGAAGCGCAGCGGCTGGGAGGTCGCGTCGCCGGACATCACCCGAGTGAAGCGCACCCTGGGCATCGCGCCCTACCGATCCAACGGAAGGACCCTCGTGAGGACGCAGATTCAGTACCACCGCGCGGTCGAGCTGGCCGAGGCGATGAACGTGGACCCGGTCGAGGTCGGCATCTGATGGCGCGCTTCTGCAAGGCGTGTGGCCGCCCGCTCGACAAGCGCGGCCACCGCGTCGTCCGCAAGACGCACCCGCCTGCCGAGCGCGGGAAGGTGCTCCGCGTCCCGAACCTCGTCGGCTACGGCGCCGCGACCCGGAGGCTCTACCTCTGCCGCGTCGTCCCGGCCTACGACAGCCCGACGAGCGGCAAGACGTTGCAGCGCGGCCCGTACCGCCAGCGCATCGCCGCCGCCAACATCCGTCACGTACAGGAGGACCGCGTTGCCTAAGATTCTCCGTAACAGCTTCGTCACCAAGAGCTGGACCGTTCCCATCGCGGGCGGCTTCGATCCCGTCACCCTCACCGTGGACAGCGGCGAGGGGATCGTCCGCCTGGGCATCGGCCACCACCGCACCGGCCCGGACCCGGAGGAGCTGCGCGCCATCGCCGAGGCGTGCATCGAGGCCGCCGACGCGGCCGAGTCGGAAGGACTGAGCTGACGTGCCGATCTTTCTGAAGCTGGAGGAGACCGAGGGCGACGACGAGCTGGCCGTCACCCTGGGCGGGCTCCGCAAGGCGGAGTTCGAGGACGCGCTCGCCCGCGTCCGCTCCATCCCCGGCAAGCGGTGGAACCCCGACGACAAGTCCTGGCGCTTCCCGGCCGACGCCGACACCGCGACGCGCTTGGTGCAGACGCTCGCGCCCGTGCCGGACCCGCAGGTCGAGGCGCTCGTGCGGAATCACGCGGCCGAGGTCGCGGGCTCGCTCGTCACCGCCATTCCGGACGACGCCGCCCTCGCCGTCCCGTGGCGCGAGCAGCTCTACGCCTTCCAGCGCGGCGCCGTGGACTACATCGCCGAGCACCCCAAGATCATCCTCGCGGACGATATGGGCCTGGGCAAGACGGTCGAGGCGATCAGCGCCGCCGTCGAGTATCACGTCCGGAACCCTTCCGCGCCGGAGCCCGTCACGCTCATGCCGGAGCCCGGCCTGATCGTCTGCCCGAACATGCTCACGCGCAACTGGCAGAACGAGCTGGTCCAGTGGACCGGCATCGACCGCGACCTGGTCCAGATCATCGACGGCAAGAACAAGGCGCTGCGTGAGAAGCAGGCCGCCCGCACGGACGCGCACTGGTTCGTCGTGAACTGGGAGAAGCTGCGGCTCATGCCGTCCCTCGCCGAGCGCGACTGGGGCGCCGTGATCGCGGACGAGGCGCACCGCGCGAAGAACAAGGACGCGAAGCAGACGCAGGCGCTCTACAAGCTGACGGCGCCGGTGCAGATCGCCGCGACCGGCACGCCGATCATGAACAACCCCGCGGAGCTATGGTCGCTGCTGCGCTGGCTCTACCCGGACGTGTACGGCCCGCAGGTGAAGGGCGGCGGCTACTGGCCCTTCTACTACCGCTTCGTGGAGGACTACGCGACCCAGTACGGCCGCGTGATCATCGGCGTGAAGAACGCGGACGCGCTGCGCTTCGAGCTGAAGGACAAGCTGGTCCGGCGCACGAAGGCGGACGAGCTGGACCTCCCGCCGAAGGTGCACCAGCGCCAGGAGGTCGAGCTGAACCCGCAGCAGCGGAAGCTATACGAGGAGGCCGAGCGCCAGCTCGTGCTTGACATCGCCGCGCACGTCCGCGGGCAGATCGAGGGCCAGGAGCCGGAGGACGTGGAGCAGTACGTCCGCGACGCCGCCGAGGCGCTCGCCACGAACCCGGAGAAGGCGCAGTACGTGATCCCGAACGGCGCCGCCCGCATCACCCGCCTCCGCCAGATCGCGTCGAGCCCGGCGCTGATCGGCGGCCCGGACGACAGCGCGAAGCTGGACGCCGTGGTCGAGCTGGTGAAAGACCACCCGGGCAAGCCGTTCGTCGTGTTCACCTGGTTCCAGGAGACCGTCCGGCTGCTGGCCGAGCGGCTCCGGAAGCTGAAGCCCGCCGTCCGCGTCGGCACCATCGCCGGGTCGGACGACGCCGCGCCGGTCGTGAAGCTGTTCCAGGACGGCGACCTCGACATCGTCGTCTGCACCATCGCGAAGGGCGGCGTCGGCCTCACGCTGACGCGCGCCGACACGGCGATCTTCGTGGAGCGCGACTGGGTGCCCGCGATCAACGAGCAGGCGGAGGACCGCCTGCACCGCATCGGCCAGGACAGCCACGTCACGATCATCACACTTGAAGCGGCTGATACCGTGGACGGTGAGAAGGTCGCTAGGGCCAACCGCCTGAAGTCCGCCATCGTCACGTCAATCCTCGGAGGTACTGAGTGAACCCCATCGTCCTGAACTTCGTCGCGCTCGCCGCGCTCACCGGCGCGCTGCTCGACAACTTCTCGTGGGGCGTGTCCTTCGCCCTCGCCGCCTGCACGCTCACGTTCGTCGTGCAGATCGCGGCCGCGCTGAAGTACCGCCGCGCGCTCGCGGCCGCGGAGGCCGAGCTGGCCGCCGCGCCGACCGAGCCCAGCGACGCCGAGACCTACGGCCCCGGGTGGCCCGACTGATGGCGGACCTGAAGGCCAAAGCGCGCGAGCTGCTGGAGCTGAAGGAAAAGCACTCCCGGCTGAAGGCGGAGTCCGAGAAGGCGACGCGCGAGTTCCGCGAGGTTGAGGCGGACTTCTGGGACGAGCTGGACGAGTCGGGCCTGCGCGGCGCGCCGCTCGACCTGGGGGAGCCCTACGGCTCCGTCACGCTCACCCGCCGTGAGACGATCAAGGGCCGCGTGATCGACGAGGAGACGGCCATCGAGTCGCTGAAGGATATGGGCCTCAGCGACGCCGTGCTGAAGCCGATTCCCCAGGTCCGGCAGAAGGTGCTCAACGAGCACGTCCGCGACATCTTGAAGTCCGCCACCGGCAAGCTGCCGGACGGGGTGGACTTCGTCAAGACCCGGTACATCCAAGTCACGAAGAAAGGTAGCTGACCCATGAGCGTAGTAATCATCAGCGTCCCGGACGACGAGGACGTCCGGACGTTCCAGGGCGGTCCCGCCCGGCCGAACATCGTCGCCGTCGAGAGCACCCGGGGCGACGCCGAGGAGAAGGTCGCGGAGCTGGCGCGAAGCGACCACGGCCAGTACCAGTACGTCCTGTTCGACGCCGAGCGCGTCGTCGTGAGCGTCGGGGTCGAGTCCTGATGGACGACGCATCCGACCTGTTCATCGCCCTCGTCGTGTTCGCCATCGCCGTCGTGTGCGTCTTGGCGCTCGACACGTTCCTGGCGTACGTCGCCATCGAGGCGGTCGGCGGATACGACATCGACCTGCGGCAGGCGACCGGTGTCGGCCTACTGCTGCTAGCGATGCAGACCACGTACAGCACCCGCAGCAGCTAGGCTTGCGCCCGCTGCTACCTTGTAAGTGGAGCCCGAGTACCCCCTGAACTGAGGAGAAGAATGAGCGAGAACACCGAACTGGAGAAGGTCGAGGTCCCGAGCGAGCTGGAGCAGTTCAGCCGGGGAGGTCTGGAGGAGGAGGAGCTGGTGCTCCCCATCGTCCAGCTCACCCAGCAGCTCTCCAACGCCGTCACCGAGGACGAGGTCGAGAGCGGTCACTACTACAACGCCCTGACCGGCGACGACTACGGCGAATCCATCGACTTCGTGCCCGTCCACTACTTCAAGGGCCGCTTCCTGGAGCAGGACGGTCAGACGTACGTGGCCCAGGGCGCCGTCGCCCCGGACAACTGGCCGGAGGACTACGCCGGGCAGCGGTTCGACTCGATCCCCGACGCCGAGGAGACGTTCAAGACGGACGTGAACGCGGGCGTCCGGGACTGGGGCAGCGGCCCGCCGATCCGGACGACGTACAACTACGTCGGCTTCCGGCCGGAGGAGCCGGACGTGCCGATCCGCCTGTCGCTGATGCGGACCTCCGCCCCGGCGGCGAAGAAGATCAACACCCTGCTCCGCTTCGAGAAGCAGAACTGGGATCGCGTGATCGGGCTGAAGGCCGAGGAGAAGTCCAAGCAGGGCCGCCCGTACCACGTCCACGCCATCAAGCGCGGACGGGTCACGACCCCGGAGGAGAAGCAGCAGGCCATCGAGTTCGCGCAGGCGATCCTGAACGCCGGAGGCGGCCGACTGGCCGGTGACGAGGCGAACACGGAGAAGCCCGCGAAGCCGGTCCAGAACGAGGAGGCGCTCGACGTAGGCTGAGAGGGCGCGGCCCTCCGGGGCCGCCAGTGAGGCGTCGCTGCTGACCGGCGCCTCACTGGCGGTCAGGGGTGGTCGCCCGTGGGAACCGGCGCGTGACCTGACAGACGGGCGCCGGAGTCGAGGGTGGGTGGGCGCCCCGGCACTGAATCTTCACCAACACCAGGAGGATCACCATGACCACCCCAGCGTACGAATCTGAGGAGCTGGACCTCACCGAGACGGAGAGGATCGAGGCTCGACACACGGACCTGAACGGCGGCGCGACGCCCACGCTCACGTCCCTGCTCCACTGCCTGGAGCGCGACGGCCGCGACCCGGCCCTGCTCGACACGGCGCTCGCGCTGCCGCTGGAGCAGTACCGCAAGTTCGAGGCGAAGTGGAAGAACGCCCCCCGCAACCCCCGCGCGAGGTTCAAGTCGTGACGCCCCCCGCGTACACGCTCACGTTCGCCAACCTGTTCGCCGGGCGCACCGACGCCTACGGCCTCGGCCGCGGGCAGGTCGTCAAAGAGCCGCTGTCGCTGAACCACTACTCGCTCCACCTGAGCGGGCACGACTCCGGCATCGGCATCTTCCCGCTGCGCGACGACGGCACCGTCAGCTTCTGCGCCATCGACCTGGACGAGCCGGACTTCGAGTCCGCCGCGCTGATGGCGGAGCTGCTGCCCGGCACGCAGTGGATCGAGCGCAGCCGCTCCGGCAACGCGCACGTCTGGTCCTTCTTCACCGAGCCCTGCCCGGGCTGGGTGGCGCGCGGCATCTGCAAGCGCGCCCTGGAGGCGCTGGGCCGCCCGGACGTGGAGGTCTTTCCGAAGCAGGACGCACTCCGCGCCGGGATGGTCGGGAACTACATCAACCTCCCGTTCCACGGCAACGACCGGCCGATCATCCACCTGCCGGAGCACGACGGCGCGACCGGGTTCAACTACGACCCGGAGCAGTTCTGCATGGCCGCCTGGGAGTCGCGCAACGACCCGGACGACTGGCAGCGCCGCGCCGAGACGCAGGGCATCAAGCCGCCCGAGCAGCGGACGACCTCCGCCGACTGGGGCGAGCAGCCGGTGCTTCACGTCTGCGCCGAGTACATCATCGAGGGCGCCAAGTCCGGCGAGCGGCCGATCAAGCCCGGCCACCGGCACCAGGTGCTGTTCCACCTGGCCTGCCAGTGTTTCAACTACGTCGCGTTCGAGCAGGACGAAGTGATCGAGCTGGTCCGCGAAGTGAACGAGGCGAGCCCGAACCCGCTCCCGCCGAACGAGCTGGACCGCATCCTGCGGAATGCCTGGATGGGCGAGTTCACCTTCACCGGCTGCGACGACCCGGTCATGGCGCCGTACATCAGCCCCGACTGCAACATCGTGGGGGGCTCGTGATGCCGGGCACGATCACTCTGGACCGGAGCAGGTACCAGCTCCAGACCGTCGTGCGGAACGAGGTTCTGCGCGAGGTAGGGGAGCACTTCGTCCTGAATGAGTCGCTGGTGCGGCTGGAGACTGAGCTGCTGACGAGCACCGAGACGGTCCGGTTCACCTTCAACGCCCCGGCGACGTGGGTGCAGCATCTGCGGAAACGGCTGAAGCTGAAGTACCGGGTCGTCGAGGAGGAGCGCATCTTCGATTGCCGAGCCATCTTCCCGGCCGCGATTCTGACGCTGCCCGAGGACCGCTTCGGTCCGGTCGTGTTCCACGTCGAGGATCGGCGGGCCAAGTGAGCGGCATCCCCGAGAGCTGGAAGTCCGTCGCGGCGGAACTCGCCGAGCTGCCCGAGGAGCAGCGCAAGCGGGGCGTCAAGGTGATCGAGACGCTCGCGACGAACAACGCCCCCAGCGAGGAGGTCGGCAAGCCGCCGGTCGCGAGCCTGGGCGAGTACCTGGAGCGCGAGCTGAACGAGGCGCCGGTGCTCGTCCACCCGGGGATCATGGCGCGCGGCGCGATCACGGCGATGGTCAGCCGCGGCGGCAAGGGCAAGACGGCCGTGTCGCTGAACCGGATCATCCGCTGGTCGATGGGCAAGCCGCTGTTCGACGAGCTGCCGGACGTGATGCGCCCGGACTCCGAGCTGCGGACGCTGATCATCGAGAACGAGGGCGCGCCCGGGCACTTCCAGAAAGTGCTCCGGACGATCCTCGACAACAACGGGTTCACCGAGGAGGAGAAGGCGCTCGCCCGCCAGAACATCAGCATCTACGGCGACGGCGGCTGGTCCGGCCTGAAGCTGGACGACGAGGCGAACGTCCGCCTGGTGAAGCGCGCCGTCGAGGAGACGAAGCCGGACATCGTGTTCATCGAGCCGTTCCGCGGCCTCTGGCGCGGCAACGAGAACGACAGCACCGAAATGTCGAACGTGATGGACGCCTTCAGCGACATCGCGAACACGTACGAGTGCGCGATCCTGCTCACCCACCACGAGCGGAAGTCCGGCCCGGGCGAGGGCGGCGACCCGATGGACGCGGCCCGAGGGTCCGGCGTCCTGGAGGGGCACGCGGCCGTCATGGAGCGGTGGCTCCCGGTGAAGGGCGGCCAGTACCGCGAGCTGTCGTGGATGAAGGCCCGCTTCGAGGAGGCGCCCGCGCCTGTCACGATGCAGTTCGACCGCGAGCGGTGGGGCTACGACTACGTCGGCGAGGACGATATGACCCGCGACGTGGCGCGCTTCATGAGCCAGTTCCCGGACTCGTGGATGTCCGCGACCGAGATTGGCAGCGAGACCGGCTACCCGTACCACAAGGTCCGGAAGCTGCTGAACACGCTGAAGGACGCGGACCCGCCGAAGGTGGCGAGCCGCGCGGTGGAGGGCAAGGTGCACTTCCGCTGGAAGGACGCAGCCAACGACGACGAGGGCGGCCTGGCGGTCGTCTGAGAGGAG
>CAYZWR010000127.1:0-9125 GCA_964481735.1 uncultured Thermoanaerobaculia bacterium
GCATCGGGCCCTACTTCCTGCCCGCCTTCTCCGGCGTCGGCTTCTCGAACAACGAATTCCGCTGGTCGGCGCGCATTCGTCGCGAGGACGGCCTGCTGCGCCTCGTGCCCGGGCTGGGAACCCGCGCCGTCGACCGTCTCGCGGACGACTATCCGGTGCTGGTGGCGCCCGGTCAGCCCGGGCTGCGGGTCAACCAGACCGCGGACGAGTCGTTGCGCTACTCGCCGAAGAAGATGGACGTGATCAACCTGGAGCGCGGGACCTTCGAGACGATCGACGTCGCGAGGTTCCTCGCCGAGCACGGCGAGGAGCTGCCCATCGCCCGCCAGCTCCTGTCGATCGTCGACGGGGACACAGTGCGCCGCCCGCGCGGCCTGATCGACTTCTCGAATCCCGACCTGGTGGTGAGCTTCGACGGCCTGACCACGGAGACCCCGTTCGTCGCCCGTTTACGGGTGCTGCTCGAGGTCCTGCGCGACCGGCTCAAGACGGCGGTCGACATCGAGTTCGCCTCGGACGGCGAGCACGTCTATCTGCTGCAGTGCCGGCCGCAGGGCGCGACGCGCGGCGACGCCCCGGTGCCGATCCCGCGCGATCTGCCGCGCGAGCGGATCCTCTTCTCGGCGACCCGCTACGTCTCCAACGGGCAGGTGGGCGACATCAGCCACGTGGTCTACGTCGATCCCGAGGGGTACAGCCGGCTCGGGCTCGACGAGCTGCGCGACGTCGGGCGCGCCGTGGGGCGGCTCAACCGCCTGCTGCCCAAGCGGCAGTTCATCCTCATGGGGCCGGGCCGCTGGGGGAGCCGCGGCGACGTGCGCCTGGGGGTGCCGGTCACCTATGCCGACATCAGCAACACCGCGGTGCTGATCGAAGTGGCGCGGAAGAAGGGAGGCTACGTTCCGGACCTCTCCTTCGGCACCCACTTCTTCCAGGACCTGGTCGAGTCCGCCATCCGCTACCTGCCGCTCTATCCCGACGATCCGGGAGTGATCTTCGCCGAGCCCTTCTTCCTGCGCTCGCCCAACGCGCTCGCCCGGCTGCTTCCCGAGTTCGCCCAACTGGCGCCGGTGGTCAAGGTCATCGACGTGCGCGAAGCCTCGGATGGACTGGTGCTCAAGGTGCTGATGAACGGCGACCTCGACGAAGCCGTGGGCGTGCTCGGCGCCCCCGCCGACCGGGCGGAGGAGAGCCCGGAGGCCGCGGCGCGCGCGCGGCCGGAGAGCTCCGAGGACCACTGGCGCTGGCGCCTGCGCATGGCGCAGCAGATCGCGGCGCAGCTCGACGCCGCCCGTTTCGGCGTCCGCGCGATCTACGTCTTCGGCAGCGCCAAGAACGCGAGCGCGGGCCCGGCGAGCGACATCGACCTGCTGGTCCATCTCGCCGAGCGGGCCGAGGGGCACCGCGAGCTCGAGCTCTGGCTGGACGGCTGGAGCCGGGCGCTCGCGGAGGTGAACTACCTGCGCACGGGCTACCAGAGCGACGGGCTGCTGGACGTCCACTACGTCACCGACGCCGACATCGCGCGCGGGGACAGCTACGCGGCCAAGATCGGTGCGGTGACCGACGCCGCCCGGCAGCTGCCGCTCGGCGGTGCGGCCGAGAGCTGATCAGACGAGCTCGCGGGAAGCCTCTCCCGGACGGTCGAGCGGGAAGCGGAGCAGGGCGAGCTCGGGCCCGTCGTGCGCCGCCTGGAGGCACACCGTGCGTCCCAGCTGCACGCTCCAGGACCCGGTCAGGCGTGCCGCCTCGTGGACGTGCCCGCACAGGGCGGCGAGCGGCTGCCGCGCTTCCAGGAAGCGGCGCATGGCGATCGAGCCGACGTGCACGTCGAGCGGCGCGTGGTCCACCATCCGGCCGTCGAGGGCCGCGCGGTCGAGGGGCGTGCCGTAGGGCGGGGCGTGGAAGAGGAAGATCGCGCGCGCGAGGTCCTCGTTTCCCACCAGGCCGGCGAGGTCCTGAGCGATCGTCTGCCAGCGGATCTCACCCGGCGGCAGCGTGACCGTCCGCCACCCCTCCTCCGGGGAGACGTCGGCGGGATCCAGGTGCCGCGAGACGTCGTAGCGCTCCCAGTCCTTGAGCAGGAACGGGGTCGGCGGCACGCAGGCATAGCCGAAGACGACGTGATCGAGCAGGGGATGGCGCGAGCCGTGCGCGTAGACCAGGAGACCGCGCTGCTCGAGCTCGCGCATCGCCGGCTCCTCGATCCGCGGATCGTCGTTGCCGAGGATCGCGAAGACCCGCGTCGGATCGGGCGCCGTCGCGCGGCGCAGGCGATCGAGGCGCGGCGCCAGCGCGTCGAGCAGGAATCCGCCATCGCTGGCGGGCTGGCCGGCGCCGCCGAAACCGGGCAGGAGGTCGCCGCCGAGGAAGAGCGCCAGCGGGCGCTCGCGAGCCGCCGCCGCGAAGAGCTTGTCGTAGCGCTCGAGCGAGCCGTGGAGGTCGGCGGCGAAATGACACAGCGGGCCAGGCATCGCGGCCCAGCTTGCGGCGAGATCCGCGCCGGTGCAAGACCCCGCGGCGTGGCCGAAGCGGTCCTGCTGCGCGGCGGGGTTGGTCGCGCGCCGCGGCCCCGCCCGCCGTCGTCCGATTCCCCACCCCGGCGGGCAGTTTCACCTCCGGGCAAACGCGCGACCATGCAGAGGTCGAGGACCCTCAATTCTGGATCCCCAATCTCTCAACCGGAGGAGAACCGAATGAGCGATCATGTGAGCACCCTGGAACCCCCTGTCCAGGCCAAGACCAAGGAGACCCGGATGACCCCCTACGTCGCCGACCTGATGGCCGAGGTCAAGGCCAAGAACCCCGCCGAGCCCGAGTTCCATCAGGCAGTGTACGAAGTCGCGGAGTCGCTCGCGCTGGTGCTCGAGCGGCATCCCGAGTACCGCCACGCCCGCATCCTGGAGCGCATCATCGAGCCGGAGCGGGTCCTGATGTTCCGCGTGCCCTGGGTCGACGACCAGGGCAAGGTCCAGATCAACCGCGGCTTCCGCATCGAGATGAACAGCGCGATCGGCCCCTACAAGGGGGGCCTGCGCTTCCACCCCTCGGTCAATCTCGGCATCCTCAAGTTCCTCGCCTTCGAGCAGGTGTTCAAGAACTCGCTCACCACGCTGCCGATGGGCGGCGGCAAGGGGGGCTCGGACTTCGATCCGAAGGGCAAGAGCGACCTCGAGGTGATGCGCTTCTGCCAGGCCTTCATGGCCGAGCTCTACCGCCACATCGGACCGGACACCGACGTCCCCGCGGGCGACATCGGAGTGGGCGGCCGGGAGATCGGTTACCTGTTCGGCACCTACAAGAAGCTGAAGAACGAGTTCACCGGCGTCCTGACCGGCAAGGGCATCAACTGGGGCGGCTCGCTCATCCGGCCGGAGGCGACCGGCTACGGCACGGTCTATTTCGCCGCCGAGATGCTCACCACGCGCAACCAGACCCTGCAAGGCAAGAAGTGCCTGGTCTCGGGCTCGGGCAACGTCTCGCAGTACACCGTGGAGAAGCTGCTCGATCTCGGCGCCAAGCCCTTGACGCTGTCCGATTCGAACGGGTTCATCTACGACGAGGCCGGCATCGACCGCGAGAAGCTCGCCTTCGTGATGGACCTGAAGAACGTCCGCCGCGGCCGCATCCAGGAGTACGCCGCCAAGTTCAAGACCGCCACCTATACGCCGGCCGACTCCAAGCTCGACTTCAATCCGCTGTGGGACCACAAGGCGGACTGCGCCTTCCCGTCGGCGACCCAGAACGAGATCAACGGCAAGGACGCGACGAATCTGCTCCGCAACGGCGTCTACGTGATCGGCGAGGGCGCCAACATGCCGTCGACGATCGACGCGGTCAACCAATTCGTGGCGGCGAAGATCCTCTACGGCCCCGGCAAGGCGGCGAACGCCGGCGGCGTCGCGACCTCGGGGCTCGAGATGGCGCAGAACTCGATGCGCTACTCCTGGACCCGCGAAGAGGTCGATCACCGGCTCCACCTGATCATGAAGAGCATCCACAAGGCGTGCGTCGAGACGGCCGAGCGCTTCAACACGCCGGGCAACTACGTCAACGGCGCCAACATCGCCGGCTTCCTCAAGGTGGCCGACGCGATGATGGACCAGGGCGTCGTCTAGACCGCACGGCAGCGCTCACCCCGGGGACCGGCGCTAAGGCGGCGCCGGTCCCCTGTTGTTTCGCGTGCTACGCTGCCCGAGCGCGCGCCGCGCCCCCGAGTGATGAGCCCAGGCAACGGCCGGGAACGCTTCCACGACTTCCAGGACCTGATGCGGCATCGCGTCACGGACATCCTGCTGGTCGCGAGCCCCTACGACGCTTTCGTCCTCGAGGAGGCCGGGGAGCTCGGCGAGCGCCTGCTCGGCGAATTCCGCAATCTCGATCTGCACTATGCCCCGGGCCTCACCGCGGTGACCACGGGCGCCGAGGCGCTGGCGCTCGCCGGCGAGCAGCGGCGTTTCAACCTCATCGTGACCACGCCGCAGCTCGCCGACATGAACGCCGCGGAGCTCGCCCAGCGCGTGCGCGCCCAGGGTCTCGACATTCCAGTGGTGGTGCTCGCCTGGGACAGTCAGGAGATCAAGGACCTCGCCGCGCGCCACGACCTCGGCGCCGTCGAGCGCGCCTTCGTCTGGCTGGGGGACGCGCGCATCCTGGTGGCGATGATCAAGGCGGTCGAGGATCGGCGCAACGCGCCGCACGACGTCAGCGCGGTGGGCGTCCAGGTCATCCTCCTGATCGAGGACAGCATCCGCAACTACTCGGCCTTCCTCCCGGTCATCTACTCGGAGCTCTTCCACCACTCCCGGCGGCTGATCGGGGAGGGCGCCAACCTCGCGCAGAAGATCCTGCGCATGCGCGCGCGGCCGAAGATCCTGCTCGCGACGACGTTCGAGGAGGCCGAGGCCGCCTTCGAGCGCTTCCACGAGGACGTCCTGGGGGTCATCTCGGACGTCGAGTTCCCGCACTGCGGCACCAAGCGCGCCGATGCGGGCGCCGAGTTCGCGCGCCGGGTGCGCGCCGCGCATCCGGACATTCCGATCCTGCTGCACTCGTCGCACCCCGAGAACGAGCTGGTCGCCGCGAGCGTCGGCGCCGCCTTCCTGCGCAAGGGATCAGAGCTCGTGCTCGAACAGCTCCGTCGCGTGATCCTCGAGGATTTCGGCTTCGGCGATTTCGTCTTCCGGCGGCCGGACGGCGAGGAGGTGGGACGGGCGGGCGATCTGCGCGGGCTCGAGGAGCTGCTCGCGACGGCGCCCGAGGAGTCGATCGACTTCCACGCCTCGCGCAACCACTTCTCGCGCTGGCTCAAGGCACGGACCGAGTTCGCGCTGGCGCACGCCCTGCGCCCGCGACAGCTCGCCGACTACCCGGACGCGGCGGCGCTGCGCGCCGACCTCATCCGGACGATCGCGGCCTATCGCGACGAGCGGGCGCAGGTGGTCGTGGCCGACTTCGATCGCACGACCTTCGATTTCACGGCCGACTTCTACCGCATCGGCGGCGGATCGCTGGGCGGCAAGGCGCGCGGCCTCGCCTTCGTCCGCCGGCTGCTCGCCGAGCGGGGGCTGCGCCGGAGATTCCCCGGGGTGGAGATCCGCGTGCCGGCGGCGGTGGTCCTCGCGACCGACGTCTTCGACCGCTTCCTCGACGACAACGACCTGCGCCGCTTCGCCATCGAGTGCGAGGACGACGCGGAGATCGTCCGCCGCTTCGCGGCGGCGCCGTTTCCCGAGGAGGCGGCGCGCGACCTCGAGGCCTTCGTCGAGCGGGTCCAGGTGCCGATCGCGGTGCGCTCCTCGTCGCTGCTCGAGGACTCGCACCACCTGCCGTTCACCGGCGTCTACGACACGTTGATGCTCGCCAACCGGCAGCCGTCCGCGGCGGAACGGACCCGGGCGGCCCTGACCGCCGTCAAGCGGGTCTACGCCTCGACCTTCAACCGGCACGCCAAGGCCTACCTGCGGGCCACTCCTTACCGGCTGGAGGAGGAGAAGATGGCAGTCATCGTCCAGCGGCTGGTGGGAGCGGCGCGCGGCGCGCGCTTCTATCCCGACTTCGCCGGGGTGGCGCGCTCGCACAACTTCTATCCGGTGGCGCCCGCCACCGCCGAGGACGGAATCGCCGCGGCGGCGTTGGGCTTCGGACGGACGATCGTCGAGGGGGGAACCTGCGTGCGCTTCGCGCCGCGCTATCCCCAGCAGGGCACCCAGCACTCGACCTTCAAGGCTCTGCTCGACGCCTCGCAGCGGGGCTTCTGGGCTCTGCCGCTCGACGGCGCGGCCGAGGACGCCGAGATGCGCGAGGCCTGGTACGGCCTCGAGGTCGCCGAGGCCGACGGCACCCTGGCGGCGGTCGGATCGACCTACTCGCGGGAGAACGACGCGCTCTATGACGGGCTCTCCCGCGCCGGGCTGCGCGTCGTGACCTTCGCGCCGATCCTCAAGCAGGGGCGTTTTCCGCTCGCCGAGATCCTCGCCGCCGTGATGGAGGAGGGGCGCCGCGGCATGGGGACGGCGGTGGAGATCGAGTACGCGGTGAACCTCGCGCCCTCCACGGGGCGGCCGGCGGAGTTCGGCCTGCTGCAGATCCGCCCGCTCGCGCTGGCGCGGGAGAGCGAAGCGCTCGAGATCGGCCTGGTCGACGAAACGCGGCTGCTCTGCGTCAGCGATCGGGCGCTCGGTCACGGCCTGACCGGAGGGATCCGGGACCTGGTGGTGGTCGACGTGCAGCGCTTCGAGCGCGCGCGCAGCCGGGAGGCGGCCGCGGAGGTGGCGCGGCTCAACGCCCGCCTGCTCGACGCCCGGGTGCCCTACCTGCTGATCGGCGTCGGGCGCTGGGGTTCCCGCGACCCGTGGCTCGGGATCCCGGTCACCTGGGACCAGGTCTCGGGAGCGGCGGCGATCGTCGAGGCGGGGCTGCGCGATCTCAAGGTCGCCCCGTCGCAGGGCAGCCACTTCTTCCAGAATCTCACTTCGTTCCACGTCGGCTACTTCACGGTCAACCCGGAGGAGGGCGAGGGGTGGCTCGACTGGGAGTGGCTCGATGCGCAGCCGCCCCTCTCCGCGGCCGCCCACGTGCGTCACCTCCGGCTCGCCGCCCCGATCGAGATCCGCATCGACGGCCGGCGCGGGCGCGGGGTGATCCTCAAACCGCCGGCCGGACCGGCCCCGGTGGAGGTCGGGAGCCGAAGTTGACGCATGCGGGAAACACGCTTAGGCTTCTGTGGATTTCCTCACAATCGACTCCGGGGGATCCATCTCATGTGCCGCCACTCCGCTCGTCCGTGGACCGCAGCGATTTTCGTCTCGCTCCTGGTGATCGCGACACCCGCCTGGAGCGCGCAGTTCGGCGCCCGGCCGAGCGCCAAGCCGGGACCGGGCCTCGACCTCCCGATTCCCGACCCGACCCTGCCGGAGGCGGTGGTTCTCGCCGAGGGCTTCAACGACATCACCACGCTCCCTGGCGCCGGCTGGTCGCAGCAGAACAACAGCGTGCCGCTCGGATTGACCAACTGGTTCCAGGGCAACTCGACCGTCTTCCCGGCGCACGCCGGCGCCGCGACGGCCTATATCGGCGCCAACTACAACAACACGACCGGGACCAACACGATCAGCAACTGGCTGATCACCCCGGTGCTCGACTTCGCGGTGGTGGGGCGCTGCTCGTTCTACACCCGCACCGCGACCGGCTCGATCTTCCCCGACCGGCTGGAGGTCCGCTACTCGACCGCGGGCGCCAGCACCAACACGGGCGGCACGCCGACGAGCGTCGGTGACTTCACGACTCTGGTGACGACGATCAACCCCACGCTCGCGGTCGGCGGCTACCCCGAGACCTGGACGCAGTTCGTCGCCAACGCCCCGGCTTCGGGAACGGGCCGTTTCGCCATGCGCTACTTCGTCACCAGCGGCGGCCCCACCGGCGCCAACTCGAACTACATCGGCATCGACACACTGGTCTGCGAGGATCGCTCGCCGACGCCGGTGGGTGCGGGCGCGTCGATCGTCAGCGAGAGCTGCACGACGCCCAATGGCGCGATCGATCCCGGCGAGACGGTGACGGTGAGCCTCTGCCTGCAGAACAGCGGTGCCGCCAACACGGTGAACCTGGTGGGCACGCTGCAGGCCACGGGCGGCGTGGAGAACCCGAGCCCGCCGCAGAGCTACGGAGTCGTCGTGGCCGGCGGGCCGGCGGTCTGCCGCAACTTCACCTTCAACGCCGACCTCGGCCTGACCTGCGGCGCGACCCTCACCGCCACCCTGGCGCTCCAGGACGGCGCGAACGCCTTCACGCCGCTCACCTACAACTTCACCACCGGCACGGTCGCCACCACGACCACGACCTTCTCGAACGTCGGGGCGATCACGATCCCCTCGTCGGGCACCGCGACTCCCTACCCCTCGGCGATCACCTCCAGCGGGATGAGCGGGACCATCACCGACGTCAACGTCGCGCTGAACGGCTTCAGCCACACCTTCCCGGACGACGTCGATGTGGTTCTCGTGCGACCCTCCGCCGCCCTCGCGTTGATGTCGGATGTGGGTGGCAGCACGGACGCCGTCGGAGCCGTCTTGACGATCGACGACAGCGCCGCTGGGCTCTTCGCCGACGGTGGGCCGACGGTGACCGGAACCTACCGCCCGACCAACATCGGTTCGGGCGACAACTTCCCGGCGCCCGGCCCCCTGACCACCTACTCCAATCCGGCGACGGCGGGCTCGGCCACGCTGGCGTCGGTGTTCAACGGCTTGAGCCCGAACGCCACCTGGAACCTCTTCATCGTGGATGATGCCGGCGGGGACGCGGGCTCGATCTCCGGCGGCTGGAGCATCACGATCACCGCCGGTTCGCCGGTCTGCTGCACCGGCGCCTGCGTGGTGACTGCGCCGGCGAACATCACGACGAGCAACGACCCCAACCAGTGCGGCGCGGTGGTCGCCTATCCGCCGCCGACGATCGCCGGGATCTGTGGGCAGGTGCCCTGCGCGCCGGTCTCCGGCAGCTTCTTCCCGCGCGGGACGACGGCGGTGACCTGTGACCCCGAGGTGGCGGGGATCCCCAATGCGACCTTCACCGTCACGGTCAACGACACCCAGCCGCCGACGGTTTCCACGCCCAGCCCG
>CAYZWR010000128.1:0-8902 GCA_964481735.1 uncultured Thermoanaerobaculia bacterium
TCCTGGTGCGCCTCGACGAGAAGCTGCACGAGCGGCGCATGACGCTGACCGAGCTGGCCGCGCGCGTCGACATCACCGTCGCCAACCTGTCGATCCTCAAGACCGGCAAGGCCAGGGCGATCCGTTTCTCGACGCTCGAGGCGATCTGCCTCGCCCTCGACTGCCAGCCGGGCGAGCTGCTGGAGTTTCGCCGGGAGGATTCCGAGCGGGACGCCGCCCGGCGGGAAAACGACGCACACGCTTCCGACCCGGAGGAATGACCATGGACTTCGCCCGCGCCTTCCGTTCCGACCCGCTGCGCCACGAGGGCGTGCGTCCGATCCAGATCTGGGGACTGCGCCTCTTCTATCTCCTCATGCTGCTGTTCGTCGCGCCGTCCGCCTGGCGGGTGCTGCTGTCGCACGAGGGCGAGTGGGCGCCGCTCGCGGCGGTCGCCTGGTCGGTGTGGGCCACCTACCCCAGCCTCGCTCTGTTCGGCCTCTTCCAGCCGCTGCGCTGGCTGCCGCTGTTCTTCTTCACCCTCGGCTACAAGTCGATCTGGCTCGCCTTCGTCGCGCTGCCGCTCTGGGCGGCCGGGACGCTGGCGGGCTCCTCCGCGCAGCCGATCGCCGAGTCCTTCCTCGCCCTGCCCCTGCTGGCGCTGGTGATCCCGTGGGGCTATGCCTGGCGCACGTTCGTCCGCGGGGCGCGGCCGGTCACCCCTGCGCCTGCAGCGCGGTGACGACGCCGATGTCGGCCAGGTCCTGCCAGGAGCAGCCGCGCGAGACGTCGTTGACCGGCCGGGCGAGGCCCTGCAGGACCGGGCCGATCGCCTGCGCGCCGCCCAAACGCTCGGTGATCTTGTAGGCGATGTTGCCGGCGTCGAGGTCCGGGAAGACGAAGACGTTGGCGCGCCCTTCGAGCGGGCTGTCGGCGCACTTCTTGGCGGCGACCTTGGGCACGATCGCGGCGTCGAACTGCAGCTCGCCGTCGACCAGGAGCCCGGGCTCCGCCTCGCGGCAGAGACGCGCCGCCTCGCGCGCCTTGTCGACGAAGGGGTGGGTGGCGCTGCCGCGGGTCGAGAAGGAGAGGAAGGCGACCCGCGGCTCGTGGCCGAAGGCGCGGGCGGTGCCGGCGGTGGCGCGGCCGATCTCGGCAAGCGTCGCGGCGTCGGGGTCGATGTTGACCGAGCAGTCGGCGTAGAAGTAGACCCGCTCCGGCCAGGTCATCAGGAACACCGACGAGACGCGCCGGAAGCCGGGCTTCATGCCGATGACCTCGAAGGCGGGGATGAACGGCTTGGTCTCGCTCTCGAGGCCGGAGACCATCCCCTCGGCCTCGCCCGAGCGCACCAGCAGGGCGCCGAAGTAGTGGCGTTCCCGGGCCCGCGCGGCGGCGAGCTCCGGAGTGGCCCCTTTCGCGCGGCGCAGCTCGAGGTAGAGCTCGGCGAGGCGCGCGGTCTCGGGATCGGATTCCGGATCGCGCAGGGTGACGCCTTCGAGCGACAGGCCGCGGGCGGCGGCGGCGGCGCGGATCGCGGCCTCCGGGCCGAGCAGAGTCGGCCGGGCGAGCCCCTCGGCGACGAGAAAAGCGGCGGCGCGCTGGGCGCGCTCGTCGTGGCCCTCGGGATAGACGATGCGGGCGCCGCGGCCGCGAACCTGGGCGCGGGCGGCTTCGATGAGGTTCATGGCGGGGTCCTTTCCTGACCGGCGACTCCGGGCGGAGCCGCACTTCTCTATTCTACTTGCCGCACCGCGGCGAACGCCGCTACCATGTCCCCATGAACATCCTCGTGCTCAATTGCGGCAGCTCTTCGCTCAAGTTCCAGGTCATCTCGACCGACCTCGAGGTGATCGAGCGCGACGAGGATCGCGCCCTGGCGCGCGGCGTCGTCGAACGGATCGGCAGCGAGGCGCTGATCACCCTGCGTGCCGAAGGCAAGCCGGCGGTGCGGCGGGCCGCGCCGCTGCGCGACCACCGCGTCGCCCTCGACCACGTGCTGCGCTGGCTGGTGTCGCCGGAGGCCGCGGTGCCGGGCATCCGTTCGCTCGCCGACATCCACGCCGTCGGCCATCGCATCGTCCACGGCGGCGAGAAGCTGACCCGTTCGGTGGTCATCGACGACGCGGTGATCGACCAGATCGAGGACTGCATCGACTTGGCGCCGCTGCACAACCCGGCCAACCTGAAGGGCATCTATTCGGCGCGCGAGCTGTTCGGACCCGGCATCCCGCAGGTCGCGGTGTTCGACACCTCGTTCCACTCGACGATGCCGCCGGAGTCGTTCCTCTACGCCATCCCCTACCAGCTCTACGTCCGCCACAAGGTGCGCCGCTACGGCTTCCACGGCACCTCGCACCGCTACGTCGCCTACCGCTACCGCCAGCTCTGCGGCAAGACCCACGAGGAGACCAACGTCATCACCGTCCACTTGGGCAACGGCTGCTCGGTGTGCGCCATCCGCGAGGGCGAATCGGTCGACACCTCGATGGGCCTGACGCCGGTCGAGGGCCTGGTGATGGGCACCCGCTGCGGCGACATCGACGCCTCGGTGCTGGAGTTCCTGCACCACAAGGAGGGGATGTCGTTCGAGGA
Organism: uncultured Thermoanaerobaculia bacterium; assembly: GCA_964481735.1. Lineage (GTDB taxonomy): Bacteria > Acidobacteriota > Thermoanaerobaculia > Multivoradales > JAGPDF01 > JAGPDF01. The sequence continues at coordinate 2,575 of CAYZWR010000128.1, forward strand.
GCTCGACGGGCTGCTCAACAAGCGCTCGGGGCTGCTCGGCATCTCGGGCCTGACCAACGACATGCGCGACCTCCTGGAGGAGGAGAGCGCGCACCAGGACCGCCGCGCGCACCTGGCGATCGAGATCTTCTGCCTGCGGGTGAAGAAGTACCTGGGCTCGTACCTCGCGAGGATGAACGGCGCCGACGCGATCGTCTTCACCGGCGGCATCGGCGAGAACTCGCCCGACGTGCGCGCCCGCATCTGCCGCGACCTCGAGTTCCTCGGCATCGCCGTCGACGCCGAGCGCAACGCGGCGCTCTTCGGCGGGAAGGAGGGGGAGATCGGCGCAGCGGAGAGCCGGGTGCGGCTCTACGTCATCCCCACCAACGAGGAGCTGCTGATCGCCCGCGACACCCTGCGCTGCGTCCGCGACGTGCCGCGGCGGTGGTGAGCCGCGCACAGGAGCGCCGGGTCCGCTGTGACCGCGATTCACCATCCGGACTCGGGATCCAGCACGGCGCGGTTCCCTTCCGCGCGAACCGAAGCGGCGCAATGGCAGCGCTCGACCGGCGCGACTCGGATGGCACGGCTGGAGGGGAAGGTTGGTAGCCCAAACGGTTGCGAGTTCGATCCCAGCATGGGATTCGAACCGCATTTGCGCTTGGCTCCATGAAGTCGCGGCGTTGAGGCAAGCGGCCTGAGAATCAGCAAACTCGAACCACCTCGACCGGCGAGGACGGAGTCCTCGCGCGGGCGCATCGCCATGGTCCTGCATGGGTTCTCCGAGCTGGCGCGGCGCGTATCGGCGAATTGGCGGCTGCGCAACCTGTAGACTCGCCGCAAGACTCGAACGCCAGTGACGCGTTCTCGGAAGTGATCTCGTGGAGTCGGGCGGTCGGTGCCGGAAGGGGGAAACGCGGGCTTGATCGGCAAGGCGCTCGGGAACTACCGCATCACCGCCAAGCTCGGAGAGGGCGGCATGGGGGAAGTGTGGCGCGCCACCGACTCGAAGTTGCAGCGCGAGGTCGCGATCAAGGTGCTGCCCGCGGCGTTCGGCGCCGACCCCAATCGCCTCGCGCGCTTCGAACGGGAGGCACAGCTGCTCGCGAGCCTCAATCATCCGAACATCGCGGCGATCTACGGCGTCGAGGAGTCGGTCGGGGGTATCGGAGCCCTCGGAGCCATCGCGCTGGTGTTGGAGCTCGTCGAGGGTGAGGATCTCGCCGCGCGGATCGATCGCGGCGCGCTGCCGGTCGACGAGACGCTGTCGATCGCCCGCCAGATCGCCGTGGCGCTCGAGGCGGCGCACGAACGCGGCATCGTGCATCGCGACTTGAAGCCGGCCAACGTGAAGCTGACCGCGGACGGCACGGTCAAGGTGCTCGACTTCGGCCTGGCGAAGGCGCTCGAGCCCGCCGGTACGACGCCTTCCCCGAACACCTCCCCGGCGGTGATGAACTCGCCCACTCTCACCGCCGCCGGCACCGAGCTGGGCGTCGTCCTCGGCACCGCTGCGTACATGTCGCCGGAGCAGGCGAAAGGGCTGCCGGTCGACCGCCGCGCCGACATCTGGGCATTCGGTGTTCTCGTCCACGAGATGCTCACCGGTCGGCGCCTCTTCGCCGGAGAAACGGTGACCGAGACGTTGGCGAGCGTGCTGCGCAACGACATCGACTTCTCGGCGCTTCCGGCCGCCACTCCGGCGGCGCTTCGCGCGCTGCTGCGCCGCTGCCTGGAAAGGAACCCGAAGAACCGGCTGCGCGACATCGGAGAGGCGCGGATCGCGCTCGACCAGCTTCTGCACGACGGCGGCGCGGTCGAGCCGTCGATCGCCGTTCCGTCGCGTGGCGCCCCGCGCCGGGAGGTCGCGGCCTGGGTGGCCGCCGGCGTCCTCGCCGCTGTCGCGCTCGGCCTTGGCACTTTGCTCTGGCGCCGGACCGCTCCGGCGCCGCTGGCGCCGCGCTTCACGCAGCTCACCTTCGCGGCTCAGTTCCTGTCGAACGCGCGCTTCGCGCCGGACGGCCGCACGGTGGTCTCGAGCGCGGCGCGCCTGGGCAATCGCTCCGAGCTCTTCGTCCATCGTTCAGGCGACCCGCAGCCGCGGGCGCTCGGCCGCGCGGAGACCCAGCTCCTCGCCGTCTCCTCGAAGGGGGAGCTCGCGGTGCTGACCCGGGCCCGGTTTCAGTCGCACCGCACCTATCTCGGGACGCTCGCCCGCATGCCGATCGCCGAAGCGTCGCCGCGCGAAGTCCTCGCCGATGTCACGGCGGCCGACTGGTCTCCGGACGGTGCCGAGCTCGCGATCGTGCGCCAGGTCGAGGGCCGGAGCCGGCTCGAGTATCCGATCGGCAAGGTCCTGGCAGAAGCGACCGGCTACTTGAGCGACGTCCGCGTGTCGCCGACAGGGGATCGGCTTGCCTACATGTCGCACGCCTTCGCGACCGACAATCGCGGCCCGGTCGTGGTGATCGATCGCGCCGGAACGGTATTGGTGACCTCACCCGAGTACTGGGGCGAAGAGGGGCTCGCCTGGTCGGCGGACGGCAGCGAGGTCCTGTTCTCGGCGCTGGATGTCGATGCCGGTCCCGACTATGCGGTCCACGGACTGGCCATGGACGGCACCGTCCGCACCGTCCTGACGGCGCCCACGGGACTGATTGTCCACGACACGACAGCGGATGGGAGGCTGCTCGTCTCGACGCACTCGGAGCACGGATCTCTGGTGGCGCGGCTCGCCGGCGCCGCCGCCGAGCGTGACATACCCTGGCTCGACCGTTCTTACCAGGCGGTGCTCTCCAGCGACGGGCGGAGCCTGCTCTTCGGGGACAGCTCGGCGTTGTCGGGCAACCTCTACTCCATCCTTTTTCGCGCCGCCGACGGTTCGCCGCCGGTGCGGCTCGGCGAAGGCATCGGCACCGACCTCTCCCCGGACGCCAGTTCGGTGGTGGCTATCGTCATGTCCGACCCGCCGCGGCTGATGATCTATCCGACCGGGGCGGGCGAGCCGCGCGACATCTCGGCGGCGGGCTTCGTGGCGTACGAGCAGAGCGCGCAATTCGTGCGCGACGGACAGAGCGTGGCGTACTGCGGCAACGACGCCGGGAAGCCCTCGCGCTGCTACGTGCGGGATCTCGCCAGCGGCGAAGTTCGCGCCGTGACGCCTGAAGGCACCCGCCAGGGCCGGGTGTCGCCGGACGGCGGAACCGTCGTGGCGCGGGGGACCGACGACCGGTACCGGCGATACCTCGCGGCGGGCAGCGAGCCGGCTCTCGTGCCGGGGCTCGACGTGCGCGACGCGGTCCTCGACTGGACGGCGGACGGTCGCTCCCTCCTGGTCATTCGGCCGGCGGAGATCCCCACCCGTGTCGACCGTCTCGAGCTCGCGACGGGTCGACGGACTCTGCTGCGGGAGATTTCGCCCGTCGACCGGGCCGGCGCCGTTGAGATCCCGTCGATCACCTTCTCGGCCGACGAGACCGCATACGCCTACACCACCAACCGGGTCGTGGGCACCCTTTACGCGGTCGAGGGCGTGCGGTGAACGGCGGCGCCAGATGATCGGCTCCAGGCTGGGCCCCTACGAGATCACCGCCAAGCTCGGCGAAGGTGGCATGGGCGAGGTCTATCGCGGCACCGACTCCAGGCTCAAGCGCGAGGTGGCGATCAAGGTGCTGCCCGCGGCGCTCACCGCCGACAAGGAGCGCCTGGCGAGATTCGAGCGCGAGGCGCAGTTGCTCGCCCAGCTTCATCATCCCAACATCGCTTCGATCTTCGGCCTCGAGGAGTCGGGAGGCGCGTGCGCGCTGGTGATGGAGCTTGTCGAGGGCGACAACCTTGCCGAGCGGATGGCACGCGGGCCGTTGCCTCTCGACGACGCCCTGACCATCGCCAAGCAGATCGCCGAAGCGCTCGAGGCGGCGCACGACAAAGGCATCGTGCATCGCGACCTGAAGCCGGCCAACATCATGCTGACCGCGGACGGCTCGGTCAAGGTGCTCGACTTCGGCCTGGCCAAGGCGCTCGATCCGCTCACCGGCTCCTCCGCGACGGCCGATCTCGCGCGCTCGCCGACGATGATGCAGTCGCCGACTCTCACCGCCGCCGGCACCCAACTCGGCGTGATCCTCGGCACGGCGGCGTACATGGCGCCGGAGCAGGCGCGCGGCGGCGCGGTCGACAAGCGCGCCGACATCTGGGCTTTCGGCGTGGTGCTCCACGAAATGCTGGCCGGGCGTTCGCTATTCGCGGCCGAAACGGTGAGCGACACGCTGGCCGCGGTCCTGCGGGCGGATATCGATCCCCTGAAGCTCCCCGGGCCGGCGTCGCCGGCCATCCGGCGCCTGCTGCGCCGCTGCCTGGAGCGCAACCCGAAGAACCGGCTGCACGACGTCGCCGACGCGCGTCTGGTGATCCAAGATGTGCTCGCCGGCTCGGCCGACGAGGCGATTCCAGCGGCCGCCGTCGGGCCGGCCAGCAGCCGGACAGCCTGGACTCTGGCGGCGGTGGCGCTCCTCGTTGCTGCTGCGGCCGGTGTGCTCGCCTGGCGGCAACTTCACGCCGGGCCCAGGCTGTTGCGCTATCAGCAGCTGACCTACTTGCCGCAGTTCGTTTCCAACGCCCGTTTCGCACCGGACGGCCGGACGGTCGTCTTCAGCGCCGCGCCCGAGGGCAACCGCTCGACGCTCTTCGTCCGCCGTCCGGAGGATCCCCAGGCGCGCCCTCTGGCCGAGGGCGACGTCCAGCTTCTGGCGGTCTCCGCGAAAGGCGAGCTCGCGGTGCTGACCCGCGCCCGCTACCTCTTTCATCGCACCTATGTCGGAACCCTCGCCCGGATGCCGCTCGCCGCGGCCGCGCCACGCGAGGTCCTGGAAGGAGTCTCGGCGGCGGATTGGTCCCCGGACGGGAGCGAGCTGGCGGTGATCCGGAGCGTCGGGAACCGCAGCCGGCTCGAGTTCCCGGTCGGCAGGGTGTTGGCGGAATCGGCCGGCTACCTGAGCGATGTCCGCGTCTCCCCCCGGGGCGATCGGATCGCCTTCATGCCCCACGCCCTGAGCGGCGACAACCGCGGTCCGGTCGTGGTCATCGACCTCGAGGGGCGCGAGATCGCCCGCTCGCCAGAGTATTGGGGCATTGAGGGCATGGCCTGGGCGGCGAGCGGAAGGCAGATCGTCTACTCGGGCTCGATCAGCGGCGGGCGGGCCGAGCTTCATTCGCTGAGCCTCGACGGCAGCGTCGACGAGGTGCTGGCAGATTCGGCCAGCCTGGTGCTGCACGATCGCACGCCGGACGGACGGCTCCTCGCCTCCACCGACGACCGCCAGGTGGTGCTCGTCGCCCGCTTCTCGGGCGAGGCCGCCGAGCGCGAGGTCGCTTCGTTCCGGTCCTCTTACAGCAGGGTGATGTCGGCCGACGGCCGGACGCTGCTGTTCGACGACGAATCCGAAATGGGGGGGCAGAACTACGCGGCCTTTCTGCAGGACGCCGACCGCTCGGCGCCGGTACGGCTGGGCGAGGGGTCGCCACTCGCTCTCTCGCCGGATGGGCGGACCGCGCTGGCTTACGTACCGAGCGAGCCGCCGCGGCTGATGCTCTATCCCACCGGGGCGGGAGATCCGCGCGACATCTCGGTCGAGGGATTCTCCGCGTACAACAGCGGGAGCTTCTTGCCGGACGGACAGAGCCTTCTCTTCTGCGGCACCGACGGCGAACGCAACCGAAGGTGTTTCCTCCGCGAGCTCGGGAGCGCAAACTTGAGCCCGATGACGCCCGCGGGCACCGACCTGGGAGTTCTCTTCCCGGACGGCCGGGCGGTCCTGGCGCGACGGCAGGACGGGCGCTGGGTCCGCTATCCCCTCGCCGGCGGCGTCGAGACGGAGATCGCCTGGATCGACGCCGGCGAAGAGGTCGTCCGCATCGCCGCTGATGGCCGGTCGCTTCTCGTCTATCGGCCGAGCCAGATGCCGAGCGCTATCGAGCGCGTCGACCTAGCGAGCGGCGCGAGATCGGTCCTCCGCGAGCTCGCACCCCCCGACCGCGCCGGCGCCACCCGATTCTGGTTCGCCGTGGTCTCGGCGAGCGAGTCGGCCCATGCCTACACCTTCGAGCGCAACCTGAACGTCCTCTTCGCGATCGACGGCGCGCGATGACGAGAGAGTAGAACGTCGCCGCTGCGGCCTCCGTCGACGAAGGACCGCTCGAGGTCGAAGCCGAACGCCTCGCCCATTCCTGCGAACAGAGAAAACGGAATCCGCAGCGCTCCGCTGGCGCGACTCGGAGGAAGAGACCGGAGTTGAGGCTTGGTAGACCTTACGCATCCGAGTTCGAACACTCTAGGAGATTCGAACAC
>CAYZWR010000129.1:0-8895 GCA_964481735.1 uncultured Thermoanaerobaculia bacterium
CTCGCAAAGCGTTGCGAGCCGGAGCGCGACGGAGCTTTCACCGGACGGCCGCGGGTGGGGGCACGGTGGCTACCCAGGATCTGGAATCGATGCACCGGTAGACCGCCCGGCCGCTGGTAGAGTTCGCCCTTGGCCGCCGCCGCGGCCGCCATCCCCCCGGAGGTCGCGATGAAGCTCACGTTGATCCTGGTCCTCGGCACCTTCGTTGCCGCGCAGGTCGTCGCCCAGCAGGTTCCTCCGCCGCCCGGAAGCAAGGTCGAGCCGGTGAAGGAGACGATCCACGGCGTCGAGATCGTCGATCCCTACCGCTGGCTGGAAGGGGACAACTCGAACCCCGAGCGGATGGGCCAGGTGACCCCCGAGGTGGCGGCGTGGACCGACGCGCAGAACGCCTACACGCGCTCGATCCTCGACACGCTGCCGGGCCGCAAGGAGCTCGAGGAGCGGCTGCGCCCGCTGATGGAGGTGGGCACGGTTTCGACCCCCGCGATCCGCGGCGAGCGCTACTTCTTCTCCAAGCGCGAGGGAAGCCAGAATCAGCCGGTCTTCTACTGGAGGAGCGGCGCCAAGGGGAAGACCCAGACGCTGCTCGATCCGGCGGTGCTGGATCCTTCGGGCCTCACCACGATCACCTGGATCTCGCCCTCGCAGGACGGCAAGCTGTTGGCCTACGGCACCTATCGTTCGGGCGACGAGAACTCCACCCTCCACCTGCTGGAGGTCGACAGCGGCAAGACCCTGCCGCTCGAGATCCCCAACAAGACGCAGGCGCCCGACTGGTTGCCCGACGGCTCGGGCTTCCTCTACCAGAACCTCGCCGATCCGAAGGACCCTTACAGCGGGCGAGTGCTCTTCCACCGCATCGGCCGCGCGGTGGGCGAGGATCCAGTGCTCCTGCGCCAGTTCACCAAGGCGGAGAACGAGAAGCTCGCGACCACCTGGGGACCCGGCGGATCGCTGTCTCGCGACGGCCGCTGGCTCACCCTGGTCTACTGGACCGGCACCCGCTCCAACGACCTCTGGGTGGCCGACTTCGCCGCCTACCTGAAGAGCGGCAAGCTCGAGAAGCGCGACGTTCTGGTCGGCGGGGACGGCAGCGCGTTCGGCTACGTCGCGGGCGACCAGCTCTTCGTGCAGACCAACCAGGGTGCCCCGAACGGCAAGCTCCTGGTCTACGACCTGGCGGCGAGCGGTCCGCTGGTGGCCCGCGAGCTGATCGCCGAGCGCCGGGACGCGGTGATCCAGGACGTCTCGCTCGCCCGGGGGATGCTGGCGGTCGAGTACCTGCGCAACGCGACGAGCGCCATCGAGCTCTTCGATTTCGCGGGCAAGTCGCACGGCGAGCTGAAACTCCCCGGTCTGGGGACCGCCAGCCTCGCGACCGAGCCCGACCGCACCGACGGCTACCTCGAGTTCACCAGCTTCAACTACCCGACCACCATCTTCCGCGTCGATCTGGCCCGTCCGCAGGCCGAACCCGAGCTCTGGGAGCGCCCGGACGTGCCGGTGGACCCGACGACGGTCGAGGTGAAACAGGTCTGGTACCCGTCGAAGGACGGCACCCGAGTCAGCATGTTCGTGGTGCACCGGAAGGGGCTCGAGCCGAACGGCGACCGCCCGACCCTGCTCACCGGCTACGGCGGGTTCAACGTCTCCGAGACCCCGGAGTTCAGGGCCACGACATTCCAGTGGTACGAGGCGGGAGGCGTCCTGGCGGTCCCCAACCTGCGCGGCGGCGGCGAGTACGGCGACGCTTGGCACGAGGCGGGGATGCTCGCCAAGAAACAGAACGTCTTCGACGACTTCATCGCCGCCGCCGAGTGGCTGATCGCCGCGAAGATCACCCGGCCGGAGCGGCTCGCGATCGCGGGCGGCTCGAACGGCGGCCTGCTGACCGGCGCCGCGATCGTCCAGCGGCCCGAGCTCTTCCGCGCCGCGCTCGTCGCCGTGCCGCTGCTCGACATGTTGCGCTACCAGAACTTCCTGATGGCGCGCTACTGGGTGCCCGAGTACGGCTCGGCCGAAGTCGCGCAGGAGTTCGCGTTCCTGCGCGCCTACTCGCCCTACCACCACGTCGTGCCGGGGACGAAGTACCCGGCGGTGCTGCTCACCGCGGGTGAGAACGACACCCGGGTGCACGCCCTCCACGCGCGCAAGATGACGGCGCTCCTCCAGGCCTCGACGGGCAGCGCGCCGGCCGACCGCCCGGTGCTCCTCTGGGTCGATCGCGAGGCGGGGCACGGACAGGGCAAGCCGCTCAACCTGAGGATCCGCGACGCCGCCGACCAGCGGATCTTCTACATGTGGCAGCTCGGCATGCTGCCGCAGGCGGCGAAGTAGCGCTCGTCGCTGCTAGTGCAGATAGCCGAGCGCCTCGAGCTGGCGCACGTGCTCGGCGGTGAGCGTCTGCTGAGCGGCGCGAGCGACGGGCAGGTGTCGGTACCCCTTCAGGGCGACCGTCATGGCGCGGGTCCGAGCGATCTCGCGCCGCGCCCGGTCGCGCGCCGCGGCCGGGTCCTTCAGCAGGTCGAAGAGCTCGATACGGTCGAGTGCGACGCCGCGCAGCTTGAAGCTCAGGCAGCGCCCGTCGTCGGCGCTCTCGCCGACGGCGAGCGGCGAGCTGCAGCCCTCGGTGCGCAGCCGGACGCGATGGAGCTCGCCGTCGTCCGGGAGGTCGAGGGTGACCGTGCGCCAGTCCGGGACGAGCTCGAACGGCCGGCTCGCTTCGCCGTCGATCTCCACCTCGACATGGCGAGGCTGGTGAAAGGCGACGGCCTGGAATTCCAGGCGCGGCGTGGAGCTGTCGAAGCGGATCTCCTTGGTGACCCAGAATCCCTCGACCTCGAGCTCGGGGCGGACGTGCACCAGTTGCCAGAGCCCGCCGTCACGCTCCTCGAGCAGCGTGCGCGCGCCGATCCCGAAGGCCTGGCGCACCTCGGCATAGGCCCGATCGCGGTGCGCCGCGGCGGGATCGCGCAACAGCGGGAGCAGGCTCTGCCCCGACATCCTGGGTGGCGGTGCGCCGGCGAGCTCGAGCAGCGTCGGCGCGAGGTCGACCAGCTCGACCAGCTGACCCAGGCGCAGCGGCTCGCGCCGCGCCGGATGCACCACGAGCAGGGGGACGTGCAGGCACTCGGGATAGACCTGGGTGTGGGCCAGCAGGCCGTGTTCGGCGAACTCCTCGCCATGGTCGGAGGTGACGACGAGGGTGATCTCGCCGGCCAGCCCCAGTTTCTCGACCTCGCTCCAGAAGGCCTCGAGCTGATGGTCGACGTAGGCGATCGAGGCGTCGTAGAGCGCGCGGAGGTAGGCGAGCTGCTCGGCGGAGGCGGCGAGTCGCTCGCGGTTGAGGCGCGAGAACTCCGGACCGTCGGGGCTGAACATGTCGGCCGGCGGCGGCCCCGGCCAGAAGCGCTCGACGTACTCCCGCGGTGGCCGATAGGGGTCGTGCACGCTGTAGGTGTGCAGGAAGAGGAAGAAGCGCTCCGCGGGAGGAACGGAGCGCAGGAAATCGAGGCCCAGCCCGAGCGTCCGCTCGACGTCGGTGTCGGCGGCGTAGGGGTGATCGGTCCAGTCGGCGAAGCCGCGGCGGAATCCGAACCCGCCCGCCATCCACCCCCCCTCGCTGTGCCCCGAGGTCCGGAATCCGGCGCGGGAGAGGAGCTCCGGGAGGGTCGGGATCTCGGGCGAGAGAACGAGCGCCGGCGGCATCACGTCGTGCTCTCCCGGGTAGAGCCCGGTGAAGATCGACATGTGCGATTGCAGGGTGCCAGGGTACTGGGCGTAGGCGCGCTCGAAGAGCACGCCCCGCGCCGCCAGGCGATCGAGGAAGGGGCTGGTGGGCCGGGCGTAGCCGTAGGCGCCGAGATGATCGGCGCGCAGAGTGTCGATCGACACCAGGACGATGCCGCGGGTCGGCGCCGGCTCGAAGCCCGAGACGGCTGGAGTCTCCTGGGTCTCGACGGGCGAGCAGCCCGCGACGCAGAGCAGGAAGGCGGCCAGCCGGCGCATACGGCGGGCGATTCTAGCCCGAGCGGCTAGAATCCGGCGCGAGGAGGTCGCCTCTCGACCTCGGAGGACTTCCCGCATGCGCGTTCTGGTGACCGGACATCACGGCTACATCGGCTCGGTGCTCATGCCGCTGCTCAGCGCGGCGGGCGTCGAAGCGGTCGGCCTGGACAGCGACCTCTTCGAGCGCTGCACCTTCGGCGAGGCGCCGCGCGCCACTTGGCGCTCGCTCGCCAAGGATCTGCGGGACGTCGAGGCCGCCGATCTGCGCGGCTTCGACGCGGTGATGCATCTCGCCGCGCTCTCGAACGACCCGCTCGGCGACCTCAACCCGGAGCTCACCTACGCCATCAATCTCGAGGGGTCGCTGCGGCTCGCCCGGCTCGCCAAGCAGGCGGGGGTGCCGCGCTTCCTCTTCTCCTCGTCGTGCAGCAACTACGGCGCGGCGGGCGACCAGCTGCTCGACGAGACCGCGGAGCTCGCGCCGCTGACCCCCTACGCGATCTCGAAAGTAAAGCTCGAGCAGGCGCTCGGCCGGCTCGCCGACGACCACTTCTCGCCGGTCTACCTGCGCAACGCCACCGCCTACGGCATCTCGCCGCGCCTCCGGGTCGACCTGGTGCTCAACAACCTGGTGGCCTGGGCGGTCACCACCGGCGAGATCGTCCTCCAGAGCGACGGCACCCCCTGGCGGCCGATCGTGCATGTCGAGGACATCTGCCGCGCCTTCCTGTTGCTGCTCATGGCGCCGGTCGAGAAGGTGCACGACCAGGCCTTCAACGTCTGCGCCTCGGCGGAGAACTACCGCATCCGCGACCTCGCCACGATCGTCGGCGAGACCATTCCCGGCTGCGCGGTCACCTTCGCTGCCGGCGCCGGCCCGGACGCGCGCAACTACCGGGTGAGCGGCGACAAGCTGGCGGCCGCCTTTCCGGAGTTCCGTCTGAAGTGGGATGCGCGCCGCGGCGCGCGCGAGATCTACCAGGCCTATCTGTCTGCGGGGATGACCCGCGAGCTCTTCGACGGCCCGCGGTTCAAGCGGCTGGCCCACCTGCGGACGCTGCTCGCAGCGGGCGAGCTCGACGCGAACCTGCGCTGGACGGCCCGCTTCCCGCAGCCGGTCGCCGGATGAGAATCGCCGTCCTCGGCGCCGCGGGGTATCTCCCGGCGGCCGGGCGGCAGACGATGTCGCTGCTCCTCGAGCAGGGGGAGACGACGCTCCTGCTCGATGCCGGCAGCGGCGTGGCGCGCCTGCTCGAGCCGGCGGTTCGTGCGCTGCTGCCGCCGGGGCGTCGCCTCGACGTGCTGCTCACCCACTACCACCTCGACCACGTGGTCGGCCTCTCCTACCTGCCGGGGCTGGCGAACGACCGGCCGGTGCGGATCCACGCGCCGCAGCCGCCGCTCACCGAGTTCGGGCCGGAGGCGCTCGACCGCCTGCTCGCCAAGCCTCTCTTCCCGGTGCCGATCGCGCGCTGGCCGATGCCGACCGAGGTGGTGGCCTTCGCGGGCCCCGAGCTCGCGATCGGCGAGCTCGCGATTCGCGTCCGCGCGCAGCGTCACCCGGGGGGCTCGACCGGGGTCCGGCTCGGCGACACGCTCGCCTACGTGACCGACACGGTGATGGACCCGGCGACCGCCGAGTTCGCGCGCGGGGTGAGGCTCCTGCTGCACGAGGTCTGGCTCAGCGAGGAGGAGGGCGCGCGCGACGACGCCGCGCGCACCGGCCACTCCGACGCCGCCCAGGTCGCCGACCTCGCCCGCGAGGCGCGGGTGGAGAGGCTCTGGCTCGTCCACCACCATCCGCGGCGCAGCGCCCAGGAGCTCGCTGCGATGGCCGGCCGCATGACCGCCCGCGCCGGCCTGCCTTGCGAGGTGCCCGAAGAGGGTCGGGTGTACGAGCTCGGCTGACCGCCCCCGGGGGCGACCCGATGACCAGCGAGTCACCGTCCGCGCAGAGCGCGGTACGAGTGGCGCATCACATGGTGCTTGGCGCGGGACGCTTCGAGATGGGCGCGAAAACGCGCGTCGGCGAGGCCGGCGCGAAGCCGCGCGGACGGCAGCGGATCGGCGTGGCGAGCCGTGGCGCGCTCGCGCAGCGGCGCGAGATGGTGATCGAGCGCGAACGGCGCGACGTCGAGCGACGTGGCGAGCGCCTGAAACGCCTCGCGGGCCGCCGTGAACCCGTCGAGGAGCTCGCGCACGATGGCCTCCGCGGTCAGCCTGCGCCGCGCCGGGCGCCCCGAGAAATTGTGCTCGGCATTCACGGTGAAGTTGCCGGCGGAGAGCCAGCCGTCGCCGCCGAAATGGTCGTAGAGGTAGATCGGGGTCGCCGTCGCCAGCGCGTAGACCGCCGACTTGCCGATCGACACCAGCGCGTCGACGCGACGCAGGTCCTCGGGGGTCACCAGGTGGTGATCGTGCTCGCGGCCGATGCGCCGGACCTGGATACCCGCCGCCTGGAGCCTCTCCGCGGCCTCGCTGATCTCGCGCGGGGGATGGTGGCTGACCATGGCGAGCGAGCGGAGTGCCGCCGGGAGCGGCCGCGACTCCGCTGCTCTCCTCTCCCAGAAGCTCGCCGGGGCCGCGTTGTGGAAGATCCGGATCGCCGCGCTCTCGAGGAGGCCGTGGCTGCGCTCGACGATGGCCCGCCGGGTTTCGACGGAGTTGGCGAAGATCTCCGCGCCCAGCGAGGCGGCGACCATCGGGTCGACGCTCTCGTAGGGCTCGTGGGGCGAGAGCGACACGTAGGCGACGAGGGGCACCTCCCTGCGATCGGAGGCGCGCGCGAAGGCCGCCAACGGGAGGAGCGAGAGCAGGTCGTGCTGGCACCAGACGAGGTCGAAGCCCGCGAGCTCGAGATCCTCGACCTCGTCGGTCAGGCTCAGCTCCGGCGGCGCCACGCCGCGGATGGGGTCGGCCAGGTAGTTCGCGGCGAGGGTGACGGCGTCGCCGCGCCCGGCGAACCAACTCGCCACCTCGAGAGCGACGACCGCCGAGCCGCAGAACTCAGCGAAATGATTGGTGAGGACGAGAACGCGCAAGGACGGAAGCTCAATCGGCCGCGGGCGGCTCGGCCATCCAGAGGCCGCCGTCGTCGTCGTGCGGCGGCTGGTACTCGCGTCCGGCGGCGATCGTCTCGAAGGTCGCTCCCGACTCGTCGGCGAGGTAGTCGTAGCCGATCGCCTGCATGCTTCGCCCGGGGTCGAGGTGGTTGTAGAGCCAGGCGCGCGCTTGGCGCCGGCGCGGGTCGATCATCTTCAGGTGGTAGAGGTTGAACGGCGTCTCCCGGAGCTCGGCACGAGGTATCAGCGAGGCCCACGAGGCGTGGAACGGGGAGGGTGCGGTTTCGGCGACGCCGCCGCCGAGCCAGAGGAGCCGGGCCTGCCGCTTGCTTCCCCAGACGCCGTCGACGCGGTAGGCGTCGGGGGTGTACATCTCGCGCAGCGCGAAGGTGTAGGCGACGGGCTCGTCGATCGCGGTGAGGCGGTCGATCGCTGCGGCGAGCCCCCTTTCGAAGCGCTCGTCGGGATCGATCGCCAGCGCCCAGGCCGCGCCGGCGTCGCGCGCCGCGAGCAGCAGCGCGCGCCGGCGTGGCGATTCGTCGCTGAAGATCCCCCGCCCGCGCCGGTCGTCGAAAGCGACCCAACCGTCGCACAGGGGCGCGACGTTGGCGAGCAGATCGGGCACCAGGTGGGCGTCGTAGCGGTAGGAAAAGACCGCGAGCAAGCGCGCCGGAGCGGCCGCTCCTCGCCACGTCCGCGGGCGACGATGGACCGAGATCACGTGCGGCCTCGCGCGCGCCGCCGCCGCGACATCAACGCCTGCTGTTTCCCGGGGGTGACGACCAAGCGCCGGCAGCGTAGACCAGGTTGCCGACCGCGATCAAGGGAATCGCCAGCAGCGCCGCGCGCCGTGCTTGGGGTGCGACGACGGAACGTGCCCGGCGGACGACGAACCAGGTCCGGCGGATCGCGTCGAGCGCGACCGCGCCACGGCCGATGGCGTCGATCGCGCTCCAGGCGCCGGTCATGCGTCGGCCGCGCCAGAACTGAGCGGCGAGGAAGTCGCGTAGCGTCTCCGGGCCGGCGTGCACCGTCTGGACGCGCGGTGACCAGACCGGTTTGTCCTCGGCGGCGAGCCGCTGATGGAACTCGGTGTCCTCACCCGCCTCGAGGTCGTCGCGAAAGCAGCCGTAGCGCGCGAAGAGGCGCCGGTCGTACGAGGCGCCGTAGGTCAGGGCGAAGGCGGGCTCGATCGCCGGCATGCGGCGAATGAACAGGGCGAGGTGGCCGGCCAGGGCCACCGGGCTCTCCGGACGATGGCAGAGCAGCGCGCTCGCGACCGCCGCCGCCCCCGAGCGATGGGCGGCGAGGCGCTCGCGCACCCATCCGGGAGCGGCGACGCAGTCGTCGGCGAGGAAGGCGACATACCGCCCGCGGGTCGCCGCGAGGCCGGCGTTGCGCGCGCCTCCGGGCCGGAGCCGCTCGCGAAACGCGAGCACGCGCACGTCGAGCCCGGCCGCGGCGAGGAGCTCCGGCGCCCCGCCGCCGCCGGAGTGGACGACGACGACCTCGGGCGGAGGGTCCTGTTCCAGGAGCGAGCGCACCGCCGCGATCACCGAAGGGCGACATCGGTAGGCGAGGACCACCGCCGACAACTCCGGCGCGTCCTCGGGATCCGCCGGCGCGGCGTTCCGGGCGGCAGCCTCGATCTCGTGCAAGATCCGAGTCTAGTCGACTCTCGCCGCGCCAACCCCGGCGACCTTCGGACGACGCTGGGCCGGAGGCGACTACGGGCTCTTCGGCCGGGTCTCGCCAGCCGGCCCCATCGCCCGGGCGAGGTTCTCGGGGGTGCCGATGTCGAGCACCTTGCCGGCGGGGACGG
>CAYZWR010000130.1:0-5629 GCA_964481735.1 uncultured Thermoanaerobaculia bacterium
TGGGGTGGGGGGCTCGCATGAGCTCCTTGTACCACCGAACGCGGGCGAGGTCAGCGCACTGCGATAGCCTCGCGCGGCTGGAGTGAGCCCGGAGCCCGCATGCCGTCGAATCCTGAGCTGACGATCCTCGGCGGGGGCCCCGCGGGCCTGGCGGTGGCCTACTACGCACAGGCCGCCGGGCTCGATTTCCGGCTCCTCGAGAGGGCGTCGCAGATCGGCGGTCACTGTCGCACGCTCGAGTTCTCCGGTCACCGGTACGATACGGGCGCTCACCGCTTCCACGATCGCGACCCCGAGGTCACGGCAGATGTCCGCGCGCTGCTCGGCGAGGAGCTCGTGACGGTCGAAGCGCCGAGCCAGATCTGCCACCGGGGGCGGCGCATGGACTTCCCGCCGAGCCCAGCCGGCTGGTGGCGCGCCGCGGGGCCGGCGGATGCCGCGCGAACCGTAGCGGAGGTGCTGCGCGGCCGCCTCTTTCCGCGCCGGGAGCTGAGCTTCGAGGATTACGTGCTCAATCGTTACGGCCGCACGCTCGGTGGGCCCCTGCTGCTCGACTATTCGGAGAAGCTCTGGGGGCTGCCCGCCGATCAGCTCGCTCCCGACGTCGCGACGCGCCGGCTCGCCGGCCTGACGCTCGCCGCGCTCGCCATCGAGCTCTTCTGGCCGGCGCGCAAGAGCCTGCACCTCGACGGCGCCTTCCTCTACCCGCGCTCGGGCTACGGCGCGATCGTCGGGGCTCTGGCCAGCTCGCTGTCCAGCGCGAAGCTGCTCGTCGGCCACCCGGTCACCGGTCTCGAGCTGGAGGGCGACCGGGTGGTGGCGATCGAGGTCGACGGGGGTCTCCGCTTCGCGGTTCCCGGACGGCTGGTGAGCACGCTCCCGGTGACGCTGCTCGTGCGCCTGCTCGGCGAGGCGCTGCCCAAGGAAGCGCGCCAGGCGGCGAGCGGTCTCCGCTTTCGGCAGGTCCGTCTGGTCTTCCTGCGGCTCGCGGTCGAGAGTGTCTCATCCAACGCCACGTTCTACCTTCCCGAGCGGCGCTACGCGGTCTCGCGCGTCGCCGAACCGCGCAACCGCTCGGCGGACCTCGCACCGGCCGGGGAGACGGCGCTGGTCGCCGAGGTGGCGTGCGGTGCCGGCGACGACCTCGCCACGCTCGACGACGCGGCGCTCGCTCGTAGGGTCGTCGCCGAGCTCGAGGAGGCTGGCCTGATCGAGGCGCGCTGGGTGGTCGACTGGCGTCATCACCGACTCGATCATGCCTATCCGGTCTACTCGCTCGACTATCGCGAGCGACTCTCGTCGGTCGACGCCGCGCTCGCGCGCTTCACGAACCTCGATCGCCTGGGTCGTGGTGGCCGCTTCTGGTACAGCCACCTCCACGACCAGTTGCGCGCCGCCCGGGACTACGTGGGCTCGTTCTCGTCCGTCGCCGGATCCGGCGCGACGCCGCGCCCCCATCCGAGCATCCCGGCGCACATGCGGAGATCCGCGAGGAAGCTCCAGTAGCGCCGCTCGTGGCGAGCTCCGGAGCGCGCCCTGCGCGGCGCCTCGAAGGGGGCGCGCAGGGCACCGAGGAGGCTGGCCGCGGGTCGGGTCCACGAAGTCGGTCGGTTGCCTTCGAAGAAGAAGTGACCGAGCCAGCAGGGGGCCACCGCAGCCACCGGCACGGCGAGCAGCCAGAGGGGCTCACGGCGATACGCGGCGAGCCCGACGAGGGCGAGCATCGCGAGCTTGGCGGCGAGATGGAGCGCCCGATTCACCGGGTTCCGGTGGGCGGCGAGGTAGGCCGCATAGAATTCGGCGAATGTCGCGGCTGGTTGACTCATGGTGGTGTTCCGCCCTCAGATCGTTCGCGATCGAGCTGCTGATCCCCCTCGGCGCCGCTGCCGCGGCAGGCCTGATCGTCGCCGCTCGGGTCACTCCGGCTTGGACTGCCCCCGGACTTCCCTACGTCGAAGGCTTCGGCAAGAACGTCGAAGCTGCTGCGATCCTCGCCGCGGTGGTCGTCGCGGCCGCGACCCGCCTCGCCTGCCGGTGGTGGATCGGTCGCTGGCTCGGTCTCGCCATGAGTCTCGCCGGTTGGGTCCTCCTGCTGACCCGGATCGACCTGCACCGTCTGCACCCCGCAATGCCCCGCCTGCTCTTCGCAGGAGTGCTGCTCCTGGCGCTGGTTGCGGCGTCGCGCGCCGCGCCCTCGTCCGGCGCGCGCACGCGGGACGATAGCACTCCCCGCTGGCTCGCTGCGCTCGCGGTCGCTCTGCTCGCCGGACTCGAGGCGATGATCGCGGTCGACGCCCTGCAGATCGACGTCTTCCACCATGGCGAGGTCCTTGCCTCCGCGGTCGATCTGCTCTCCGGGGGGAAGCCGTTCGTCACCTTCGTCTGGCCTCACGGTCTCCACGACACCGGCCTCACGGCGCTCTGGATCCTGTGGACCGGCAAGCTCGGAACGTCACCGGTGGCCCTCGCGCGGGCCACCGTCAGCGGCCTGGGCGTGGTGGCGGCGTACGTTCTCTGCCGCCGCCTCTCGGGTGGGCGATGGGAGGCGCTCGCCGGCACGCTCGCCCTGACGCTGGTTCCGATGCTCGTCGGTCCGCGCGAGGCGAGCGGCAGCTCGCCCGCCTTGGCGTCGCTCGGCGTGCTCTGCTGGGTGGCCTTCGCCTTCGCGCGGCTCTCGCCAGCGACGCCGGCGCGCCTTTGCGGTGCCGGGATTCTCCTGGGCGTGGGCCATCTCTTCCGCTTCGAGACGGCCGTCTACGGCGCGCTGGCCGCCGCGGCGTCGGTCGCCGCTACGCTCCTCACCGACGTCGAACGCCCGCTGCGCGATCGGGCCAGAGGGCTCGTCCTTGCCGCGGTGGGCCTGACCGGTGGATTCGTCCTCCCCCTGCTCGCCAGCCGCCTCCTCTGGGGCTGGCCGGATGCTGCCTGGGTCGAGTACCTCGCCGGCGATCTCGCGCGTCACCATCGGGACGCCGTCGGCCTGGTGCTGCGCTGGCCCTTGAAGGGAGCGCAGATCGGCGCCGAGAATCCGACGACGCTCGCCGCAGCGCTCGCCTGGCTGTTGTTCGTCGTCGGACTCGCCGCGGTTGCGGCCGGCGCGCTGGCCGCACGCCTCCGTCGGCCCGCCTCGGCCGCCGGGGCGCGGGCTCCGGAGCTCGTCTTCCTGGCGACCTTCGCGCTCGCGGCAAGTCGCTCGGCCTTCGACCGGCTGGACGCTCCCCACGTCCTGCAGTGGGCGGCGCTGCCGATCCTGGGGACGCTCCTGCTCCTCTCCGACCTCTGGCGCGGGCGCCCGGGCTGGAGCACGGCGCGCTCTGCGGCGGCGACCGCCCTGCTGCTCGCGGTGGCCGATCCGGCGCGGCTGGCGCCGGGCAACCTGCAGCCCCTGGCTCCGGCAGGCGTCCTCGCCCGGATCGCCGGCGGCGCGATCCGGACCAGGGAGCATCTCGCTCCCAATGCTCCGGCCGGCGCGTGCGCCGACCGCAGCTTCACCGCGAGCGAGTTGCTGAAGCCCGAGAACCGCCGCCTCGTGGACGCCACGTGCGACGTCGAGCGCTGGCTGCGCGCGCACCGCGTCCGCGGGCTCGCGATCGCCGACTCGGCGCCCTGGTACTGGGTGCGCTTCGGCATGGGAGCTCCCTACCGGGAGTTCTCGCTGAGTCGGGCATATACCCCGGCGGCGCAGCGGCGGTGGATCCGCGAGCTGCGAGCGAACCCTCCCGAGGCCCTGCTCCTGCCGCGAGGATTCCGCGCCCTGCGAGAGCTGGACGTTCCAGTTGCCGTGCGCAATCCGGTCGCCGAGGCGTACCTCCGCGGGCGACGAGCCGGGACGCGGGCGTGGGCTTCGGGGATCGGCGATCTCTTCGCCTGGAACGAGCCGGGGCCCTGCCCTCCCGCATCCGCCGGGGATGCGCCGTCCAGCGCCGCCGAGCTGATCGTCGAGACGCTCTACCTCGAGCCCGCGACCGGCCGGTTCTTCGCGCGGGGGCGCGCCCGCGAAACGATCACCGGCGCGCCGCTCGCCGCGTTGAGCTTCGCCGCGGGCGCCCCGATTCGCTGGGGCGCGGTCGACTACGGCCTCAGTGCCGGGCCGCGCGAGCCCATCGGCGCCCCGGTCGTCGGGTGGGAGGCCTCCGGCCTGCTCGCTGGCGCCACGCCGCCCGATCGGCTCGTGCTCGAGGGGCGGCTCGGCGACGGCCGCACCGTCCGTCTCGAGGCCGCGCCCGTCGAGACGATCCGGCTCCCGCCGCTCACCGATGCCGCCTGGCGGGACCTCGCCGACCTCATCGCGGAGGCCTGGGAGGTCGGCTTGGCGGACCGGCGCGCCAGTTCCGGCGTCCCCTGCGCCCCCTGAGCCGGAGGCGTCGAGGTCTCGCCCGTCCAACCTGGCCCGAGAGCTCCGCGCTTGCGGAGCCGCGCCGGCGAAGCCCGAGCGAGCGGCAGGTCAGGCGGGCGGGGTGCCCCCCTTCCGCCGCAGGATGCCGGCCGAAACCAGGGCGGCCAGGAGGCCGAAGGGGAGGGGCTCGGCGAGGGTGAAGGCGACGTTCACCAGGGGGTTCTTGTAGGCCTCCTGGAATTCGGCCATGCGCCGCGTCATCTCGGCGAGCTCGGCATCGCTCTTGCCCTGGCGCTTCGCCTTCTCGAGGGCGTAGGCCGAGTACTTCTCCGCGAAGTCGGGCATGAAGCCGTGGTAGACGACCTGCCAGGTGGCGACGTAGAGGAGGCTCGAGATCAGGGCGATCCCCAGGCCGACCTGGAACCCCTTCTTGAACGTGAGGCCGCCGCCGGCGACATTCTCGCGGTAGGAGCGCACCCCGAAGAAGATCATCAGGGCCGAGAGCACGAGCCCGGTGTAGCCGAAGATCGCGCCCCTCTCGAACCCGATCCGGTCGGCGAAAGGCACCACCGCCAGCATGAGGGCGCTGGGGATTCCGCCCGCGATCAGCCCCCAGGTCCAGACCGTCCGCTTCGTCGTCATCGCATCCTCCTTGCGGCTCCGCCGCGTCAGGGAGGCGGAAGCTACCCTTCGCCGTCACGTTCCGTCGTCATCCGAACGGGCGATTTTGGACGCGGCCCGCCGGAAACCGGCGAAAATCACCCGTTCGGGCGAGCGCGGAGGCGCGCTCAGGCGATCAGTCCGAGCTCCTTGCCCCGCTGCACGGCCTGCGTTCGCCGCTGCGCACCCAGCTTGTCGAACAGGCGGCTCGAATGGGTCTTGACGGTGTTCTCGGAGACGAAGAGCCGCTCGGCGATCTCCCGGGTCGAGAGGCCCGCGGCGATCCATCCCAGCACCTCGAGCTCGCGCGCCGTGATCCCGAGCTGCCGCTGCCGCGCCTCGTCGACCCGGAAATGCGCCTCCGCCGGCACCCGCACCTCGACCGGCACCTCGATCACGACGCGCTCCGGTGGCTTCCGGGTGAGCCGCGTCCCCAGCCAGATCCCCACCACCGCGAAGAGCGCAGCCACCAGACCGCCGTAGATCGCGAACGAGTGCTCGACCACCAGGAAGCGGACCTCGCTCCAGCGCAGGGCGGTGAGCAGCAGCCCGCCCACCGCGCCGTAGGCGACGATGGCGAGCGGCAGCCGCAACCGGCGAATCACGCACGGGATGATACCCAGCCTCCCGGAG
>CAYZWR010000130.1:5729-8809 GCA_964481735.1 uncultured Thermoanaerobaculia bacterium
CGGCGAGCGCGAGCGGCGTCCACCAGCTGCCGGCGCGCTCGGCCGGGGCCCGTCCCCACGCGGTGTGTGACGACGCGATCATCGCGAGGTGGCCTCGGCCGGCGATTGTAGCCGGTAAGCCTCCGCGCGCCGGCTTCACTTCGCTCGCCGCCGGGATCTGATAGGAAGCGCGCAAACCAGGAGAGGGAGGTCGCCATGCCCGAGTCTCGCGTGGGGTCGTGCCGTGAAGTCGGAAGCACCGTGCCCGCGGCTGGAGTCGTAGCCACGCTGCGATGGTGGATCGCGGTGAGCGCGGTCGTCGCGGCGCTCGGGCTCGCCGGTTGCCCCGGAGGCGGTCAGATGAAATCGCTGACCTTCGATCCGAAGGCCGATCTCTTCGCGGAGAACCCGGACGCCGGCGCTCCCGGGGCGTTGCAGCGCACCTTCCAGTGCACCTCCAAGAACGCCGACGGCTCCTGCAACGTCAACGAGTGCAAGCAGGGACCGGGCGGCGCCACCTTCGACTGCGCGAGCTTCGCCGCCGCCTGCGTCGACGCCGGCCACCACTGGTCGGGCACCAAGGAGGGCGGCAAGTGCACCCGGGTGCTCTAGCTATCCGGTGAGGGCGCGCAGGGACTCGAGCGCCCGGGCGACGAGGTAGAGCCCGAGGCCGAAAGCGGTGTGCGAGGCGAGGCTCTTGAGCCGCGCCGACGCGGGACGGGGCGCCTTCGCGGAGGCGACGCCGAGGCCGAGCGCCGGCTGGAGCAGGAGGAACGGCAAGGCCACGGTGACGAGGCCGTAGGCGAGCGCCGGGAGGAGGGTCGGCCGCGCGCGCCAGTCGACCGGCGCCAGCAGGAGGAACCCGGCGGCCAGCGTGACCCCGATGGAGTAGTGGGCCACCCAGCCGGCTGCGCACTCGAAGCGCCGCACCGGCGCCGCCCCGATCCGCTCGTGCCGGAAAGTCCCCTCGGGCATGTGGAGCAGCCACCGCCCGAGCAGGCAGAAATCGAGCGAGGGAATGCCGAACCCCCGCCGCAGAAAGAGGTTCCACAGGTCCATCGTCGCCGTCGCGCCGATTCCCAACGCGACGGCTGCGATGATCGAGCTGATTGCGATGTTCATCTCCCCTCGCTCCCGGGCCGTCGAAGCGCCTCGCCTCTCCGGCCGGGCCCTGCGGCATCCGAACGAGAGCAGCGCGTGAGCCCACGGGCCTCGCAGGGAGAGAGACCCTCCGACCTTGGCGGGTTCCCGACCCCGGGTGCCGCCCCCCGATGCTGGCCGTTTGCCGGAACTTCCGCGCCGAGGCGACGTACGTCGAGTCATGCCTCGTGTATGGAGTCACCGATCGCTCGGCTCGTCGATCACGTTGATCTCCCTCCTCCTGAGCGCACCCGAGAGCCGCGCGGGCGCGGAGGTGCTGCCGGCGAAGGGTGAGCTCGCCGGTCTCACCAGCTTCGCCGAAGTCGAGGGTCCGCGCGGCCGCTTCACCACCGAGATCGTCTCGCTCGCCGACGGACGGGCGCGGCTGGTGCAGCAGCATCCGGGCCGGCGGACGGAGCTCGTCGTGGCCGAGGGGCGAGGGTTCGAGCTCGACGGTACCGGTGCTCTCCTCGCCGCTTCCGCCGCGACGGCCTCGACGCTCGCCGGACTCGTCCACGGCCACGACGTGCCTCGCCTGGCGCACGCCGCCCTCGCGGCCGGGGCGCGGCCGGAGCGCCTCGAGCGATCGCTGCCGCCGGAAGAGGGCGGCGGCACGGTCACGATCGAGCTCGGCGACTGGCGGCCTGTCGCCGGCGGTCTCGAGCTGCCGTTCGCGGCGACGTTTCTCGCTGGCGGCGAGCGTTTCTTCTACCGCTACTCGACGGTCCTGCCCTTCCAACTTGCGCCCGGAGCGGAGCTCGTCGGTGGCGCCGCCGATCCGGCGCTCCTCTTCGCGCGGCTGGGGGACCTGGGCGCGCTGGTCGCCGCGCACGAAGAGGTCATGGAGGCGCACCGCGCGAGCGACGCGGCGAGGCTCACCGCCGGCGATGCGGAGCGCTCGACGATCTCCGGCCGCGGCCGCCTCACCGAGACGACGCGCGCCGACTCCCTGGCACGCATGCAGGACTACCTGAGCCCCCTGCGCTTCGCGCGCTACGCGGACACCGTCGCGCCGGTGGTGGCACTCTCGGCCGACGGCACCCTCGCCTGGCTCGCCTGCGAGATGGCGGCCGAGGGGACGCGCACGCGCGAGGGGCGCAGCGAGCCGGTCGCCTACGGCTTCAGCTGGGTCGAGCTCTACGCCAAGTCCCCGCCCGGCGCGCCCGGCGCCCGGGGCGCCGCGAGCTGGCAGCGCATCGGCAACGCCTCCAGCCAGCGTCCCTGAGCGGGCGGCACCTCGGCTGGGAGCTCGTGGGAGTCTTCGATCTGTGGCGCGAGCAGGTCGCGGAACTCGACGAGTGCCCAGTGGACCCGGAGCCGCGCCTCACCCGGTCTCAGGGCTCGTAAGCCCTGCAGAAGCCACCGGGCCGACATCGCCGGAGCGGAATGTCACTGGACTTCGCCGCCGGCCCAGCTCGAGGAAAGGTGGGTCGAGGGTCGAGACTGGGGTGGAGAGGCTCCCAGCCCCCTGCCACTTTCCATCGTATATTCGCGCGACAGGTCACGAGCCAGCGACACTCCAGCCTGCTTCCGGGCGGGAGCTTGAGGCGTCACGCGAGGGATCACCTCACGATGTCGCTGATGCAATGACTCAGGCGGCGGAGCCAGCGCCGTCTCGGGAGGAGAGAGATGTCCGACGATGGAAAGAAGAGAGCGCCCAGCCTGAGAAGAGCAATCGCCATTCCGTTGGGAATCGCCCTCCTCGGCACCTTATTGTTCGGCGGCGAGCTCGCATTGCGAGCGGCGCAGTCGCCCGGCGGCCTGGGGACCTGCCAGTCGGCGATCCTCTTCGGCGGGATCGTCTGCCTGAGCTACCTCTGCCTGCTGCTCCTCCTGGTCGAGACCGTCGTGATCGGCATCCTGTGGGCCCTCTGTCTCGCCGGCTGCGCGAGCGACCCCGAGGGGTTGCAGGGTGGCTGCCGAAGGCTCTGCAACGTGATCTACGCGAGTCTCCTCTTCTT
>CAYZWR010000131.1:0-8646 GCA_964481735.1 uncultured Thermoanaerobaculia bacterium
ACGTGCGCGTGCTGGTGGTGGGCAACCCGGCCAACACCAACGCGCTGATCGCCGCCTCCAACGCCCCCAAGCTCGACCGGCGCCAGTTCCACGCCATGACCCGGCTCGACCACAACCGCGCCTTGTCGCAGCTCGCCACGAAGACCGGTGCCCACGTCAACGACATCCGGAAGATGACGATCTGGGGGAACCACTCCTCGACGCAGTATCCCGACGTCGCGCAGTGCACGATCGGCGGGAAGCCCGCGAAGTCGTTGTTCGACGAGGCCTGGTACCGCGAGACCTTCATCCCGACGGTGCAGCAGCGCGGGGCGGCGATCATCAAGGCGCGCGGCGCCTCCTCGGCCGCCTCCGCCGCCTCGGCGGCGATCGACCACATGCGCACCTGGACGCTCGGCAGCCGCGAAGGGGACTGGGTCTCGATGGGCGTCCCCGCGGACGGCAGCTACGGCATCGCGCCGGGGGTGATCTACAGCTACCCCTGCGTCTGCAAGGGCGGGGACTACGAGATCGTCCAGGGGCTCCCGGTCGACGAGTTCAGCCGCGGCAAGTTGGACGCGACCGACAAGGAGCTGCGCGAAGAGCGCGCCGCGGTCGAGAGCCTGCTCGCCTAGCGCCGGAAACGGCCTGCCCTACCCAGACCGGGGTGGGTCGGAGGGGGTGGACTTGCGCCGAGCGGCGATTCGGCTACACTGATGTCGTGAGGGGATCCGTCCTGCGACCGACTCGACTGCTGTTCGTTGGCCTGTTGCTCGCGACCGGCTCGGTCGTGGCCGCGGATGGCCCGCGGGTGAACGGGTTCAACCTGGTGCTGCCGACCGGGAACCTGGGGACGCTCGAGGCGAGCGCGCCGCAGGGGTGCGTGGTCGGTTATTCGGCGACCGTTCTGGCGGACGCCGGCGGCGGCGAGGACAGCTTCCAGCTCCAGGTGGTCGACGATGGCCAGATCGTGCAGGTGGAGACCCTGACGGTACCCGCCGACGGCGCGGTGCACACCGTCGCCGGCAGCTTCAAGCTGCGCCGGGCACCGAACGCCGAGACACCGGGCGTCGGTCTCTACCTGGCCGACGGGGGCGTGCTCCTCGATGCGGTCGACCCGCTCGAGCTGGCCTGCCGCGAGTTCGAGCCGGAGGTCCCGACGCTCGCCGGCGCGGGCTACGTCGCCTTGGGCAGTGTCCTGGCGCTCGCCGCCATCTTCCTGCTGCGCCGCCCGCGCACCGCTTCCTGACCTCGAGGTCGTGCCATGCCGCTTTACGAGTATCGCTGCGAGAAGTGCGGTCACCGCTTCGAAGTGCTGCAACGCCTGGGGGAGGGCGCGGGCGGTCTCGCCTGTCCGGCCTGCGGCTGGGAAGAAGTCGCCAAGCTCCACTCGACCTTCGCCGCGGCCTCCTCGGGGGGCGGTGCGAGCGCCGGCGCGGGCTGTGGCGCCGGCGGCTGCGGCGGCGGCTCCGGCTTCACCTGAGCGAACTGACCCGCCGGCCCGGGCGGCCGGCTCCACGACGACAGGAGCGACCCGCTGAGCGGGGGCGCGCTCGCGCCGCCGCTCAACCCGCCGCGCGCTCGCGGCGCCGCACGTAGAGGAGCTTGTCCACTTCGGCGACCCGCTCGCCGGCGCCGTCGCGCACCTCGGCGACGAAGCGCGGCTCGCACTTCGGCGCGGCGTCGGCCTCGCGCCGGATCTCCTCGATTCGCTCGCGCGGGATGACGAAGCTCGCCCGCACCTCGCCCCGCCCGGGGCGCAGGAAGCGCACCGTGGCCGCCTTGTCCCACACCACGTAGCCGGGCCCCAGCTCGTGCACCAGGATGAGCATGTAGAACGGATCGCACATCGCGTAGAGCGAGCCGCCGAAGTGCGTGCCGACGTAGTTGCGGTTCCACCAGCGCAGCTTCATGCGGGTCTCGAAGGCGATCGGCGGTCCGGCGATCCGGCGCACGCGCACCCCGGCGCCGAGCAGCGGCGGGTAGAAGCTCATGACCTGGAGGAGCCAGCGTCTGGCGGCGGGAGCCACGCAGGGGCGATCCTAGCCGAGCGCGGCCGAGAGCAACATCGCCGAGCTGGCGCACCAACTCGGCGATGGGTGATGGGCGATGCGGCGGTCCGCACCGCCGGCTGCGGCCGGGAGGTCCCTGCCGCCCGGTGGCGGCGTCAGCTCCCGCTCTTCGGCTCGGCGGGCGGTGGCGTCGTGGGGTGATGCTCCTTCATCCAGGCCCCGAGGCCTGCCATGTCCTCGACCATCTGCTGGAACTTCTTGCCCTGGGCGGTGAGCTTCTTCGAGCCCGGCTTCTTGACGTGGCAGTTGGTGCAGGCGCCGAAGGTCGACTTGAGCTCGGCGTAGCCGGCGAGGGTGCGCATCGTCTCGTAGTACTTGCCCTGGTCGGTCAGCAGCTTGCTGCCCGGCTTGTCGTGACAGGCGGTGCACTCGAGCCTCTCCTGCTTGGCGAGCGCTTCGGTGCCCTGGGCGTTCGTGGCGACGAGCAGCGCCGCGGCGGCGAGCGCGCCGGCGGCGAAGACGGCGAGGCGGTGGGTTCTCATGGCGCGATCCTCTCGATTCACTTCCGGGCCTTCGCCCAGGAGATGCCGAACGCGACTGTCCACTGGCTGTGGTCGACGCGCGTGCCGGGGCCGAAGGGGTTGACCAGCGGGTTCGGGTTGTCGTTGGTGTTGGAGGCGTTGAACGCGTGCTCGAGGGCGAAGTCGTAGGTGACCGCGCCCTTGAGGACGCTCGCGCCGATCGTCAGGTGGTGCTCGGTGGTCGCCGGGAAGAGCGGCGTCAGGGTCTCGTCGGGCACCGGGTTCTCGCCGAAGTTGTAGCCGGCGCGCAGCGTCACCCGTTCGCTCGTCCGCCATTCGCTGCCGAGCGCGAAGATCCACTGGTCCTTCCAGTCGAAGACGAAGGGGAGCTCGACCGAGGGCGGCGCGTAGGGGGAGGAAGGATCGGTGCCGCGCACCAGGATGGTGTCGATCGCCTGGTCCCAGAAGTAGCGCTTGACGTCGACCGCGAGGAGCCAGCGGTCGGTGACGTTCACCGCCAGGCCGACGCCGGCCTGCGCGGCGAAGGTGAAGCCTTCCATCTCGGCCTCGTACTTCACCTTCTCGGCCAGGCCCGGCATGTTCGAGAAGTTGACCTGCAGCGTGCCGCCGTCGAAGGTGCTCTCGGTCTTGGTCTGATAGATGGCGCCGAGCGACCAGCGCGGCGCCGGACGCCACCAGCCGCCGAGGCGGAGGCTGTACTGCATGCCGGCCGCCTCCTCCAGCTTCGGGCCGAAGAAGCTCATCTGGGGGTTCTGGGTGTTGAAGAAGGAGGTACCCGGGAAGAACCGGAACGCGGCGTCGGCGTAGCCCAGGTTGAGGGTCGCGCCGATCGCCGCGTCCTCGTTGAAGGAATAGGCGACGGTCGGCGAGAGGCTCATGAAGCGGACCTGGGTGTAAGTCTGATCCTGGGTGCCGAAGAAGGTGTTGAGGTCGTTGAAGGTCGCGCCCATGCCGCCCTGCGCGATGAACCCGACGCCGTAGGCCCAACGCGACTCCTTGCCGCCGCGCACCCAGGCGAAGGCGGGCAGCGGGAAGTAGCGGCTCTCGGCGTCGGTCGGCGCGTTCACCATGTTCTCGAACTCGAGCGACGGCGCGAGGAGCGCGAGGCTCGCCGTGTAGTGGTTCCCCTGGAGCTGCGAGATGCCGGCGGGATTGGCGTTCAGTCCCAAGGTGCGATCGGAGATCGCGATGTTGGCTCCGCCGCGCCCTTGCGCCTCGGCGCCGTAGGCGGTGAGGTAGAGGCCGTTGGTGGCGTGCGCCGCAGTCGCCAGCAGAGCGAGCGCGAGCGCGGCGGTCAATCGATGGGCAGCAGCTTTCATGAATGGTCTCCCTGAGCTCCTCCGGTGAACGACCCTGACGGGTCGGGCGATGGGTGCGGACCCGCGCGGCCGGCGATCTTCCCGACGAGCTCGTCGGGACGGCCGGCGAAGAGGCGGTCGAGGTCGCCGAGCGCGAGTCCGGCGGCCCGAGCGAGGCTCTGGAGCGCCGGCGGCTCGCCGTGCCGCGCCAACCCCTCGCGAAAGGCCGAGAGCACGGTCCAGTGCGCCGCGGTCAGGCGGCCGATCCCCGCCTCGCGCGCCAGCGCCTCGGCGATCTCGGGCGTCCAGGCGAGCGCGTCGACGAGATACCCCCCGTCGTCCACCTCCACCCGGCTCCCCGCGATGCACCGCTCGGCCATCGAGTCCTCTCCTCGGGGGCTCCACTCCGCAGGATGCGTGCCGTCCGGAGTCGAACGATCAGCGCTTTGTTTTCAGAGAATTAAAGGAAGGGATGGCAGCCTGGCCGGTGTTTTGTTGCAACGTTGAGTTGCAACGATGGAACGCGCGCTGAAACAACGCGGAACGACTCGTCCTACCCCGCGAAGCCGAGCTCGCGCATCTTGCGCCAGAGGGTGGTGCGGCTGATGCCGAGCGCCTTGGCGGCGTCGTGGCGGCGCCAGTGGTGGGCCTCGAGGGCGCGGCGGAGCTCTTCGGCCTCGGCGCGGCGGGTGGCCGCGGCGACGCTCCCGGCGAGGCTCCCTTCGCCGTTCGACGGGACCGGCGCGGCGACCGGCGGGGGCGTCGTCACCGGCGCTTCGTCGCGCGCCTGGCGCGGCACGAGCGCCGGCAGGTCTTCCGGCAGGATCGTCTGGCCGCGGCAGATCGCGACCGCGTACTCGATCGCGTTCTCGAGCTCGCGCACGTTGCCCGGCCAGTCGTGCGACAGCAGATCGCGCAGCGCGTCGGGCGAGAAGCGGAGCGATCGCCCGTGGCGCGCCGCGACGCGCGCCAGGATGGTGCGCGCCAGCGGCTCGACGTCCTCGCCGCGCACGCGCAGCGGCGGGATCTCGATCGGCACCACCCGCAGCCGGTAGTAGAGATCCTCGCGGAAACGCCCCTCGCGCACCGCGCGCGGCAGGTCGACGTGGGTCGCCGCGATGACGCGCGCCCGGCTCTGCCGGGTGCGGCTCTCGCCCACCCGCTCGAAGGTGCCGTCCTGGAGGACGCGCAGGAGCTTCACCTGGAGCGCGAGCGGGAGGTCGCCCACTTCGTCGAGGAAGAGCGTCCCCTCGGACGCCACCTCGCAGCGGCCCAGCCGGTCGCGCAGCGCGCCGGTGAAGGCGCCGCGCACGTGGCCGAACATCTCGCTCTCCAGGAGCTCGCCCGGCAGCGCGCCGCAGTTGACCGCGACGAAGGGGCCACCGCGGCGCGGCGAGTGCTCGTGGAGGGCACGCGCCACCACCTCCTTGCCGACCCCGCTCTCGCCGGTGAGCAGCACCGTAGCGTCGCTGTCGCGCAGGTTCTCGATCAAGTTGAAGATGCGCTGCATCGCGGGCGACCGCGCGACGATGCATCCGAACGCGGCGGGGGCGCCGAGCGTGGCGCTGATGTCTTCCTCGGCGGGGCGGAGAATCACCGCGAAGGCGACGCGCGGGTCGCACGCCGCCTCGGGCGGCGGGCAGATGGGGGCTGCCGACAGGGCGACCAGCCGCGGCTCGCCGTCGGCGCTGCGCATGACGGCGCGCCACCCCTCGCGGCGCTCGCCGGCATCGAGCGCCACCCGGAGCGCGCCGCCCGCCGCGAAGAGGCCGCCGCCCACCAGCTCGTCGATCGGCCGCTCGGCCGCGGCCGCGGCCGCCCCCGGGCCGAGCAGCTCGTCGAGCACGTAGGAGGCGTGGACCACACGGAAGCCGCGGTCGAGGCAGAGGAAGACCCGGCCGAAGGCCGCGAAAGCCGCCGAGACGCCGCTCCAGGCCATCTCGCCGGGGGAGAGCGGGGAGAGCGTCGAGCTGGGCTCGGGCATGGCGCGGGTCTCCATGGGGAGGTCAGCAGCCTTCCTTCTTGTTCTTCTTGGTCCCGGCCGGGCCGGTCGCCGGAGGTGGCGGCGCCACCTTGGGCAGCGCCGGCGCCGTCGGAGCGACCGTCGCGAGAGCCCCGGCGGCGGGGGCCGCCGCGGCGCGCGGGCCGCCGCCGAAGTACCGCGCGCGCTCGGCCGCCTTGGCGAACTCGATGCGCTCCGCCGGGCCGGCGTCGGCCGCCGGCTCCACCGGATAGAGCACCTGCTCGGTCCATTGCGAGAGGCCGCCCAACAGGATGTAGACCGCCGGATACTGCTTCGCCTTGAGCAGGAACCAGGCCTGCGCCGAGTGGATCCCCTCCGCCGAGTAGAGGACGATCTTCTCGTTGCGCGGCAGGTCGGCGTCCGCGAGGTCGGTGATCGCCAGGCGCTCGGCGTTCGGAACGTGGTAGCTCGCGAAATCGGCTTCGCTCCGCAGATCGATCAGCCGGAAATCCTGCCGCCCGGTGACGATCCAGTCGGCGAGCTCGCCCGGCGTCACGTGGTCGACCTCCCCTTCCACCAGCGCCGCGAGCTCGCGTTCGTCGAGGGTGATCCGGCCGCGGGTGAAGGGATTGCCGACCAAGAGCGCGCCGAGGCCGAGGAGCGCGGCGACGAGCGCCAGGCGCTGGCTGAGGGTGAGCCGGGCGAGCCAGCTGCTCATGCGCCCCCCTTGCCGGCGGTGAAGCGCTTCTCGAGCGCCGCGGCGCCCCAGAAGCCGCCGATCGCCATCAGGACGACCAGGAAGACCACCAGCCCGGGCGCGAGGCCGAGCACCTCGGGGAGGGTCAGGCGGCCGAGCGCCGAGGATTCGGCGAAGCCGGAGATCGCCGGCCAGGCCTCGCCGATCGCGAAGATGCCGGCGAAGATGCCGGCGACGAAGGCGAGCGCGTCGAGCTTGCCGGTGGCGACCGCGACCATCGAGGTGCCGGGGCAGTAGCCGCCGATGACGAAGCCGATGCCGAGCAGCAGGCCGCCGACGATCTGCGGCCAGAGGAAGGTCGGCTGGATGAAGACCAGCGAGAGGTCGACCCAGCCGAAGGCGCCCAGGTAGAAGAGGCCGAGCATGGCGGTGACGATGGCGGTGAACATGACGCGGAAGACCGCCATGTCCTTGAAGTAGAACTGGTCGGTGAGCTTCTTCGCCGAGCCGAAGCCGGCCTGCTCGAGGAAGAAGCCGAAGCCGATGCCGATCAGGAAGGCGACCAGGAGCGAGGCTTCGTCGCCGAACAGCCCGAACTTGAAGAAGGGCGCGTTCATTGCCACTGTCTCCGGAAGAGCCAGGCGACGCCGTAGCCGCCGGCGAAGACCATCATCATGAAGGCCCAGCCGCCCGCCGAGAGGAGCGCGCCGCCGGTGAGCGCCTGGCCGCTGGTGCAGCCCCGCCCCAGCTTGGCGCCGATGCCCATCAGCGCGCCGCCGACGAAAGCGAAGGCGAAGCGGCCGCGCGCGGAGATGCGCGGGCCCTTCTCGACGGTGCGCCGCACGCGTCCGCCGAGCAGGCCGGAGAGGAAGCCGCCGGCGAGGACGCCGAGCACCTCGAAGACCAGCCACTCCTTGAGCGGGTGGCCGACGCCGCTCTCGAGGTACTCCTTCCAGAACGAGTTGCTCGCGGCGTGGCTCGGGGCGATTGCGTCGACCGCCACGGCGCAGGCCGAGGAGAAGGCGCCGGAGGCGCCGAGGCCGCGCCCCATCACCACGAACGAGGCGAGCAGCACCAGGCCGAGACCGATCCCGGCGAGGTAGGGGTTCATGTAGGGCGCCGGGCCGCGGGTGGCGTGCGGACCGGGCGCGGAGGGTGAAGCGGGCGAGGACATGCGAGGCACCTCCGGGAGCTTCAGAAGCCGGCGAGCCGGGTCCAGTGACTGACCTGGCCCGCCTGGACGATGACGAAACGGAGCGCGAGCCCGCCGGCGATCACCAGGAGCGGCGCGACCGGCGTGTGCGCCACCCGATGCTCGACGGCCTGGAGTTGGATGATCAGCGGCAGCACGATGCCGAGGCCGACGACGCCCACCCAGAAGAGCGCGCCGAACGGGCCGGCGAGGATCAGTCCCGCGGCCTGGACGTGCGCCTGGGTGGAGGAGAGCAGCCCGACGAGGAAGAGCGCGAGGAACACCAGCTCGGCGATCAGGAAGCCGTTGTCCGCCTTGGCCAGGAGCTCCCTCTCGCTCCGGTCGCGCGCGATGAGATGGACGAAGGCGGCCGCCGAGGAGAGACCGGAGACCAGGAAGAGCGGCCCGAGGAGCGCGCTGTTCCAGAGCGGCCGGGCGCCGAGCGCCGAGAGCAACACGCCGGTGTAGATGCCGAGGAGCCCGCCCCAGATCATGTTCATCGCGCCGATCCAGCGCAGGGCCGCCGGCCGGGCGACCAGCCGGTCGGAGATCCCGCCGAGCTTCGGTGCGAGCAGCCGCAACGGCCCCGGGACGCGGAGCAGCAGGTTCGCGACCAGCGCCGGATAGACCAGGATCAGGATCCAGGCGCCCCAGGACATCGGGGAGAGCGGCTCGAAGGTGGTGTAGAGCCGCCAGACGAAGCGCTTGTGCTCGAGGTCGAGGAAGAGCGCCAACATGCCGAGCGAGAGCAGGACCAGGCTCAGGCCGGGAAGCACGTAGCAGGCCGAGCGGGTGTTGCGCCAGCGCCCCGAGAAGAGGAAGTAGCCCGAGATCAGCATCATGCCGGCGACCAGGCCGCCGAGGAAGAGGTAGACCGGGATCTCCCACCCCCAGACATGGAGGCCGGGGTCGACCAGGGGGTTGGCGCGCGTCGTGGTGAGCTCGATCACGTCGTTCTCCGTC
>CAYZWR010000132.1:0-8495 GCA_964481735.1 uncultured Thermoanaerobaculia bacterium
TTCGCCTACTGGGCGAAGCTCGGCTGGATCAACTTCGGCGGACCCGCCGGGCAGATCGCGCTCCTCCACCGCGACGTCGTCGAGCGGCGCGGCTGGATCTCGGAGCCGCGCTTCCTGCACGCCCTGAGCTTCTGCATGCTGCTGCCAGGGCCCGAGGCGCAGCAGCTCGCGACCTACGTCGGCTGGCTCCTGCACGGGCTGCGCGGGGCCCTCGCCGCCGGCCTCCTGTTCGTGCTCCCCTCCGCCGTGATCCTCTGGTTGCTCGCCGCCGCCTACGCGCTCTGGGGCGCCTTGCCGCTGGTCGCCGGTGCGTTCGCCGGCGTGCAGGCGGTGGTCGTCGCGCTGGTCGTCGAGGCCGTCGTCCGCCTCGGCCGGCGCGCCTTCACGCACCCGTTGCACGTCGCTTTCGCCGCCCTGGCGTTCGCGGCGATCGCGCTCGGCGGCGTGCCGTTTCCCGCCGTCGTCGCGGCGGCCGGCCTGCTCGGCGCGCTCGCCGTCCGTTCCCTACCCCGCTTCGCTCCCCCGCCGGAAGCCGGCGCCAGCACCGAGACCGAGGCTCCGCACATCCGCGCCGCCCGCCGGCCCGGCCGCATGCTCGGCGTCCTCGCCTGCGGGCTCGCGCTCTGGGCGCTGCCCTACGCGGCCATTGCCTTCACCCCGCTCGGGCGGTCGGCGCCGGTGCTCGGCGAGCTCTATCGCTTCTTCACCCAGGCGGCGTTCGTCACCTTCGGCGGCGCTTACGCGGTGCTCGCCTACGTCGCCGAGGTCGCCGTCGACGGTTACCGGTGGCTGGGCTCGGACGCGATGATCGCCGGCCTCGGGCTCGCCGAGACGACGCCCGGACCACTCATCATGGTGCTCCAGTTCGTCGGCTTCCAGGCGGGCTGGAACCATCCCGGGAGCTGGCCGCCGTTCGGCGCCGCGACCGCCGGGGCCCTGGTGACGACCTGGGTGACCTTCCTGCCGTCGGTGCTCTTCATCCTGCTCGGCGCTCCGTTCGTCGAGCGCCTGCGCGGCGTGCGCTGGCTCGCCGCGGCGCTCGCCGGCGTGACGGCGGCGGTGGTCGGGGTGATCCTGAACCTGGGCGTGGTGTTCGGCCGGGCCGCTCTGGTGCACGACGGGGCGCCGGATCTGCTCGCGATCCTCGCCGCCGCGGCCGCACTCGCCGCCCTGGTGCGCTGGCGCGTCGGGCCCGGCTGGCTGGTGCTCGCCGGCGTCGCGTTCGGGTTGGCGCGCTCGCTGGCCGGAATCTAGTCAGCGCGCCGCGCGGCGCAGCTCGCGCAGGCGGAGGACGAAGTCCATCTCCTCGTCCACCGCGTGCAGCGCCAGGCGGGTTTCGCGGATCAGTTGCACGCAACCGGAGAAGAGCACCACGGCACCCGTGATGCCGAGGATCGCGGGCAACCAGGCGAGGGCCGGAAGCAGGCTCGCGGCGACCAGCGCCAGGGTGGTGGCGACGAAGAGGCCGACCGCGAGGTAGAGGCTGGTCACCGCGCTCTGCACCAGTCGGCTCCGCTGGGCGCGGACTGCGAGCTGACGCTCGATCTCGCGCTGGCGCTCCTCGGCGAAGGGCTGGCCCGATTGGCGGTCGAGCGCCTCGAGCTCCTGCGAGAGCCAGCGCGCCCGGTCGACGATGCGCGCCAGACGGTTGGTGGTCGAGAGGATCAGCAGACCGGCCGCCGAGATCAGCACCGACGGGGTGACCATGGCGGTGAGCAGGGCGACGGCGGAGAGCTCTCCGGACGGGCTCATGGCGTCCATCCTATTCGAGGCCCGACTCCGGGGCGCTCAGTCGCCGGCGTAGAGGACTTCGATCTTGCGGGCGCGGCGGGCGGCGAGCGCGAGGAGGACCGCCGCCACGGCGAGCAGGCCGAGGATCGCGAGCGGCGCGGGAGTCGGCTCGGCCGGCAGCGCGAACGGTCCCTTGGGCACCGGAATCGGACAGAGCGACTGCAGGTGGTGGATCACCGAGATCTTCTTCAGCACCGGCGGCAGGAGGAAGTTCATCCACTCCCAGCCGAGGATGAGCGCCGCGGGGATCATCGGGTTGCGCAGCGCCAGGCCGAGGGTGAGGAAGACGGCGCCATAGCCCAGCACGGCGAGCCAGGTGACGCCGAAATAGGCCAGGAGCTGCCCCAGGCCGGGTCCGGAGAGCAGGTAGGCCGCGCCGCCGCGGGTCGCCGAGGGAAGGAAGTTGAGCAGCACCTGCGCGACGACACTCGCCGAGAGCAGGGTGCCCGCCGCGATCACTCCCGCCACGTACTTGCCGGCCACGTAGACCTCGCGGCGCATCGGCGAGAGCCAGTAGAAGTGCAGGCTGCGCTCCAGGATCTCGCCGCGCGAGAGGTAGGTGAAGATCCCGAAGCAGCAGAAGAAGACCACCAGGCGGAGGAAGAAGAGCTGGAAGACGATGCCGTAGACCTGCGCCACCTCGGGGGCCGGGGACTGCGGAATGCCGCTCGCCTCGCCGATCACGGCGTGCACCAGCGCCCGGGCGCCGAGCAGGAAGACCGGCATCAGGGCGACGAAGACGACCGGCAGCGAGCGGGCGCGCAGGAAGGTCCGTCGCGCTTCGAGCCCGAACATGGCGCGGATCTGCCGCAACCAGAAGCGCCAGCCCGAGGCGGGAGGGGAGACCGACGCGTTCATGTGCTCGCCTGGGCGTTGCCGCCGATCAGGTACTGGTAGACCGCCTGCACGTCGTCGTCGGCCGGCAGCACCGCCTCGACGTCGATCTCGCCCGAGCTCGCCAGCCGGTTGAGCAGCAGGTAGAACTGGTCGGCGTTCTGGGTGCGCACCAGGAGGCCCCCGCGGTCGGGGTCGAGCTTGGCCTCGACGACGTGGTTCTCGGCGAAGACCCGGGCGGCGAGCGCCGAGGGACGCGGGCAGCGGATCAGGACCTGCAGCGGCCGCTCGAGGCTCATCTCGTCGCGGACCCCTTCGATCTCGCCTTCCGCGACGATGTAGCCGCCATGGATCAGCACCACCCGGTCGGCGAGCTCGTCGACCTCGTGCAGGATGTGGCTCGACAGGATGACGTGCCGCCCTTCGCCGGCGAAGCCCTGGAAGAGGGCGATCACCTCGGCGCGCGCCAGCGGGTCGAGCCCGTTGAGCGGCTCGTCGAGCACCAGGACGCGCGGATCGTGGGCGATCGCCTGCGCCAGCTTGATGCGCTGCTTCATCCCTTTGCTGTAGCCGCCGATCCGCCGTCCCGCCGCGTCCATCATCCCGACCCGCTCGATCGCCTGCCGGGTCCGCTGGGTGGCCTCGGCGGCCGGCAGACCGTGCAGGCGCAGGTAGAGATGGACGAAGTCCCACCCCTTCATGCCGCGCGGGAAGGTGTCGAACTGCGTGCAGTAGCCGATCGCCCGGAAGAGCCGCTCGGGATCGCGCGGCGAGAGACCGAGCACCTCGATCCGCCCCTCGCTCGGCTCGAGCAACCCCGCCATCAGGTTCATCAGAGTCGTCTTGCCCGAACCGTTGGGGCCGACCAGCGCGGTGATCCCGGGACCGATCGCGAGGTCGATCCGGTTGACTCCCAGCACCTCGCCGTAGAACTTGGAGACGTTCTCGAAGACGATGCGCGTCGCGTCGCTCATCGCGACACCTCGCAGGCGCGCACCTTGCGATGCAACATCCAGAGCGAGAGCAGGCAGATCGCCGCGAGCCCCGCCCAGCAGGCGGGCAGCGGCAGGGGGTCCTCCGGGAAGGGGCTGCCCAGGAAGTCGATGCCGCCAAACAGATCGGCCCAGATCGTCTCCACCAGGTCGTCGAAGGCGAGGAGCTTGCCCCAGCGGACGCCGACGATCTCGACGATCGCCTTTCCGAACGCCTCGCCGACGATGAAGACGCCGAACAGCATTCCGGTCGCCACCGGCCGCCACTTGACCCAGGCCGAGATGGCGAGCGCGAAGAGCGAGAGGAGGACGATCCAGAGCAGGAAGCCGACCAGCAGCGCCGGCGCCAGGCGCCAGTTGGCCGCCAGCCAGGCGGGGCCGGCGAGCGAGGTCTGCAGGCCGATCAGCAGCAGGCCGGGGATCCAGGTGACCGCCGAGAGCAGCGCAGCGAGCACCGCGAACTTCCCGGCCACGTACTCCGCGCGCCCCAGCGGCCGTGAGAGGTAGAGCGGCAGCGCGTTGTGCGCCAGGTCGGGCGCCACCAGCCCCGGGCCGACGAACGCCGCGAGCAGGAAGGAGAGGCTC
Source organism: uncultured Thermoanaerobaculia bacterium (assembly GCA_964481735.1). Lineage (GTDB taxonomy): Bacteria > Acidobacteriota > Thermoanaerobaculia > Multivoradales > JAGPDF01 > JAGPDF01. The sequence goes on from CAYZWR010000132.1 coordinate 4,203, forward strand.
GACTGCCAGACCATGAACCAGAAGAAGGGCTCCTTGTCGATCGCCATCCAGCTGCCGTCGAGCGACTCGCCGCTCACGCGCAGCCCGGTCGCGAGCAGGAGATCGAGGTTGTTGGCGCCGTAGATCAGGACCGCGAAGCCGAGCGGCGGCAGGCACGCGAGAATGAACAGGATCAGGGTGAAGCGCGAGGCGAAGAGATCGCCGATCGTGAAGCGGGTGAGCTTCAGGAATCGCCAGCGCGAGTCGCGGCGCTCGCCGGCGTAGCCGCGATAGCGATGGTCATACACCGGCACGGTTCGCCTCCCCGTCTTCCATCGCGCGCAGGAACAGGTGCTCGAGCGAGTTGCGGCTCGAGTTCAGCCGGCGCAGCTGCACCCCCTGCGCCTCCGCGACGCGGTAGAGCTCGCGCACCTCGACCGTCGCGGGCAGGACGACCTTCAGCCGCCGCGCGGCGAGCTCCGCCACCTCGCAGCCGAGCCGGGCGAGCGCCGCGGCGAAGGCGCCGTTCTCTCCCCCCTTGGTCTCGAGCTCGAGGAAACGCCGATTGGCCTGGCGCTCGGCGGCGAGATCGGCGATCGTCGCCACCCGCCCGTCCTTGAGCACGATCACTTCGTCGCAGCAGCTCTCGACGTCGCGCAACAGGTGCGACGAGACGACGATCCGCACGCCCGAGGCGGCGATCTCGCGGATCAGTCCGAGCATGCGCTGGCGGGCCGCCGGATCGAGGCCATTGGTCGGCTCGTCGAGCAGCAGGAGCTCCGGACCGTGGGCGATCGCCTGGGCGAGCTTGGCGAGCTGCTTCATGCCGAGCGAGTAGGTGTCGAGCTTGCGGTAACGCGCCTCGCCCAGACCGACGTAGAACAGCGCCTCGTGCGCCCGCTCGAGGGCCGGGCGTGGCGGCAGCCCGGCCAGCTCGGCCATCATGCGGACGAAGCGGACGGCGCTCATCCCGGCGATGAACGACTCGCTCTCCGGCATGTAGCCGAGCGCCGCCCGGATGGAGCGCGCTTCCCGGCGGATGTCGCGACCGAGCACCCGGGCCGTGCCGGCACTGGCGGGATAGAAACCGAGGATGGTGTTGAACAGAGTGGTCTTGCCGGCGCCGTTCGGACCGAGCAGACCCACCACCTGACCGGCCAGCGATCCTCGGAGGTCCTTGAGGATCGGCCGGCCGGCCAGGCTGACTTCGAGTCCGTCGAGCTCGAGCAGGGGCGGCGCCATCGACACGCGAGACTCTACGCCTGCGGGCCGGGCCGGGTTTCGCCGCCCAGCGCGGCGCTCGCCGGCGCCGCCGCCGCTTCTCCCTCGCCGTCGGCGAGGCCGCTCAGGGCGAGCAGGCGCCCGAGCGACAGGCCGAGCAGGCCCTGACCGCCCCGGGTCACCACCGTGATCCGCCGCGCCGCGCCGTAGGCCACCGCGAGGCTGGGCCCGCTGTCGGCGAGCACCGCCTCGAGCTGGGCCTGCTGCTCGGCACCCGCGCCCTCGGCCCCCGACAGGAGGCTGCCCAGCGCCCCCAGCGAGCCGCCGAGATTCTGGTAGGCGATGCCCGAGAAGTGGATCTCGCCGTCCTCCGGCAGCAGATCGAGGAAGCGCTGCGAGGCGGCCAGGGTGACGCCGGCGGCGCGCTGCGTGATCGACTCGAGGAGCAGGGCGCGCGAGGGACCGGCGACGAGATAGCCGTCGACGAACAGCAGATGCGCCAACTCGCGGCCGCCGGCGAGCGACAGGGTACGCACGATCGTGCCGTCGACCGCCTCCTGGCTGAGCTGGAGCTGCGGCCGCTGCTGCGCCTCGGCCTCGCGATTCCAGACCTCGACCAGGGTCGCCAGCGTGGCCTGCAGGCGCGCCGCGTCGGCCACCTCGAGCACCAGCTTCCAGGAGGGTTCGGGGAGCCACGGCCCGTCGAAGGCGAAGGCGACGTCGCCGCCCAGCGTCGCCGCCAGGTCCTCGCGCAGCGACAGTCCGTGCGCCGCCTCGAAATCGGCGAGTCGCGTGAGCGCCGCGGCGTCGTCCGCCGAGATCAGCGCCAGCAGGTCGTCGAGCATCGCCGCCGGGTCCTTGAGCAGGCCGGCAACCGCGAGCTGGGCGTCGGGCGAGACGAAGTCGAGCGCCCCGACCGGCGCCGGCTCGGCCAGCCAGGAGGCCAGCCCCTGGCGATCGTCGGCGAAGGCGAGCACCGCGCGATGCTGGCTCTCGCCGGCCGCGCCCCGGCTGTCGAGGACCAGGTGATCCACTTCCGTCAGGCCCAGCCGCTCGGCCGCGAGCCCCGCCGCTTCGCCTTCCGGCGCGTTGGCCTGCTGGTGCGCCAGCACGCTCGCCAGATCGACTCCCAGCAGCCAGCCGGTCCCCTCGCCGTAGACCTCCGCCAGCCGGGCATGGAAGGAGGTGCCGACGAAGGGATTGGCACCCCCTTCGAGCTCCCCTTCGATGGTCGCCAGGCGTTCGGCGCTCGGCGAGACGACGAGCAGGTCCCCGGCGAGCCAGACCAGGAGCTGGTGGCTCTCGCCACCCCCGCCCGTCTCGGCGCTCGGGTCCGCGATGCGCCGCACGACGACGCCCTCTTCGGCGGACGCGTTGAGCCGCGCGATCTCTTCGTCGAGCAGCGGCGCGAAGCGCTGCGGGTCGGTCACCTCGGCGAGCACGACCGGAGCCTCCGAGCCCGCGCCGGCTCCCAGGTCGAGCGCCACCACGATCTCCGCTCCGAGCTCGCCGCCGAAACGGCGCAGCTCGGCGAGCACTTCGGAGATCTCGCGCTCGGCGTCGCCGTCACCGAAGCGCTCCTGCCACCACTCGGCGAGCGCCGCGTTCTCTCCCACCCGCTGCTCGACGATCTGCCAGGCGTCGGCGAGCGACTGCGAGAGGTTGGGCAGCGCGACGTAGACCGCGGTTCCCGCGGGCGCCAGGTCGAGCAGCCGGGTGGAGGTCCGGTCGGCGGCGACCAGCGCCTGGTCGAGCTCCCGGCCGAGCGCCTTCAAGGCCGCCAGACGCTCGCGATAGCGCGCCGCGTCGCGGCTCCAGGCGATCTCGTTCTCGAGCGGCACGGCGGCGAGCCGTGCGTTGGTGGTCAGCTGCTGGCCGGGCCGCAGCACCGCGAGCTCGGCGCCCTGGCTGACCCTGACTTCGCCGTCGATCACCGAGACGCGCGATCCCTTGGCGCCATGGTTGACCGAGAAGACCGTGCCGACCACCGAGACCAGGCAGTCGCCGGTCTCGACGTAGAGGTGACCGCGACGCTGCTCGGCCGCCTCGACGATCAGGCTGCCGCGCTCGAGCCGCAGCACGGTGCCGTCCCATCGCCGGTCGAGCTTCAGCTCCGACCGTTCGGCGAGCTCGACCCGCGAGCCGTCGGCCAGCGTGAGCAGGGCGCCGGAGCCCCTGGCGGTGCGCACCGCCTGGTCGCGCCCGAGGCGCTCTCCAGCGACCGCGGCGCGCGAGCGCTCCGCGCCCACCACCAGGAGCTCGCCCTGGATCGATCGCACCTCGGCCGACGGGCCGGCGACGAACGGGATCCAGCCGTTGCGGGCCACCAGCCAACCGCCGAGGAGCGCCGTGCCGGCGAGGCCGGCCGCGAGCGCCCAGCGGCGCCAGGGCGTCGAGATCCCGCTCTCTGGCGAGGCCGCCGCGGGCTCGTCCGCCCGGCGGGCGGCGGCGAGCGCCTTGCGGCAGCTCAGGCACTCGCGACTGTGGTCCTCGACGAGCAGCCGCTTGGGCTCGGCGAGCGCGCCGGCGAGATAGGCGGGAATCAGCGCGCGGAAGCCCGCGCACCCCTGGATGCGGTGGTTCACCTCGCTGCCGCCCGGGGCGGCCTCGGGTCCGGCAACGAGCTCGCTCGCCAGCCGGTTCCAGACGCGGGCCCCGGCCGCTTCGACGACTCCGGGGTCGAGGTGCTCGTCGCGGGCCGCGGTGACCGCGCGGTCGATCAGGTCTTCGGACTTCATGACGTACCTCCCATCAAGATGGAGAGTTCCTTGCGCAGGCGATGGCGGGTGCGGTGCAGGAGGACGGCGACGACGCCCTGCGAGGTGCCGAGCAGTTCGGCGATCTCGCGATTGCCGAGCCCCTCGAAGTAGCGCAGGGCGAACATCTCGGCGGCGCGCGGCGAGAGGCGCGCCAGCGCCAGGCGCAGCGAGCGACGCAACTGCGCCTGCTCGCGGTCGCGCTCGGGCGCGGGCTCCCCCGCCGGCACGGCGCGCGGCAACTCGGCTTCCTCGAGCGGCGCCCAACCGGCGCGCTGGCGCGCCCGCACCACGTCGAGGGCGGCGTGCACCGCCGACCGGTAGAAGTAGCCCGCCG
>CAYZWR010000133.1:0-8450 GCA_964481735.1 uncultured Thermoanaerobaculia bacterium
CAGCGCGATCCCCTGCAGGAGTACAAGAAGGAGAGCTACGAGCTCTTCCAGGCGCTCAAGGAGCGGGTCGAGGACACGGTCATCAAGACGCTCTTCCGCCTCGAGCCGGTCTCCGAACAGCAACTCGCCGAGGAGCGGGCGCGTCGGGAACGCGCGGCCCCGGTGGCCGCCCCGCAGATGGTCTTCTCGGCTCCCCAGTTCGGCGCCGGAGGCGGGCCGCAGGGTGCGCCGGCCGCGCGGCCGGCCGCGCAGCCGATCCGGGTGGAGGAGAAGGTGGGGCGCAACGACCCTTGCCCGTGCGGCTCGGGCAAGAAGTACAAGAAGTGCCACGGCGCCACCTCCGGCGCCGCCTGATGCCCCGCCCCGGCAGCTGACGGGCGGTCCGCGCAGCGCGCTCCACGCGCGCCGCCGCCGGTTACTTCTGGCGCCGGACGAGGATCTCCATCGACTTGAACTCCTTGCCGTCGGGGCCGGCCATGAACATCTCCATCTTCTCCTCGTCGGGAGTCGGCCAGCGCACGACCGATCGGCTCTTGCCCTCCTTGCCGGTCGTCGGGTCGAAGAAGGTCGCGCTGTAGGTGCATCCCTGCGTGAGATCCTCGGCGCAGTTGCCGTAGGAGATCATCACGCCGGTGCCGAAGTTGTCCGACCAGGTCGACCACCAGCGCTTCGCCGCGTTGTCGTAGCCGGTCATTCCCATCCCCTCGAACGGCATCCCCATCATGGTGCCGGTCCAGTGGTCGATCAGCACCCGGCCTCCCAGGCCGAGGGTGCGCTCCGACGCGGCCTGGCTGACCTCCGGCGGTGCCCCAGGAGCCTGCCAGAGCTTCACCGTGCCGCTCCACCTGCCGGTGTGCGCCGCCAGGTGCTGATGCTCCGGCCCGGGCGTCATCGCCTTCATCCAGGCCTGCATCGCCGCCTTCTCCTCGGCCGACATCTGGGGCTGCCCGGCCTCTCCCCCGGCTTGCGCGCGCAGCGGAGCAGCGGCCCACAGCACGGCGGTCAGGGTCAGGCAGGCGAAAGCGCTTCTGTGGGCGTGGTTCATGGTGGATCCTCCCGGGGCGTTGGTTTGGGCCCCGGATTCTACATTTGGTATCGTGCGGCATGGCGCGCGACCCTCACGCTGACCGAATCGACAGACCCACGATGACCGACGAATCCGACGCCCCTCGTCTGGCCCTGACCTTCGACGACGTGTTGATCGTGCCCGGCTATTCCAGCGTGCATCCGAACGACGTCGACCTCGCCACCCGGCTCTGTCGCCGGATTCAGCTCAACATCCCGATCCTCTCCGCGGCGATGGACACGGTGACCGAGTCGCGCCTCGCCATCGCCCTGGCGCAGGAGGGCGGCCTCGGGGTCATCCACAAGAACCTGCCGATCGACCTCCAGGCCTCCGAAGTCGACAAGGTCAAGCGGTCGGAGGCCGGCATGATCGTCGACCCGGTGACCATGCGTCCCGAGCAGCGCATCTCGGAGGCGCTCGAGTTGATGGCGCGCTTCAAGATCTCCGGCGTCCCGGTGACCGACGCCGAGGGGCGGCTGGTCGGCATCCTCACCAACCGAGACCTGCGCTTCGAGAGCAACCTCGACCGGCGCATCTCCGAGCTGATGACCAAGGACGATCTGGTCACGGTGCCGGAGGGCACCACCCTCGACGAGGCCAAGGAGCTCCTCCACCACCACAAGATCGAGAAGCTGCTGGTGGTCGACTGGGACGGCAACCTCAAGGGACTGATCACGGTCAAGGACATCCAGAAGATGATCGAGTACCCGCGCGCCTGCAAGGACGATCTCGGGCGGCTGCGGGTCGGCGGCGCGGTCGGCGCGAGCGGCGATTTCCTCGAGCGCGCCGCGGCACTGATCGACGCCAAGGTGGATCTCCTCGTGCTCGACTCGTCGCACGGCCACAGCCGCGGGGTGCTCGAGGCCGCGGCGACGCTGCGCGCGCGCTATCCCGAGGTCGCGCTCATGGTGGGCAACGTGGCCACCGCCGAGGGGACCCGAGCGGCCATCGACGCCGGCGCCGACGTGGTCAAGATCGGCATCGGCCCCGGCTCGATCTGCACCACCCGCATCGTGACCGGAGCCGGCGTGCCACAGATCACCGCCATCCGCGACGCCGCCGCGGTGGCCCGCGAGCAGGACATTCCGGTGGTCGCGGACGGGGGGATCAAGTTCTCCGGCGATATCTCCAAGGCGATCGCCGCCGGTGCCGGCGCGGTGATGATCGGCTCCCTGTTCGCGGGCACCGAGGAGAGTCCGGGCGAGACGATCCTCTACCAGGGACGAACCTACAAGGCGTACCGCGGCATGGGATCGCTGTCGGCCATGGCCCGCGGCAGTGCCGACCGCTACTTCCAGGAGGGCGCCACGTCGCTCGCCAAGCTGGTGCCCGAGGGAATCGAGGGGATGGTGCCCCACAAGGGCAGCGTCCACCAGATGCTCCCCCAGCTCACCGGCGGCCTGCGCTCGGGCATGGGGCTCGCCGGCTGCGCGACCATCGACGAGCTGCGCACCAAGAGCCGGTTCCTGCGCGTCACCCCGGCGGGCCTCAAGGAGAGCCACGCCCACGACGTGGTGATCACCAAGGAATCCCCGAACTACTGGGTCGAGCGCTAGCGCGGCCGGCTCAGCGCGATTCGCTCTCGCGGCGCAGCCGCTCCTCCAGCTCCCGCAGGCGCTGCTCGAGCTCCTTCAGGCGCTGCTCGAGCTCACCGTCGACCCGGCTGCGCACCTCTTCCATCCGGCGCGCCACGTCGTCGTCCTCGAGAATCCGCTCCAGCCGCTCGAGCGCCGGACCGAGGTCCGGGGGCGTCGGCAGCGGAGTCCGCGGGCGGAACGCCTCGGGCGCCCGGGGCGCGCCCGGCGCCGGCGGTACGTCGGGCGGCGGCGGGAAGATCCAGCGCCCGACGTCCACCCCCTCGCGCTCGCGCCGCTCGACCGTCGCCTGCACCTTCTGGGGTCGCCGGTCGCGGACCAAGCCGAGACTCAGCGCCTCCCCGTCGCCCCGCCGCCAGATCTCGCTCGACAGCTCCCAACTGTCGTGGATCTCCTGCCCCCCCGCTTCCACGACGACATCGCCGACCTCGAGGCCCGCTTTCGCTGCGGGGCTGCCCGCCACCACTCGCGCCACCAGGACCCCCTGATCGCGCGGCGCCCCGAAGTGCTCCCGGAGCTCCGGCGTCAGATCCAGGAGCTCGACGCCGAGATAGCCCCCCTCGGCGACCGGCCGAGGCGTTCTGACGTGGGCCCGAGGCGCCGGCGCCGGAACGCCGGATGCCGGCGCGGGCGTCTCGGCCGGTGCCACCGCAGGCGGTGCCGCGGCCGCTCGGGCCGGTGGTGGCGTCTGCGACGGCGCGGCGGCCGCCAGCGAAGCGAGAAGGGCAAACGAGAGAGCCACCGGATGCAGTTTCATGATCGTCTCCTAGATCTTCTTGCGACGTTCGCGAGCCGCTTCGACCGTGGTCCAGTCCAGGTAGAGAACCTGTTCGGCGTCGCTTCCCAGGTAGATCCGTTCGCGTTCCGCGGCGAGCCCGCGCAGCGCCTCGAGCTCGCGGACCAGCCGCTGCTGTTCGGCGAGCAGCTGCGCCCGCTCCACCGCCTGCTGCCGCTCCGCGGCGCGGTACCAGCCGCCCGCGACGAGCAGCCCACCGAGCGCCAGCGCGGCGGCGACGAGGCCGCGCCGCCGCGACCGGAGGCGCGCCGCGGCGCGGGCACCGATCCGCCGTTTCACCTCGCGGGCGAAGCCCTCTCCGGCCCGGGCCGCCGGAAGCGCGCGCAACCGCCGGTCCAACTCGTCGTCCCGCATCAGCTCTCTCCTTCCGCCGGATCTCCCGCCAGCCGGGCGCGCAGCCGCCGCCGCGCCCGGTGGAGGCGGGTCTTGACCGTGGCGACCGGCAGCCCCATCAGGCGCCCGATCTCCTCGAGCGAACGCTCCTCCACGACGAAGAGCAGCAAGGGCGCCCGGAAACGGATCGGCAGCTCGGCGAGCGCGGCGGCGAGCTCGCTGGCGGCTTCCGCGGCGAGGAGGCGGCCTGGTCCCTCGGGCTCTTGCCGGTCCGGCGGCACCGCCAGCCAGCCGCGGGCGCGAGCCCAGGCGAAGCGCCGCCGGCGTCGCTCCTCGCTCCTTGCCAGCCGCGTGCCGATGCGGAACAGGTAGGCCTCGAAACGGCCCTCCTCGCGGTACCGGCCGGCCGCCAGCCAGACCCGCACGAAGGTCTCCTGGGCGAGCTCCTCGCCCCGTCCGGCGTCGCCGACCAGCCGGGAGAGGTAGCGCACCAGCCGGTCGCGATGGCGTTCGATCAGCTGATCGAGCCCCACGTCGTCCCCCTGGCGCACGAGCTCCATGGCGTGAGCGTCGGCGAGGACCGATTCGCTGGTCGGCATCACTCTGATCAACGCCCAGCCGGGCGAAAGGTTCCCGCGGCGGCCCTACTCCCAGGCGGGGGCCAGTCGCCCGGCGGCGTCGGGAAGGTAGGGCGCCCAGGCGAGCGCCACCCGTCGCACCTCGACATCTGCCTTGCGTGGCTTGACCGCCACCTCGACCAGCTCCGCGCTCGCCCGCTCGAGCCGTGCGCCGGCCTCGGCCAGCGCGTCGCCGAGCTCGCGTTCGAGCTCGGCCTGCTTCTGGCGCAGCGACTCGAGGCTCTCTTCCGCGAGGCCGACGTCCTGCCCCTCCTTCATCGCCCGCGACGCCGAGCGCGCCGAGGTGGCGGCCCGGCTCAGGCTCGTCGTGGAGAGGCGCTTGCGTCCGAAGAGGGCGCCGAGCAGCGTCGTCCCGACCGAGACCGCGGTCTCCAGCTTGCGCTGCGTCGCCTGGCCGCGCTCGCGCTCGACCCGTTCCTCGGCGCGCCGGATCCGTTCGGCGAGCGCCTCGACCCTGCCCGCGAAGCGCTGGCGGACCTGATCGAGCTCGCGGTCGCGCTCGGCGCGCGCCACCTCGCCGACGCGGATGCGGAAGTCGCGCTCGCTTTCCCCCACGCGCGACAGCTCCCCGGTCGCCGGCGAACGCCAGAGGGTGAGCCGCTCGCTGCGATAGAGCGCTTCGGCGAAGGCCTTCTCCCAGCGCGCGAACTGTCCCGCCTTCAACGCGGCGACCGGTGCCTCCTCGAACCGGCTCCCCTCGGCGGGCGCGCTCTCGAGGTCCGCCTCGCCCACGGTCGGCGTCGTCGCCTGCAACCAGTCCACCGGCACGTCGGTGTTGAGCGCCGCCAACCGCGCCACCTCGACCCGCTGCGAGACACCGAGCTTGCCGTCCTCGAAGTGCACCCGGCCGAGCCCGACCAGATGCGCGCGGTAGACCGGGTCGCCGGGCCGCGCCGCACGCAGCGGCAGGAAGAGCTGCGGAACGTCCGGTGGCAAGACGGGCCGCGCGACGGCGGCACCGGCCGCCGGCGACGGCGCGCCCGCCGCCCCAGCCGCGGATCTCGCGGGACCGGCCTCCGGGCTCCTCGCCTGTCCCTGGTCGAGCTGCCGGATCTGCTCGCGGGTCAACGGACCGGCGAGATAGCTCATCGCCCAGCGGCTCTCGAAGAGCACCGGGGCCGTCGCGTGGACGTTGTGCAGCAGGAAGCGCCGCGTCGCCAGCCCGGCGAGGAGCTGCGCGATCCGCTGGCGCTCGAAGGCCGCTCCCCCGACGCCTTCGAGCCCGTCGAGCACCCGCGCCAGATCGCGCTCGGTCTGCAGCCGGCCGAGAAACCAGGTCCCGGTGTTGGAAAGTGCCTTGTAGTCGAGGTCCACCGGATTCTGCGTCGCGAGGACGACGCCGAGGCCGAAAGCCCGCGCCTGCTTGAGCAGGGTGAGCATCGGCTTCTTCGACGGCGGATTGGCGGTCGGTGGCAGGTAGCCGAAGATCTCGTCCATGTAGAGCAGGGCGCGAAGACCGCTCGCTCCCGGCCGGGCGCGCATCCAGGCGAGCACCTGGTTGAGCAGCAGGGAGACGAAGAACATCCGCTCCGCGTCGGAGAGGTGGGCGATCGAGAGCACGGCGATCTGCGGGCGCCCGTCGGCCGCGAAGAGCAGGCGGTCGACCTCGAGCGGCGTGCCCGCGAGCCAGAGCTCGAACCCCGGGGCGGCGAGCAACGCGTTGAGCGACATGGCGAGCTCGAAGCGCGCCGCTGCAGGGAAGAACCCGTCGACCGGCAGGACCCCGACGCGCTCGAGTGGCGGTTGCTGCACGTCGGCGATCAGCTGTGCCAGGTCGTAGCCTCGCCCCGCCTTCCAGGCGCGATCGAGCAGAGTGGCGACCAGGATGTGTTCGCGGCTGCGCAGCGGGTCGCCGCCGATCCCGACCAGGCCGAGCAGGCTGGTCGTCGTGCTCTCGACCCGGTCCGCGAGCAGCTCCGCGTCGGCGGTGAGCTCCGGCGGCGGAGCGGCGAAGGTCGCGAGGATCGAGATCGGCTCGCCCGCCGAGCTGCCCGGAGTGAAGATCCGGAAGGCCGCCGCCTTGCGGAGCCGGCGGATCCGTTCCCCATCCTGCCCCCAGGCGGCGAGACCGCGCTGCCACTTCTCCGCTTCCGCGGCCGCCAGCTCGTCGAGCGACACCCCTTTGCGGCGCGCCGCCTCCTCCTGCACCCAGGGGCGGAAGTCGCCGGGCGCGAGCTCCGGGAAGGTCAGGAGCAGGTTGCACAGATCGCCCTTGGGGTCGATCACCAGGGCCGGCACGCCGTCGATCGCGGCCTCTTCGAGCAGGTCGATGCAGAGTCCGGTCTTGCCGCTACCGGTCATGCCAAGGCAGACGGCATGAGTCACCAGATCCCGCGAATCGTAGAGCAGCGGCTCGTCCGCCGCTTGCCCGCTCTCTGGATCGACCGGGCGTCCGAGGTAGAACAGGCCGAGCTTCTCGAAGTCGCGCATCGCTGGGCTCCCGGGTCGGGGAAATCCTATCCGAGGTACCCTGGCCGAGAACGAAACAGCCCGCCCCGTTACCGGGGCGGGCCGCAGATCAGGCGACCGGTATTCTCTCTCGGCTCAAGGGGACGTCAACGACCAACGGCCGGTAGTCCCGACCTCGAAGCCGTCGTAGAAGATCAGCAGCGGGAGGCACTGGGTGAACTTGAAGGCGCCGATGCGCAGCTGCCAGCCGACGCTGCTGGTGGCCGGCAGGTACTCATTGACGTACCAGAAGGTGCAATCGTCGACCGGGTCGACGTTCATCGAAGTGTAGTCGCCCCAACGCCCGCTGCCGGTCTGCGATCCCGTGCCGTTGTAGATGACGCCCTCGCCCTGCGGCAGCGTGCTGAGCGGGTCGCTCGCCAGCCGGCCGGTGTACCAACTGCTGGGGAAGGTCGTGGTGCCGCTGGAGGCGCTGTAGCCGAGCGCGATGTTCCCGGCGTGGTCCGCCGCCATGCTGCCCATCCAGCGGTGGATGCCGTCGCCGGTGCCCGGCGCGAACGTGCTCTCCTGGTAGATGAACGGCGCGTTGTCGGGATCCCGGATCTCCCACCAGCGGATGCCCGCCATACTGGCCGCCGCCTCCACCGACTGATTGGTCACGATCGACTGGTGGGTGCCGAAGTTCCGGTAGGCCGCGCGATGCAGCGGACGTTGGCGGTAAGAGAGGATGTCGATCTTGTTCGTGGTACCCGGCTGCGGAATGCAGTTCCGTGACGTTGGCGAGCAGGGGAAGATCGTGTCGATCGCCGCGGTCATCGGCACGGTATGCGCCAGCGTGAACGTCGAGCTGGCCGGAACGGCGAAATCGGCGTCGAACTCCCAGATCGTGATCGCGTCCTGGGGAGCGCCATACGGGCCGCCGTTGTCCATGGTGCCGAGGAAGAAGTTCGGCATGCCCGGAGGCGGCAGCACCACCCCGTCGAGGTCGGTCGGCAGCAGGCCGTCGCCAATGTTGTAGGGCGTCGCCCCCGGGGGCACCAGGAAGGAGATCACCGTGGGAGTCGGATTCCCGGTGACGAGGTCGGACCGGCGAATGGCGTAGGCGCCCACGCCCGCGAACGAGGCGCCGTTGAGGAACTCGCGCGTGCTGATGTAGAGCGCATCGGACCAGAAGCCGTACTTCGGGTAGTCGGGGAAGTTGCTCCCCGTGCTGAAAGCCCAGCGATAGTAGCTACCCAGGGGGTTTGACGAGGTCGAGAAGGCGACGCAGTTGTACCAGACCGGGCCCGCGGAGGTGAACTGGCTGAGCATCCAGCGATCGGTGAGCTGGTCGTGGAGGACGATCGGGTCGCCCGCGTTCTCCGTCTGGCAGGGTCCGCCGAAACCGGCCCAGAGGGTGTTGTTCGCCGCCGGCCCGTAGAGCGAGTTCCCCGCCTTGTCGTAGATCTGGAAATAGAGATTGCTCATCGCGACGTAGTGGCTCGGCCCGACATCGCCCACCGGGTCCGGCGGCGACACGCCCGCGATGTTGTTCGGGCCGTTGAAAGACACCGACGGGGCCGGGATCTCCGCGAACCCGCCCCAGAAGGTGTAGTCCTGCACGGCGCCGTCGA
>CAYZWR010000134.1:0-8446 GCA_964481735.1 uncultured Thermoanaerobaculia bacterium
ACGCGACGCGCCTCGCAAAGCGTTGCGAGCCGGAGCGCGACGGAGCTTTCACCGGCCGGCCGCGGGCGGCGGAGCGATGGCAACTCGGGGCGGGGGGACGGAGAGAGCAAGCGGGCGGGGGAGCGCTGGCTATCTCGGATACCGGGGCATTCCGAGGGCCGTGATATCGTGCCGGCTTCACGGGCGCCCCCCGGGCGCCATCCCCACGAGAAGGAAGCGACGCATGAACCGGCAGCAACGAGCCGACGTCCGGAATATCGCCATCATCGCCCACGTCGACCACGGCAAGACGACGCTGGTCGACGCCATGCTCTGGCAGAGCGGCATCTTCCGCGCCAACGAGACCGTGATGGAACGCGTCATGGACTCGATCGACCTGGAGCGCGAGAAGGGCATCACCATCATGGCGAAGAACACCTCGATTCACTACCAGGGGACGCGGATCAACATCGTCGACACCCCCGGCCACGCCGATTTCGGCGGCGAGGTCGAGCGGACGCTGAAGATGGTCGACGGCGTGATGCTCCTGGTCGACGCCTCGGAAGGTCCGCTGCCGCAGACCCGCTTCGTGCTGCGCAAGGCCTTCGAGGCCAACCTGACGCCGATCGTGGTGATCAACAAGATCGACCGGCCGGACGCCCGCATCCAGGAGGTGTTGAACGAAGTCTACGACCTGTTCATCGACCTCGACGCCTCCGAGGAGCAACTCGACTTTCCGGTGCTCTACTGCAACGCGCGGAAGGGCCTCTGCCGGACGACGCCCGACGGTCCCGACACGCTGCTCGAGCCCCTCTTCCAGCAGATCGTCACCACCGTCCCGCCGCCGGCCTTCGATCCGGCCATGCCGCTGCAGCTGCTGATCACCAGCCTCGACTACGACGACTACGTCGGCCGGCTGGTGATCGGCCGGATCTTCAACGGCGAGATGCGCAAGTCGCAGGAGATCGTCCGGATGACCCTCGAGGGGTCGGTCGCCAGGGCGAAAGTGACCGTGCTCTACGGCTACGAGGGGCTGCAGCGGGTCGAGATCGACCGCGCCGGGCCGGGCGACATCGTGGCGGTCGCTGGGCTGGAGGCGGCGAACATCGGCGAGACGCTCACCGACCCGGAGAACCCGGTGGCGCTGCCCCACATCCGGGTCGAGGAGCCGACCATCGCCATGGTCTTCTCGATCAACAACTCGCCGATGTCGGGTCGCGAAGGGGCGCACGTCACCAGCCGCAAGCTCAAGGAGCGGCTGGAGAAGGAGCTGCTGACCAACGTCGCGATCCGCGTCGAGCCGACCGACTCGCCCGACGCGATGAAGGTCTCGGGGCGCGGCGAGCTGCAGCTCGCGATCCTCATCGAGATGATGCGCCGCGAGGGCTTCGAGCTCTCGGTGGGGAAGCCCCAGGTGCTCACCAAGACGATCGACGGCCGGACCTCGGAGCCGATGGAGCAACTGGTCATCGACTGCCCCGAGGAGTTCATCGGGGTGCTCACCCAGAAGCTGGGGGCGCGACGCGGCCGGATGACCAAGATGGTCAACCACGGCACCGGCCGGGTGCGGCTCGAGTTCCGCATCCCGTCGCGCGGCCTGATCGGCTTCCGCACCGAGTTCATGACCGACACCAAGGGGCAGGGGATCATGAACTCGCTGTTCGACGGCTGGGACGTCTGGCAGGGGGAGATCGAGCACCGGCCGACCGGCTCGCTGGTGGCCGACCGCGCCGGCAAGGCGACCGCCTACGCCATCGAAGGGCTGCAGCCGCGCGGCATCCTCTTCGTCTCGCCGACCGACGAGGTCTACGAGGGGATGATCGTCGGCGAGCACGCGCGCGGCAACGATCTCGACGTCAACATCGTGCGCGAGAAGAAGCTCACCAACATGCGCGCCTCCGGCTCCGACGACACCGTCCACCTCGTGCCGCCGCACGTCATGAACCTCGAGCAGGCGCTCGAGTTCATCAAGGAGGACGAGCTGGTCGAGGTCACCCCGAAGTCGATGCGTCTGAGGAAGCGGATCCTGCAGGCGAACCGGCGGTAGTAGCGCGCGCCGCGGGGTCGATCTCCCAGAGCGCGAAGGGGAGCGGCAGCCAGGCGCGGACGCGCCGCGCGACGAGGCCGGCCGCAGCCACCAGCTCCTCGACCTCTTCGCGGGCGAAGCCGCGCAGATAGGCGGTCTCGTACCAGGCGAGCGCGGCGATCGCAAGGCGCCGCCCGAGGCCTCCGCGGGGAAAGGCGTAGTCGAGCACGACCACCTTGCCGCGGGCGACCCGCGCGCACTCGGCGAGCACCTCCAGCCGCACCGGCCGCGGCATGTCGTGCAGCGCGAAGGAGAGCAGCACGGCGTCGAAAGAGCGGTCCGCGAAGGGGAGGGCGCGCGCGTCGGCGAGCTCGCAGCGCACGCCGAGCCGGCCCGCCTTCGCCTGCGCCCGCACCAGCATCCCCGGGGTCAGATCGATGGCGGTGACGGTGGCGCCGGCGCGCGCCGCGCGGCGCGCGATCTCGCCGGTGCCGGTGCAGACGTCGAGCAGCGCCCGGCCGGGCTCGGCGCCCGCCTGCCTCACCGCGGCGCGGTAGGCGAAGCCGATCGGCGCCGCGAAGAGGTCGTAGAGCGGCGACCACCTGGCGAAGAAGCGATGCAGATAGGCGACGTACGGGTCGTCGGCGGATCCCCGGGTCGTCATGGCTTCGGCCGATTCTCCAGCTCCGCGGCGAGGCGCCGGCGCGCCGCCGCGATCGTCTCCGACTGCTCGACCAGCTCGGCGGGATCGGGAGTCCGCTCGGCGACGCGGGCGAGCAGCGCCAGCGCCTCGGCGCGCCGCGCCGGAGCGTGGTCGAGCAGCGCTTCGGCGAGGAAGAGCTGGTTGCGCGGGTCGATGGTCGAGATCGCCACCGCGCGCTCGAGGTTCGCGATCCCGCGCGCCGGATCGATCCAGCCGGTGAACAGCGGCAACTTCGGTGTCACCGTGTGCAGGCGGCCGAGCAGGCGGCGCGGACCGCCGTTGGCCAGCGTTTCGTCGATCGCCGCGGCGCGCTCGGCGTGGTCGCGGATGCGGCCGGCGACGCCGCGCAGGCCGGCGGCGAGGTAGCCGTGCTCCAGGCCCCAGACCCCCCAGGCGATCGCCGCCCAGAAGCGCGCCTCGGCCTCGCCCGTGGCGTCGCCCTGCGCGACGGCGCGCGCCACCGCGGCCTCGGCGACTTCGATCGCTCGGTCGTAGAGCGCCCGCACGCCGGGACCGTCGGCGAGCGCGAAGTGGCCCTGGAACCAGACCGCGTCGACGAGCTTGCCGGCGAGGCGGGGCGAAGAGCCTGCGGCGGCGATCGCCTCCTCGTAGGCCGCGACCGCCTCCGCGGTGGGCCCGGGTGCGACTCTGCCGCTGGCCGCGAAGCCTTCGGCCCGCCGCGCCCAGGCGGCGTCGCCGCGCGTCTCGGCCCCCGGCTGCGCCGGAGAGCTCGTCGTCGACAGCACCAGGAGCGCGGCGAGCAGCGATCTCCCCACGGCACGGAATCCTATCCGTGACGCCTCCCGAGCTGCCGCAGGTGAGATAACTTCTGGCTCGTGGCCACCTGGGCGATCGGGGACGTGCACGGTTGCTATCGCACGCTGCGCAAACTCCTCAAGAAGATCGACTTCGCCAAGCGCGACGACCGCCTCTGGTTCACCGGCGACCTGGTCAACCGCGGCCCGCGCTCCCTCGCGGTGCTGGAATGGGCGGCCGACCACGACTGGCGGATCGAGTCGGTGCTGGGCAACCACGACCTGCACCTGCTGGCGGTCGCCTTCGGCGTGGCCGAGGAACGTCCGCGCGACGCGCTGGCCGAGGTGCTGCGCTCCAAGCGCAGCCTGCTGCTGCTCGACTGGCTGCGTCGCCGGCCGCTGCTGGTGCGCTCCGGCGGGCGCGTGCTGGTGCATGCCGGTCTCCTGCCGCAATGGAGCGTCGAGGAGGCCGAGAGTCTCGCCGCGCGGCTCGAGGGGCGGTTGCGCGGCGAGGGAGCGCCCCAGCTGCTCGCCGAGGTCCGCCGCAAGGGCGAAGCGGCGGGCACGATCTCCGCCGAGGCGCGCGCCCTGCAGGCCTTCGCCCTGATGCGCGCCGTCACCCCGGCGGGGGAGCTCTGCCGGGAGTTCACCGGCCCGCCGGAGGAGACGCCCGAGGGCTTCCACCCCTGGTACGAGGCCCCCGGCCGGCGGAGCGCGGGAGTCGAGATCGTCTTCGGTCACTGGGCGGCGGTCGGCTATCGCCGCGGCCCCGACTACCTGGCGCTCGACACCGGCTGCGCGTGGGGGGGCAGGCTCACCGCGGTCCGCCTGGACGACGGCCAACGGGTGGACACGGGCTACGCCGATGGCTGAGCCGCGCGCGCTCGCCGTCGAGGGCCGGCTCGACGCCGACGAGCTGCCGCGGACCGTGGCGGCGCTCGCCGAGGGCATCGACCAGCGGCTGCAGCTCGGCGGCCAGATCTACCTCGCGCAACGCGGGCGCGTGCTCGCCGACGCCGGATTCGGCGCGGCGCGGCCCGGCGAAGCGATGCGCCGCGATCACCTGATGCTCTGGATGTCCTCCACCAAGCCGCTCGCCGCGCTCGCCATCGCCTGGCTGTGGGAGCGCGGCGCGCTCGGGCTCGACGATCCGGTCGCGCGGCACATCCCCGAGTTCGCCGCTGGCGGCAAGGAGAAGGTGACGGTGCGCCATCTGCTGACCCACACCGGCGGCCTCCGCATGCTCGACACCGGCTGGCCCGCGCTCGGCTGGGACGGCATCGTGGCCAAGGTCTGCGCGCAGCGGCTGGAGCCGCGCTGGACTCCGGGCCGCAAGGCCGGCTACCACCTGGCCTCGAGCTGGTTCGTGCTCGGCGAGCTGGTGCGCCGCCTCGACGGCCGCCCCTTCGAGCGCTGGGTGCGTGACGAGCTCTTCCTGCCGCTCGGTTGCGAGGACGCCTGGGTGGGCATGCCGCCAGCGCGCTATCGCGCCTACGGCGGTCGGTTGGCGCCGATGTTCGCGAGCGGTGAAGGCGAGCCGACGCCGCTCGCCCTCGACGCCGAGGCGAGCGTGGTGACCTGCTCGCCCGGGGGCAACGGTTGGGGACCGCTCCGCGACCTCGCTCGGGTCTACGAACTGCTCGCCGCCGGGGGCACGCTCGGCGGCCTGCGCCTGCTCGCGCCGCAGACCGTGGAGGCGATCCGGGCGCGCCACCGCGTCGGTCTCATCGATCAGACGTTCCGCACCCGGCTCGACTGGGGGCTCGGGGTGATCGTCAACTCGGCGCACTACGGCGATCCCGCGCTGCCGTACGGCTACGGCCCGCATGCCGGACCGCGGACCTACGGGCACAGCGGCGCGCGCAGCTCGTGCGCCTTTCACGATCCCGACGCCGAGCTGGTGGTCGCGCTGGCGGTCAACGGCATGCCGAGCGACGAGGTGCATCGCGAGCGGTTCGCGAAGCTCACCGCGGCGATCTACGAGGATCTCGGTATAATCGACGCTGCGTGAGTGAATCGTCGTTGTCACAGCCTCGGATCGTCCCCCGCTCCGACCACTCGGTATCCCGCAGCAACATCCAGAAAGAGGCCCTCAAGGTCCTCTATCGTCTGCAGGGTGCGGGCTATCGCGGCTTCCTGGTCGGCGGTGGCGTCCGCGACCTCCTGCTGGGGCGCGTGCCGAAGGACTTCGACGTCGCGACCGACGCCCGTCCGCCGGAGATCCGGCGGCTCTTCCGCAACGCGCGCATCATCGGCCGCCGCTTCCGCCTGGCGCACATCCTGTTCGGCGACGTCGTGGTCGAGGTCTCGACCTTCCGGCGCGAGCCCAGCCCGGAGGAGCTCGCGGCGGCCGGCGACGATCTGCTGATCCGCAGCGACAACAACTTCGGGAGTCCCGAGGAGGACGCCTTCCGGCGCGATTTCACGGTCAACGCGCTGTTCTACGACATCGCCGATTTCTCGATCCTCGACTACGTCGGCGGCATGGAGGACCTGCGTCGCAAGACGCTGCGCACGATCGGCGATCCCTGGATACGTTTCCGCGAGGACCCGGTGCGCATGTTGCGCGCCTGCGAGCTCGCCGGCCGTCTCGGATTCACCCTCGAGCCGTCGACCCAGGCGGCGATCCACGACTCGGCGCGCGAGCTCGAGAAGGCCTCGCCGGCGCGGGTCAGCGAGGAGCTCGTCGAGCTGCTGCGCTCGGGCAGCGCCGGGGCGGCCATGCAGTGGATGCTGGAGCTCGGCCTGCTCGAAGTGCTGCTCCCCGAGGCCTACGCCATGGTGGCCGTGGGAGAGCGCGGATTGGGGGACTTCGGCCGGGTCCTGCCGACCCTCGATCGCAAGGTCGCCGCCGGGAGCGAGGTGTCCGACGGCGGCCTGCTCGCCGCGCTGCTCCTGCCGTCGCTGCTCCTGCGCCGCTTCGACGTCGAGGCGCTCGCCGGTCGATCGCTCGGACGGACGCAGCTGCAGGCGCTGATCGACGAGATCACGGAGCCCTTCTTCAAGCGCTTCGCCCTCTCGCGCCTGCGCGCGCAGCAGACGACCGACGCGCTGCGCGGCTTCCTCCGCCTCTGCGAGCCCCATCGCTCGGCGAGCGAACGCCAGCACGCGGCCGCCCGCCCCTGGTTCCCGGATTCGCTCTGGCTCTTCGAGCTGCTCGCCGAGGCGACGGGAGAGGGGTTCCAGGAGCTCGCCCAATGGCAGGCGGCGGAGCGCCGCCGGCCGGTGCTCGCCTCCGGGGAGACGCCGCCGGTCGCCGCCGCCGAGGCCTTGCCGGTCCCCGCCCGGCGCCGGCCCCGCCGCCGCCGACGTCGCTGAACCCCGCCCAAAAGGGTGTCGATATGATGCCCTCACGAGCGTGAGACTAGACGCTCGATCGAGTCAAGCGGGGGTGCGATGACTTCGATTTTCGGCTTGTTCCGTTCCACTCTGGCCAAGAAGGCGGTGATGGCGATCACCGGCCTGGTGCTCTTCGGATTCGTGCTGGTCCACATGATCGGCAACCTGAAGATGTACTTCGGCGAGGCCGTGTTCGATCACTATGCGGAGGGCCTGCGCGGGCTCGGCGCGCCCTTCTTCGGCCCGGGGCAGTTGCTCTGGGTCGCCCGCATCGTGCTGCTGGCCTGCGCGGGTTTGCACGTCCTCTCGGCCTGGCTCCTGACCCGCCAGTCCTGGCGGGCGCGGCCCGAGTCCTACGCGGTGAAGGAGTGGGTCCAGGCGACCTACGCCGCGCGCACCATGCGCTGGGGCGGCGTGATCCTGCTGGCCTTCATCCTCTATCACCTGGCCCATCTCACCCTGGGCTGGGTCCATCCCGATTTCGTCGCCGGGAAGGTCTTCCAGAACGTGGTGATCGGTTTCCAGATCTGGTGGGTCGCCTGCTTCTACATCGCGGCCAACCTCGCCCTGGGGCTGCACCTCTACCACGGCCTGTGGAGCCTCTTCCAGACCATGGGCTGGAACAATCCGCGCTGGAACCCCTGGCGGAGGCGGTTCGCGACCCTGTTCGCCGGCCTGATCACCCTCGGTAACGTCTCGTTCCCGGTGGCCGTGCTCACCGGCCTGGTGAGGTAGCCATGGTCCAACTGAACGCCCGCATCCCGGAAGGCCCGATCGACAAGAAGTGGGAGCAGTGCAAGTTCGAGATGAAGCTGGTCAACCCGGCGAACAAGCGCCGCTTCGAGGTCCTGGTGGTCGGCAGCGGACTCGGCGGCGCGGCCGCGGCGGCTTCGCTCGGCGAGCTCGGCTATCGCGTCAAGTGCTTCTGCTACCAGGACTCGCCGCGCCGCGCCCATTCGATCGCGGCGCAGGGCGGCATCAACGCGGCGAAGAACTACCAGAACGACGGCGACAGCGTCCACCGCCTCTTCTACGACACCGTCAAGGGCGGCGACTTCCGGGCGCGCGAGGCGAACGTGCACCGCCTCGCCGAGGTCTCGACCGCGATCATCGACCAGTGCGTGGCGCAAGGCGTGCCCTTCGCGCGCGAGTACGGCGGCGGGCTCGCCAACCGCTCGTTCGGCGGCGCGCAGGTCTCGCGCACGTTCTACGCGCGCGGCCAGACCGGCCAGCAGCTGCTGCTCGGGGCCTACCAGGCGCTGCAGCGCCAGGTGGGGGCGGGCAAGGTGTCGATGCACACGCGCTCGGAGATGCTCGACGTCGTCGTCGAGGGCGGGCGGGCGCGCGGCATCGTCACGCGCGACCTCGTGACCGGGAAGATCGAGAGCTGGTCCGCCGACGCGGTCGTGCTGGGCACCGGCGGCTACAGCAACGTCTTCTTCCTCTCGACGAACGCGAAGGCCTGCAACGTCACGGCGACGTGGCGCGCCCACCGCCGCGGTGCGGGCTTCGCCAACCCGTGCTTCACCCAGATCCACCCGACGAGCATCCCGGTCAGCAACGAGCACGCGAGCAAGACCACGCTGATGTCGGAGTCGCTGCGCAACGACGGCCGCGTGTGGGTGCCGCTCAAGGCCGGCGACC
>CAYZWR010000135.1:0-8437 GCA_964481735.1 uncultured Thermoanaerobaculia bacterium
TCGACGATGTTGAAGTTGACGAACGACCAGGCCGTGCCGCCCTCCGGATCCGAGGTGTCGACGCCGTCGAGCTGGTAGGCGAGGCCGGATCCCGCCGAGCCGAAGGCGACGTCCTGGTTGATGCCCGGAGCGAGGTTGAGCACGTCCGGCTGGAAGCGGGCGGTCGGCAGGTTCTGCAGGTAGTCGTTGTCGAGGTTGGTGTTGCTGGCCGAGCTCGCGGTGTCGATCGTCGCCGCGTCGGCGGTGACCACCAGCGTCTCGGAGACGGCGGCGACGTTGATCTGCACCGGCACGTCGAGGGACTGGCCGACCGCGAGCGTCACGCCCTCGACGCGCACCGGCTGGAATCCGTCGAGGGTGACCGAGACGGAGTAGATCCCGGGCGCGATCTCGGGAAAGCGGTAGCGTCCCTGGGCGTCGGACGTCGCGCCGCGGGCGCCGCCGATGAGCGACGGGCTGGCGATCTCCACGCGCGCCCCGGGGACGGCGGCACCCGACTCGTCGACCACCGTTCCGGTCATCGCCGAGGTCGTCTTGCTCTGGGCCCAGGCTCCCGTGGCGAGCAGCGCCAGACCGAGCGCCCAGGTCATCGCCTGGGTGAATCTCGAGCTTCGCATCCTGCCTCCTTTCGTCAACGGGACCGGCCAGATCCGCTGGACCGACCCGGTGGGTTCGTCTCCCTAGGGCAAGCGTCCTGCCACCGCCGTGCGACTCGTTTGTTGCGACGAGGATAACCCCGAAGTGTTGAGGCGACAAGCGATGCGCTCGATGAGCGGAGTTGCGTAGGATGCGCGGCGATGGCCCTGCCAGTTCATCGTCTTGAAGCGGCGACGCGCCGCTGGATCGTGGCGGTGGGCCTGCTCGTCAGCGGTTGCGGCGAGCGGGGGCCGCTCGGCCGGCTGGAGCACGGCCTGACGGCACGGGATCTCAACGTCCTGTTGGTCACCCTCGACACCACGCGCGCCGATCGGATCGGCTGCTATGCCGCCGCGCGCGGCACCCGGGCCCCGCAGACCCCGGCGCTCGATGGCCTGGCCGCCACGGGGACGCAGTTCCTCAACGCCGTGTCGGTGACGCCCCTGACTCTGCCCGCGCACTGCACGCTGCACACCGGCCTGCTTCCCGCCGCCCACGGCGTGCGCGACAACGGCGGTTATCGGCTGGCGCCCGAGCGCAAGACGCTCGCCGAGGCCTTCGGCGCGGCCGGATTCCGCACCGGCGGCTTCGTCTCGGCCTACGTGCTCGACCACAAGTGGGGAATCGACCAGGGGTTCGAGCGCTATCTCGACGACTTCGACCTCGAGGCGGTGAAGAAGCTCAGCATGGGGGAGATCCAGCGCCCCGGCGACCAGACGGTCGAAGCGGCGCTCGGCTGGATCGATTCGCTGGGCGACGAACGGTTCTTCGCCTGGGTTCACCTCTACGACCCGCACACGCCCTACGATCCGCCGGAGCCCTTCCGCAGCCGTTACCCGGGCGAGCCCTACGCCGGCGAGATCGCCTGGACCGACTCGCTGGTCGGGCGCCTGCTCGACCATCTGGCCGCGCGCGGGCTGCGCGACAAGACGATCGTCGCCGTGATCGGGGATCACGGCGAGGCCCTCGGCGACCATGGCGAGGCCGACCACGGGTTCTTCGTCTACGAGGCGACGACCTGGGTGCCGTTCCTCCTCGACGCGCCCTACGCTCGCCTGCGGGGTCGCAAGGTCGCGACCGCGGTGGGCCAGGCGGACCTCGCGCCGACGCTTCTCGAGCTCGCCGGCGTCGCCGGCGGACTCGAGCCGGGCCAGGGGCGGAGCCTCGTGCCGCTGCTCGCCGGGCAGGAGGATGCGGCGGAGGCGCCGCCGCGCGGCTACAGCGAGGCGTTCCTGCCGCGCCTGCACTACGGTTGGGCCGAGCTGCGCGCCATCCGCAAGGATCGCTGGCACTTCATCGAGGCGCCCCGCGCCGAGCTCTACGACGTCGAGGCCGATCCCGGCGAGCAGCGCAACCTCGCCGACGCGGAGCGCCGGGTGCTGCGCGAGCTGCGCGCCGGGCTCGCGGCGCTGGATGCGACGGTCGCGCCGGCGAGCGCAGCCTCGGCCCCGGTCGAGGAGGACGAAGAGACCCTGCGCGCCCTGGCGGCGCTCGGCTACGTGGGCGGTCAGGCGGTCGACACCGGCAAGTCGTTCCGTGAGCTGCCGGACCCGAAGGACCGCCTCGAGGTCTACGGCAAGATGGGCAAGGCGCGCGGCCTCGCCAAGGGGGAAGAGCCCGGCAAGGCGATCGGGCTGCTGGAGGAGGTTCTCGCCGCCGACCCGGAGGTGGTCGACGCCTGGTTCACGCTCGGCAACGTCCACTTCCGCAAGCGGGACTGGGAGCGCGCCGCGGCGGCCTACCGCGAGACGCTCCGGCGCCGTGCCGACCACGACTGGGCGCAGATCGGGCTGGCCGACACCTTCGTCGCCCGGGGCGACATCGACGCCGCGGTGCTCGGCTATCGCAACTACCTGCAGAACGACCCGGAGAACGCGCAGATCCAGTATCGCCTGGCGCAGGTGCTGACCGACGCGGGGCGCGACGGCGAGGCCGAGGTCGCCTTCCGGAAGACGCTCGAAGTCGAGCCGAAGACCGCGCGCGCGGAGGTCGGACTGGCGGTGATCGCCTTCCGGCGGAAGGACCTCGCCGCCGCGCACGCGGCGCTCGACCGGGCGCTCGCGATCGACCCCAAGGCCAAGCACGCGCACTACAACCGGGCGCTGCTGCTGGAGACCGAGGGGCGGGCGGGCGAGGCGATGGCAGCCTATCGCCGCGAGCTCGCCGACGATCCGGAGGCGTTCAAGGCACTGTTCAACCTGGGCCGGCTGCTGGAACGCTCGGGCGACGCCGCGGGGGGACTCCAGGCGCTGCGCCAGGCGGTCGAGGTCAATCCGGAGTTCGGCGTCGGCCGGCTCTACCTGGCGCGGGCGCTGCTCGCCGCGGGCGATCTCCCGGCCGCCGCCGCGGAGGCGCGACGCGGCATCGAGCTCGAGCCGCGCTCGGCGCTGGCGGCGCTCGGGCATTACGTGCTCGCCGACGTCTACAGCCGACAGGGGCGGCCTGAAGATGCCGCCCGCGAAGCGCGGCTCGGGCGAGAGGCCGAGGCGCGCGGGACGAGCGAGCGGCCGGTGATCTGAGGCGGTGGAGAGCCGGGTGAAGAACGGGTTGCAGCGTCAGTCGACGCGGCCCACGCGGAGGGCGAGCGGCCAGTTCACCCGACGCGGGCGCTCGGCATCGCCCCAGAGGCTCGCCAGTTCGGCCGCCAGGGGGCCGACCGGGTCCTCGCCGGTCGCCGCGCGGCAGCGCTCCACGGCGGACCAGGTCCTCAGGTACCCGAGCAACTCGCCGAAGGTCCAATCGGCGACCATGGCGAACTCGGGGCTCGGTTCCTCGACGAAGGGAAAGGGCAGGGTCCGATACCCCGACTCGAGAAGGCGCCGCTCCGGCGGCCAGAAGGGTCCGACCACCTCGCGATAGAAGCGATCGAGCCGGCGGTCGATCTCGCGGTCGATGCGCAGCAGGTCGTAGCACCAGGCGGCGACCAGCGCGCCCCGACGGGCCACCCGGTTAAGCTCGGCGTAGAAGCGCGCGAGGTCGAACCAGTGCAGCGCCTGCGCGACCACCACGAGATCGAGCGCGGCGTCGCGGAGCGGGACCGCCTCGGCCAGGGCGGCCACCGGGTGAACCCCGGCGAGCGCCGGCGCCTCGCGGAGCTGCGCGAGACTGAGGTCGCTCGCCACGACGCGCCGGAAACGTGCCGCCAGGGCGCCGGTCGCCTGCCCGCTGCCGGCGGCGCAGTCCCAGGCGAGACCGCGCGCCGGTGCGCGTCGGGCCAGCCAGTCGAAGAGGTCGTCGGGGTAGCGAGGGCGAAACCGGCGATAGCCCCCGGCGAGGCGCGAGAAGTGGTCGTTGCCGCTCAAGGCGCGGGCGCGGCGCCGGCTGCCCCGAGATGACGACCGTACCAGACCAGCAGCCGCCCCAGCCGGTCGACCAGGTGGGCCGGCGACTCCATGCTGTGCGACTCGTCCGGGTAGACCACCAGCTCGCTCTTCTGGCCCAGCAGGCGCAGCCGCTGATAGGCCTGCAGCACCTGGGGCAGCGGGCAGTTGTAGTCGTTCTCGTTGGCGATGAGGTAGAGCGGCGTCGTCACGCGGGGCAGATAGGTCCCCGGCGAGAGGCGCCGGTAGAGCTCCTGGTTCTCGAACGGGCTGCCGAGCTCGGTGAGCAGCCAGACGTACCACTGGTCCTCGCCGAAGGTCGACAGGTAGTCGAAGCTGAAGCGCTCGGGCACGCCCACCTTGAAGCGGTCGGTGTGGCCGACCGTCCACAGCGTCATGATGCCGCCGTACGACCAGCCGCCGATGCCCAGCCGGTCCGGGTCGAGCCACTCATGAGTGGCGAGCGCCTGGTCGAGCGCGAGCATGAGGTCCTCGTACTCGCGCCGGTGCCAGTCGGCCCAGATGGCGCGCGAGAAGGCCTCGCCGTAGGAGGTCGAGCCGCGGTAGTTCACCCGCAGCACCGCCCAGCCCGCGGCGGGGAAGAGCTGGTTCTCGAGATCGAAATCGAAGTAGTCGCCGTCGAAGCCCTGCGGGCCGCCGTGGATGTAGACGATGAGCGGCGCCCGCGCGCCGGGCTTGCGGTCGAGCGGCGGATAGAGCCAGGCCTCGACCTGGTCGCCCGCCGAGTTGGTCGCCGAGAGCTTCTCCGGTTCGACCAGCCGGCGGCGCGCCAGCCAGTCGTCGTAGAGGTGAGTCAGACGGCGTTCGCCGCCACCGCCGGCGAGGAAGAGCTCGGGCGGATGCGTCGCGTCGCCGCGCGTGAACAGCAGGGTGCCTCCCGGCAGAGGACGCGCCAATCCGTAGACCGCCCGTCCCCCGAAGAGCTCACGCTCCGCCCCGGAGCGCGCATCGACCTCGGCGATCCAGGTCGCGCCGCGCCGCTCGAGGACCACCGTCAGCGCCGAGTCGTCGGACGACCAGATCGGGGGGTGCGGCTCACCCCAGGCGAGCGCGTCGGCGGCCACCCAGGCGTCGAGCCGGCCCGTCAGGTCGGTCGGCGCGCCGCCGTCGGCGGCGATCGTCATCACCCGCTGCGGCTGGTAGTAGTCGTTCGCGCGGCGCAGGGAGTGGAACGCGATCCGGTCGCCGCGCCACGACCAGGCGGGCGCCGACTCGGTGCCCGGACCCGCGTAGAGGCATCGCGGCTCGCCTCCCTCGGGAGCGATCAGGTAGAGATCGGTGTTGTCGGTCGCGTCCGGGTCGGGGGCGCGATTCGAGACGAAGACGATCGAGCGTCCGTCGGGCGACCAGGCGGGCGAGGCGTCGTCCCAGGGACCGCTGGTCAGCTGCCGCGGCGCGCCTCCGGAGCGCCCGACCACCCAGAGGTGCGACCGCCGCTCGCCGAGGAAGCCCTCTCCGTCCCGGCGTGCCTGGCTGCGCGTCACCACCCAAGGCCGCTGCTCGGCGGCACCCGCCGGCTCCGGGTCCTGTCGGACGATGACCAGCCGTTCGCCGTCCGGCGACCAGTCGAACTCCGCGATCTCCTCGGGGAGCTCGACCACGGTGCGGGCCCGGCCGCCGCGCGACGGCGCCACGCGCAGCGCGTTCTCGGCATCGCCGCGCTCGATCCAGGCGAGGTACCTCCCGTCGGGAGAGAAGCGTGGCTGCGTGGCGTCGCGGTCGGCGGCGGTGAGCGGGCGCGGTGCGCCCTGCGGCGCGACCAGGTCGACGGCGAAGAGACGGCCGCGGAAGGCGTCGGTTTCGCGGTCGGCGCGTTGCTCGACCAGGACCGCTCGAGCGGCGTCCGGGCTGACCGCGAGTTCGGTGAGAACCGGCAGCGCGTAGACGTCCTGCGCGACGACTGGCGAGGGCGCGAGGGCTTTCGGCGGCGTGGCCGCAGCCGGGGTCGCGGCGCAGAGCGATGCCGCGACCGCGCAGGCTACGAGGAAGGTCGCGAGGGGACTTTTCTTCATGTGAGCTCGAGATCGGCGGCGCGCCAAAGATACCAGCTTGCCGCCGTGCGATAGGGGCGCCAGCGGTCCCCCTGTCGCTCGAGCTCCTTGGGTTTGGGCAGGACATCCCGCGCGAAGACGCGGGCGAACCCCTTGCGCACTCCGTAGTCGTCGAGCGGCAGGACGTCAGGGCGACCGAGGGTGAAGATGAGGAACATCTCGACCGTCCACCGCCCCACGCCGCGCACCGCGGTCAGCCGCTCGATCAGCGCGTCGTCGGCGAGCGACTCGGCGGCGCGGCGGGTCGGGATCTCGCCCGCCAGCACGCGCGCTGCCAGGTCTTGCAGCGCTGCCGCCTTGCTGCGCGACAGCCCCGTCGAGCGCAGGAGCTCGGGCGACGCCGCGACGACCTTCTCGGCACGAGGACAGCGTCGCGAGCCGAGCGCCGAGCAGAAGCGCGCGTAGATCGTCGCGGCGGCCTTGCCGTGGAGCTGTTGGTAGACGATCGACTCGGCGAGCGCCTCGTAGGGACTCTGGCGCGCCGCGATCTCCAATCGACAAGGTCCGATCTCCCGGATCATCCGGGCCAGCGTGCGGTCCCGACGCGCGAGGTGCGTGGTGGCCGCGACGAGATCGAAGGGCGGTTGCGCCATGGTGGTCGGCAAAGAGCGCGGAGTCTACCGGATCAGGTCGAGTAAACCGAATCGCGCCGGGCGATGGAAGTCGGCGGGAGCCGTGAGGGTGGGCCGCCAGCAGGAGAGCTCGGGATCGCCACTCCGCGGGCGCTCGATGCGAAAGAAGTTGGCGCGCAGGGCCGCGGGCGGTCCGGCGAGGCCGAGGCCACGGAACGGAATCGCCAGCCGCGCCCACCAATCGGCGCCGCGACCACCCGACCCCACCCGCCAGCGGATCCCGGGGCAGTTCCATCCCGCGTCGACTCTCCAGTCACGCCGGTCCCCGTGCGGATTCGTGACCCGCGCGTCGAAGAGCGCGCCGCCCGGGTTCACTTCGAACTCGAAGTATTCCCGCGGGTCCTCTTCGCCCGCGGCCAGGAAGACCTCCACCGCCTCTTCCTGCCAGAGCGGGGCGTCGCGGGCGGTATGGCTCGACCAGGCATCGTCGTCGCGGCAGTCGAAGCGGATCTGCAGCGCCTCGGCGTCCCAGGCGACCCCGACCCGCGTCGTCCAACGCGCCTCGGCGCTGTCGTCGGCCAGCCGGAAGGGGGCGAGCTCGACCCGCGGCGCGAGCTCGTCGACCAGACCACCGGCCCGCAGGCGTCCCTGGGGGACCGCGATCCGCAAGGCGCTACTCCCAGGGACCGGCCGGCATGCGCAGGCGGACGAGCTCGCGCCCGGCGAGCGCCTCGGGCGAGAGCAGCTCCTCGACGTCGCCGAGGCCCACCCCGCCGTACCAGTGGTTGTGCGGCCAGACGGCGACCGTCACGCCGCGGCTGCAGTGCTTGAGACAGCCCGTCCGGGTGACCAGGACGCGATCGCGCAATCCGAGCTCCTTCACCCGGTCCTGGAGCGCTCGATAGACGGCGAGGCCGTCGCGGGCGGCGCAGCACGGTTTGGCCGCCTCCGGCGGACGCTCGTTGACGCAGACCAGGATCTGGATTTCGGGGGCCGGCATGGGCGAAGTCTAGCGAACGACGCCGTGCGAGGCGGACCGTGAAACGGATCGGCGGTTTCTCACCACACGGATTGCACAATTCCTTGTACGGCTGACAGGTGGATCGCGCTTCGGTAGGATTTCGCGCGAGACGTCACCCGGTTGTTCGCAGGCCGTTACCGATCGGGGCGATCCGATCGTTAGCATGCATCCCAAGTAGTCCGGAGTTCGGACATGTCGCTCGCTTCCAACAAGGAGGACTCATGAGCAGGTTGCGGATCACGGCGGCCATCGCGGTCGCGCTTCTCGCCTTGGCGGGCATCGCCGGGGCTCAGACCGACGTCACGACGACCCGGATCTCGGGTGCCGTCCGCGGGACGGACGGGAGCCCGTTGCCGGGCGCCAAGATCGAGGTCACCAACCAGGAGACTGGCCTGGTGATAACGGCGACTTCCGACGCCGAGGGCGCCTACCGCGCGCTCAACCTGCCGTCGGGCAGCTACACCGTGTCGGCTTCGCTGGACGGCTTCACGACCGCGACGCAGGCCGACGTCCGCCTGCTCCTCGGCTCGACGCCGACGATCAACTTCACGCTGACCGCCGAGACGGTCACCGAGACCATCACCGTCACTTCGGAGATCGCGACGGTCGAGGTGACCAACACCTCCGCCTCGACGACCATCCAGACCGAGCAGATCGCCAATCTGCCGGTCGCCCAGCGCGACTTCCGCAATCTCGTGCTGCTGACCCCCGAGACTCGCTTCGACAGCGAGCGGGGCAACCTCGCGATCTCCGGCCAGCGCGGCATCAACACCAACGTCACGATCGACGGGGTGGACTTCAACAACGCCTTCTTCG
>CAYZWR010000136.1:0-4070 GCA_964481735.1 uncultured Thermoanaerobaculia bacterium
GTCGGCGCCTGCTGCGGATCGACCGGGAATCCCACCAGGTTGAAGGCGTCGGGTACCCAGCGCGTGGACTGCACCTCGGGAACGCCGGTGACCGTCCAGCTCACCGGCTGCGAGCCCTCGATCTTCAGCAGGTAGGCGCGGTTGGCCTGGACCGCGAAGAGATTCGTCAGGATCGACTCCGGCCGTGGACGAGGAAAGTAGCCCAGCCACTGCGGGCTCGGCGCGAGCTGTTCCTGCGGGTCATCGATGAACTCCACCTTCGGTCCCGAAGGATTCCAGGTCCAGGCACTGGCCAGAGGAAGGCCGCCGAAGACCGATTCCGCGTCGTTCGGTTCGGGTCGCACCTCGAGGTAGACCGCGTTCCAGCCCGGCTGGAGCTGGAACGTCTGGGTGATCTCCGCGACGGCTGCCTGCACGATCTGCGGAGCGAGGACTCCGGCGAGGAGGGCCGCGAAACAGGTGGCTCGGTGGATTCGCATGGTCATGGATTCCTTCCTCGGCTTCATCTCCCGAAGCTCCCGTTCACGGCTGGGTCGAGCTCCAGCGCGAAGTGTCGTTGGTTTCGAATCCATCGGCGAAGAGCGGCTCGACCAGCGTGAGATTGTCGAGGCGCACTTCGAAGATGCTCCCCGCCGTGCTCTCGACCCGCCAGCGCGCGCGCAGCCCGGTGGCACCGACCGGCGGTTCGGGGACCGCCAGCGCGAGCTGACGCCAGATCCCGCCTGTTCCGCCGCTCACCACGCTGGTCGGCCAGGACGCCAGGGTGCTCGCCGGAGTGATGCAGGTGCCACCCTGCACGTAGTCCAGCCGCCCGTGCACTTGAACGCTGCCGGCGCTCAGATCCGTCCGGACCTCCCCGGAGTGGACCCAGGCGTTGGCCCCCGGGAGCGGCAGGCACTGCAGGATCTCGAGTTGCGTCGACCCGGCGAGGTTGGCGAGCTTCGCGGAGCCGGACAACGGGAATCCGTCCCCGTCCGCCGGGTCGTGGGAGAGCTCGGTCGGCGCGCCGCCGATGAAGGTCCAGGCGTCGACGTCGGTCGCGAAATCGAAGTGCGGACGAGCCAGGATGTTGCTGATCTTGATCCGGAAGTAGCGCCCGAAGTCGTCGCCCGGGTTGCCGTCGCCGTCGCCGTCGAGCGGATTGCCGTCCAGGTCGCGGACTCCGGCCACGCCGCAGACCAGCAGCCGGTAGAGCCCGTCGGGCAGCGGAATGCCGCCCTGGAGGTCGAGCGTTGCCGTCGAGGTCGCGCTCACGTAGGCCACCGCATTCACCTCCACCGCCGCGTCGTCGCCGCCGAGCGCGCCACACGTGGTGGTCGTGAAGTTCCCGTCGGATCCCGCCGCCAGCAGGAGATAGGACGCCGGATTCGTGACGTCCTGCGGATCGGTGTCGCCCGGCGGATCGAACAGCTCTTCGCTGAACTCCACGATCAGCTGGGAGATCGGCACCTCGGCCGTCTCCATCTGCGACAGCTCGCCATCGCCGGTCGAATCGACGCTGTCGAGGTTGAGGACGGTCGGCGGCTCGAGCACGACGACCGCGAAGGCGGCCGTGCCCGTGTTGTTGGCGGCCGCCGGATCAGCGCTCGCCGCGCTCACCGTGGCGCCGTTGACGTAGTTGCCGGCCGAAGTCGGCGCGGTCGCCGAGATCACGATGGGTGGTGCCGCTCCGGGTGGCAGCACCGGAAGAGTGCAGGTCACCGAGCCGGCCGCGGGCGTACAGGTCCAGCCCGTTCCGCTCGCGCTCACCACGCCGGTATCCGCGGGCAGCAGGTCGATCACCGAGACGGACGTCGCCACGCTCGGTCCGAGGTTGGTCACCGCCAGCGTGAACTCGATCGGATCGCCGGTCTCGACCGTGGCGTCGTCCACCGACTTGATCAGCTCCAGATCCGCGGTCGGGACCAGCGTGTCGGTGTCGGTCGACGAGTTGTCCCCCAGATTCGGGTCGGTGACCCCGGCGGCCGGCGCCACCGTCGCGGTGTTCACCAGCAGACCCACGGCCGCCGGATCGATCGCAGCCGCGAGGGCGAAGACCACGTCGGCGCCGGCCGGCAGGTCGACCGACTCCGACAAACTGCCGACGCCGGACGGACTGCACGCGCCACCGAGATGACCACTGCAGGCCCAGGTCGCGCCAGTCACTTCGGCGGGCAGCGGATCGGTCACCTGGGAGGCCGGCGCGTCGCTCGGACCGCTGTTCGCGACCGTGATCAGGTAGATCGTCGAAGTGCCCGGGATCGCGGTCGTGACGCCATCGGTCTTGAGCACCGAGAGCTCGGACACCGGGGTGAGCAGATCGATGTCGGTCGCGCTCGTGTCGCCGACATTGGTCGTGCCCGGCGGCATGATCGCCGTCACCGTGTTGATCAGCTGTCCGGTGGCGCTCGAGTCGACCGTGCCCAGCACCTGATAGGTCACCTGGGCGCCCACCGCGAGATCGACCGAGTCGAGGAGATCGCTCTCCCCCGCCGGGGCGCAGCTTCCCTGCCCCACCCGAGCGAAGACCGCCACCGCGTCCGCGTGCTCGCTGCCGACGTAGAGGTGCAGACCGTCAGGACTCGCGGTCACCGCGCGCGCACCGTCGAGGCCGGTGACCCCGCCCACTCCCTGGCGCTCCACCTGCAACTGGATCAGCGCACCGGTGAGGCCGTCGCGGCGGAAGATCGCCATGGCATCGTCGTTGAAGCCCGCCGCGAACAGGAACAAGCCGTCGGGGCTGAGGGTCAGGCCGCGCACGCCGTCGAGGCCGGTGACTCCCGCCACGCCCTGGCGCACCGCGCCCAAGTAGCTCAGCTCGCCCAACTCGAGATCGCGCGCGAAGATCGCGATCGCGTCGTCGGCCAACCCGGCGAGGTAGACGAACTGCCCACCCGGCGAGACGACCAGGGCCTGTGGGAAGTCGAGCCCGTCGACTCCCGCTTCGCCGTCGTGCAGCACCTGGGCGAGGGCGAGCGTTCCGGTGCCCGGCGCGCGGTCGAAGACCGCCAGACTGTCCGACTCCGCGCTCGCCACCAGCACCTGCCGCCCGTCGGGCGCCACGGCGATCGCGGCCGGCCGGTCGAGGACTCCCAGCTCCATGCCTCCGAAGCCCTCCTTGAGGCGCTGCAGGAGAAGGAGCTCGCCGGTGGCGGGATCGCGACCGAAGACCGCGATCGCGTCGTCGTCCTCGCTGCCGACGTAGACGTTGGCTCCGTCCCCGGACACGGCGACCGTGGCCGCGCCGTCGAGACCGTCGATCTCCGGATCGGACTCGCGCGTCACCTGAATCAGCGAGAGGGCTCCGCTGCCGGCTTCGAGCCCGAGCACCGCGATGGCGTCGTCGACCGCTCCGGTCGCGTAGAGGTGCTTGCCGTCCGGCGAGATCGCCAACCCGCCGGGACCGCCGAAACCATCGAGGTCGTCGACGCCGTCGACGAAGCTGGTCACGAACGCGAGCTCGCCGGTGAGCGGATCGCGCGCGAACTGGTCGATCGAGTTCCCACTCCGCGAGGCGACGTAGAGATAGTCGCCGCCAGCGAGCGGCCCGAAGGCTCCGTCCGGATCGGGACTGATCGCGACGCCGTAGGGGGCGTCGAGGTTCACGACTCCGGCCTGTCCGTTGACCTCCGCCTCGACGAACGCGAGCGCCCCGGTCGCGACGCAGCTCCACGCCGGATCCAGGAAGGCGAGCGGGAAGAGGTCCTCGAGGGTCGCCGCCGAGAGATCGCTCGGTCCCGCATTCGACACCGTGATCGTGTAGGTCAGGGGGAGCCCGGGGATCGCCTCGGTCTGGAAATCGTCCTTGGTCAAGGTGAGATCGACCACCGGCGTGAGTTGCGCCGTATGGGTGACCACGTTGTTGTCCTGCAACGGATCGGTGACGTCGTCCGGCTCGAGCACCTCCGCGGTGTTCTCCAACGTCCCCGTCGCCGCCGCGCTGAGGTCGGCGGAAAGCGAGTACACGACCACCCCGCCGGCCACCAGATCGACCGTGTCGTCGATGTTGCCGAAACCCTGCTCGCTGCAGCGCGAGCCGTCGTTGCGCCGCAGGAGCGCGAGAGCGTCCTCGCCGCCGCCGGTCGCGTAGA
>CAYZWR010000136.1:4170-5847 GCA_964481735.1 uncultured Thermoanaerobaculia bacterium
GAGCGCACCGGTCGCGACGTCGCGCGAGAAGACCGCGATCGCATGGTCGAGCCCACCGGCCACGTAGAGATGGCGGCCGTCGTCCGAGAGCGCCAGGGCGCGAGCGCCATTCAGTCCGTCCACTCCGGCGACGCCGTCCTTCTCGGCCTCGACGAAGGTCAGCAGCCCGCTCGCCGCGTTGCGGCTGAACACGGCGACCGCGTCGTCCGTCTCGCCCGCGACGTAGACATGTGCGCCGTCCGGGCTGACCGCCACCGCCGATGCGCCGGCGAGGCCGTCGATCGTGAGCGGGGGCTGCGAGGTGCCGTCGACCCGGATGCCGAGGTAGGAGAGCTGTCCGCTGCCCGCGTTGCGCGCGAAGATCCCCACCCCGTTGTCGCTGCGCGCCGCGGTGTAGAGGTGCTTGCCGTCGGGCGAGAGGGCCGCTCCGCGAACGTTGCCCAATCCGTTGACCCCGCCCACGCCGTCGCGCAGGAACTGCAGGAAGCGGAGGTCCCCCGTCCCCGAGAGGCGCTGGAAGGCCGCCACCGCGTCGTCCAACTCGCCGGTCACGTAGACGTGCAGCCCGTCGGGGCTCGCCACGACGCCGGAAGCGCCGTTCAGACCGTCCACCGCGCCGGTGGGAGTGCACGAAGAGTTGTAGACCGTCTGGCCGTCGAGAACGAGATTCACGTACGACAACGATCCGTTGCGCAGGTCGCGCCGGAAGATGGCGAGCGCCTTGTCGGTCGCCCCCGCGACGTAGAGATTCAGGCCGTCCGGAGCGAGCGCGACCGCGCTGGCGCCATCGAGACCGTTGAGCAGCGTGAGCGTGGACTGCCCGCACGTGCGCACGACGTCCGGCACGTCGTCGCCGTCGTGCAGCGCCGCGACCGGCGGGAGCGGCGAGAGGAGGCCCGGTACCGGCGAGGCGTCGCAGGTCCAGGCGGAATTCGCCAGCACCTCGGGCAGCACGTCCACCACCCGGGCGCCCGAGACGTTGCTCGGTCCGTCGTTCTCGACCTGCACCTGATAGTTGATTCGGGTGCCCGGCACGAGATCCGTGACCTCGGTCCCGGCGCAGTCGAGCGGATCCGAGCAGGCGATCTTGTCGATTCTGAGATCGGCGACGCGGGCGAGCACGGTATCGCCGTCGGTCGCCGTGTTGTCGCTCGGATCGAGCTCGATGAAGCCGTTCGGCTCGGTCACCGTTGCGGTGTTGACGATCGTGCCGGTGACCCCCGGCTTGATCGTGCCGGTGGCCGTGATCAGGACGCTTCCGCCGGGCGGCAGGCGGACCGGCTTGCTGAGGTCGCCGCTGCCCGCGATGCCGAAGAGACAGGTCGCTCCCGGCGTCAGGCCGGTGCAGGTCCACGACACGTCCTCGAGCTCGCCCGGGAAGACGTCGCCGACCACCGCCTCGCGCACCGCGCTCGGACCATGGTTGGTCACCACGATGTCGTAGGCGATCGTCTGCCCCGGCGCGACCGTTCCGTCACCCTCGCGGTCCACCTCGACGAACGAGAGCTCGCCGGTTCCGCTCTGGGTTCCGTTGTCCCAGTCGCGTGCCAAGGTCACGACCGAACCCTCCTCCGCGCCGGCGACGTAGATGCGCAAGGCGGTGGGGCTCGCCGCCAGGGCGGCCGGCTGGCCGAGACCCTCGACGCCGAGCTGGCCCTGCCGCGCCGCGCCGATGAA
>CAYZWR010000136.1:5947-8358 GCA_964481735.1 uncultured Thermoanaerobaculia bacterium
GGATCGATCTCGTCGGTCGTGCGCTGGAAGATCGCCACCGAGCTCGAATTGGCCGCCGCCAC
Organism: uncultured Thermoanaerobaculia bacterium; assembly: GCA_964481735.1. Classification (GTDB taxonomy): domain Bacteria; phylum Acidobacteriota; class Thermoanaerobaculia; order Multivoradales; family JAGPDF01; genus JAGPDF01. Next base: position 6,010 of record CAYZWR010000136.1, read on the forward strand.
GTAGAGGTGCTTGCCGTCCGGCGACAGGGCGAGACCGTCCGGCCCGAGCAGGCCGGTCACGCCACCGAAACCGCTCTGGACCTTCTGCAGGAAGGCGAGCTTTCCGAGGTCGGGACTCGCCAGCGTGACGTCCCGGCTGAACACCACCACCGCGTTGTCGGCCGAACCGGCGACGTAGACGTGCCGGCCGTCGCCGGAGACCGTCACCGCGGCCGCGCCGTTCAGCCCGTCGACGCCCGCGACGCCGTCCCGCTCCGACTCCAGGAACGTGAGCTCGCCGGTGCCCAAGGTGCGCCGGAAAGCCGCCACGCCGTCGCCCGTCTGACCGACCGCGTAGGCGCTCGCGCCGTCCGGGCTGATCGCCACGGCGGCTGCGCCCGCCAGGCCCTGGATGACCGCCACGTGGTCGGTCTTGGTGATCGACAGGTCGGCGCGCGGCGAGAGGTCGTCGACGTCGGTGTCGCTGTTGTTGCCGGCCACCGGATCCACGCCCCCGGCCGGAGGCGTCGCCGTCGCCGTATTGACGAGGTCGACCGCGGTGCAGGGGTAGCTCGGGCAGAGGTCGGGATCGACCACCCCGGTGACTTCGTAGACCACTTCGCTCCCGGCGGCCACATTGATCGTGTCGCTGAGCTCGATCGGCGGTCCCACCAGGTCGGAGCCGCTCGAGCAGCTCGAATCGGTCGGGCGGCGGAACACCGCGAGGGCGTCGTCGACGCTCCCCGACGCGATCACGAATTGGCCGTTCGGGCTGAGCGTCACGCCGGTGATCCCGTCCAGCCCGTTCACGGCGCCGAACCCATCGCGCTCGGCGTCGATGAAGGAGAGCCGGCCGAAGTCGGCCGCGTTGCGCCGCAGGACGGCCAGCGCGTTCTCGCCCGAGCCCGCGGCGTAGAGGTGGAAGCCGAAGCCGTCGTCGTCGCTCAGCGCGAGCGTCGACACGCCGGCCAGACCGTCCACGCCGTTCACTCCGTCGCGGAGCACCTGCTGATAGGTCAGGGTGCCGAGTGTCGGGTGCCGCGTGAAGACGGCGATCGCGTTCTCGCCGGACCCGGCGACATAGACGTTGGCTCCGTCGGGCGAAACGGCGACGCTGCGCGGGCCGGCGAGGCCCTCGACGCCACCGACGCCGTCCGCCTTGTTCTGCGCGAAGGTGAGCGCGCCGGTCGAGCCGTCGCGCGCGAAGACCACCACCGCGTCGTCGTTCTCGCCGGTGGCGTAGACGTGGGCGCCATCCGGGCTCACCGCGACACCGCTCGCGCCGGCGAGGCCGTCCACGCCGCCGACACCGTCCTGCTGCAGCTCGAGGAAGGTCAGCGCGCCGGTCGCCGGGTTGCGATCGAAGACCACCACGGCATCGGAGTTGGCTGCCGCGACGTAGAGGCTGTCGCCCAACGCGTCGAGGGCGAGAGCCGTCGGCTGATCGAGCCCGCTCACCGCCGGCGCCTGCTGGACCTCGAGGAAGGTGAGCTCGCCGAAGGTCGGGCTCACCGAGTCGTCGTCCCGCGTGAACACGACGATCGCGTCGGCGACCCGGCCGGCGACGTAGACGTTGGCGCCGTCGCTCGAGACCTCGACGTCGGCCGCGCCGTTCAGCCCGGTGACCGGTCCCTCGCCGTCGAGGTAACGCGCCAGGAAGGTGAGCTCGCCGGTCGCCCCGTCCAGCGCGAAGACGGTCACTGCGTCGGAGCCGAGCCCGGTCGCGTAGACGTGCCGCCCATCCGGGCTGACCGCGACCGAGCTCGCGCCGTCGAGTCCCTCGAGGGTCACCGGACCGGGCTGGACGTCTCCCTCGGCGTACGCCGCGAGGAAGCTGAGGGTGCCCGATGGGGCCGCCACGCAGGTCCAGGTCGCGCCCGTCGGGAAGATCGCCGAGAGATCGTCGTAGACCGTCGCGCCGACGATGTTGCTCGGTCCGTCGTTCGACACCGTGATGGTGTAGGTCAGCTCCTCGCCCGGCACCGCGACGTCGTCGCCGTCCGTCTTGTCGAGCGCCAGGTCGCTGCTCGGCGTGAGCTGGTCGATGTCCCGGCACCCGTTGTTGTCCGGGATCACCGGGTATCCAGCCGCGTTGTTGTCGTCGCAGACGCCCGCCGGATGTTCGCCGTCGGAGTCCGAACCCGGATCGACGATGCTGCTCGGGATGATCACCTCCGCCTCGTTGACCAGAACGCCGGTCGCGCCCGGGTCGATCGTGGCGTGGATGGTGTAGACCACCTGGCCGCCGGCGGCGATCTCGACGTTGGTGTCGTGCAGCGCGCCGACGCCGGCGCCGGTGCAGCGCGATCCGGAGGCCCGGCTGAACGCGGCGATCGCGTCGTCGCCGAATCCGGCGACGTAGGCATTGCG
>CAYZWR010000137.1:0-8242 GCA_964481735.1 uncultured Thermoanaerobaculia bacterium
AGCGACTGCAGATAGGTCAGCTCTCCGTAGGTCGACGACTGGTCGTCGGAGTCGCGATCGAACACGGCCACGGCGCCGTCCTGCAGACCGGTCACGTAGACGTGCTCACCGTCCGGGCTCACCCGCACGCCGGTCGCACCATCGAGCCCGTCGACGGTGAGCAGACCCTGCACGTCACCCTCGCGAATCACCTGAAGGAACGACAGCCGCCCGGAGAGCGCCGGGTTGCGCTCGAACACCGCGACCGCGTCCTCGCTCGGGCTGGTGACGTAGACGTGGCGACCGTCGGGGCTGATCGCCATCTCGAGCGCCCCGTCGAGCCCGTCGACGGTGAGCGCGCCCTGCACCTGGCCCTCCACCACCGCCTCGATGAAGCTCAGGGTGCCGAGCAGGGTATTGCGGGTGAACACCGCGACCGCGTCGTCGGTCTCACCGGCGACGTAGAGATTCAGCCCGTCCGGACTGACCACCAGGCCGCTGGCGCCGGCCAGCCCGTTGATCGTCAGGATGCCCTGCGAGGCGCCGTCGAGCACTTTGCCGAGATAAGTCAGCTCGGCGTTCGTCGAGTTGCGACTGAAGATCGCCACCGCCCCTTCGCTCGCGCCGGTCGCGTAGACGAACTTGCCCCCGGGATCGGGGCCCGGTCCGTCCGCGTCCGGGACCACGACCACCTCGCGGGCGCCCTGCAGGCCGGTGATCGGCCCGAGATCGCTCGTCCCGCCCTGCCGTTGTTCCTCGACGAACGTGAGGATTCCGGTGGCCGGGGCCTCCGAGTTGCAGGTCCAGGCGATGTTGCGCAGCTGCGGCGGGAAGGTGTCCACCACTTCGACCAGGTGAGCGTCGTCCGGGCCGCTGTTGCTCACCGTCAGCAGGTAGGTGATCGGGTCGCCCGGCACCGCGTCGCCGGTGCCGTCGGTCTTCACCACCGAGAGATCGGCCTCGGCCTGCAGCCCGGCCTGGACGCTCGCCGTGTTGTTCCCCTGCGTCGGGTCGAACACTCCGCCCGGCGCGAAAACGCGCGCGGTGTTGGTGAGCACGCCGGTCGACGGAGGATCGTCGACCGTGCCGTGGACGGTGATGGTCACCGAGCCGGCGCCGGAGCAGTCGAGCGGATCGCCGCCCACCAGATCGACCTGCGCGGCGATGTTCCCGCTGCCGGCCGCCGGACAACCGGCGCTCGACGGCGAGCAGCTCCAGTCGGTCACCAGGTAGTCCGCGGAGAAGTTGTCCTGGACCGTCGCGGCCACGACGTCGCTCGGCCCGCAGTTGCGGACCACGATCTCGAAGTCGAGCGGCGCGCCGGCGGCGATGTCGCCCGCCGGCGTGAGCACGGTCTTGCTGATCTGGAGGTCCGCCTTGAGCGCGAGCTGGGACTCGACCGTGGCGCTCTGATTCGCCGGCGTCGGGTCGATGTGCCCCGCCGGCAGGCTCGCCGACGCGGTGTTGCTCACGCAGCTGCCGGTCAGGGGCAGAGTGCAGGGTGCGCCGGTCGCCGAGGCGGAGATCAGGACGTCGATCGTGTAGGTCACGCTGCCGCCGGCCGGCAGGTTGACGTTGCCGCTGTGCGCGATGTTCCCGCTACCGCTCGTCGGGCTCCCGCAGACCGCGCCGTTCGCCGCGCTGCAGCTCCAGCTGACCGAGGCGAAGTCGGGATCGGTCAGATCGCTGTCGGTGACCGAGGCCCCGGTCGCCGAGGCGGGGCCGATGTTGGTCACCACCAGGGTGTAGGTCAGTCCCTCGCCGGGGACCGCGGCGCTCGGTGACGCCGACTTGGCGACCACCAGATCGGCCTCGAGGCCGACCTGGTCGCTGTCGGTGCAGCTGTTGTTGTTGGCGTTGCCCGGCGGCACGGTGCACACCCCCGCGGGGTGCGGATCGAGCGCATCGGTGACGCCGGCGGGCGCCGCGATGCTCGCGGTGTTCACCAGCGTGCCCGCGGCGCCACCGGCGACGACGGCGGTCGCGATGTAGGTGACGAAGCTCTGCGCCGGCAGGGTCACCGGCTGGGAGAAGGCGAGCGTCGATCCGGCGGGCGTCGTGCAGTCGGCGCCGGCCGTCTCGGAGAACATGCCCAGCCGATCCTCGCCGCTGGCCGCGCCGTAGAGCTGCTCGCCGGCGGGGGTCATCGCGAGGTCGAACGCTCCCGGGAGCGCTACGAAGTCGCTGTAGTCGAGCCGGTTGGCCTGCGCTCCGCCGGTGATGCGATCGAAGATCGCGATCTTCCCGTCGGCCGCTCCGGCGACGTAGACGAAGGTGCCGTCCGGACTCACCTCGACGCTGCGCGCCCCGGCCAGACCGTCGGCCGCCGGACTGCCCACGCCGTCGCGCTCCGCCTCGAGATAGGAGAGCACCCCGGTCGACACGTTGCGGCTGAGCGCCACCACCGCGTTGTCGGCGAACCCCGCGACGTAGAGCGCGTTGCCCTGCGGCGAGAAGGCCAGTCCGCTCGCGCCGCCGAGCCCGTCCGTCGCCCCGGAGTCGACCATCGACTGGACGAAGGTCAGGGCGCCGGTGGTCAGATTGCGCGCCAGGACGACCACCGCGTTGTCGAGCTCGCCGGCGACCACGACGCTGCGTCCGTCGGGTGAAACGGCCACCGCCCGCGCGCCGTTCAGGCCGCTCACGGTCACCGGACCGGGCTGAACGTCGCCGTTGACCACCGTGGACTGCCAGGTGAGCGCGCCGGTCGTCAGGTTCCGGGTGAAGACCACCACGGCATCGCTCGTCGCCGCGGCGACGTAGACGTGCCGCCCGTCGGGGGCGACCGCGACCCCCGAGGGCGCCACCATGCCGGTCACCGAGGCGTCGCCGTTCCGTTGCACCTCGACCGGAGTGAGGGCGCCGGTCGTCGAGTTGCGGCTGAACACCTCCAGGGCGCTCTCGCCTCCGCCGGTGACGTAGACCGTCGCACCGTTCGGCGAGATCGCCACGCTCGTCGCACCCTGGATGCCGCTCGCGCCCACGCCGTCGCGCAACAGGCCGCCGTAGGTCAGCAGGCCGGTCAATGCGTCGCGCACGAAGTAGGCGATCGAGTTGTCGGCCGAGGCGGCGACGTAGACATGCTTGCCGTCCGGCGAGGCGACGGCCCCCGAAGCGCCGTCGAGCCCGTCGACCCCGGCGCTGCCGTCCTGCAGATCGCCCAGTCCGGTCAGGTCGCGCGCCGCGGCACAGCTCCACAGCACCGAGCTCACGAAGCTGGCGCTGAAGGTGTCGCTCACCGTCGCCCCGACGACGTCGCTCGGCCCTTCGTTGTGGACCGTGATCGTGTAGGGGACCGTCTGGCCGGGGATGATGCCCTCCAGGCCATTGCTCTTGACGATGCTGAGGTCGGCCTCCGCCGCGATGGTGTCGGTCTCGGTGTCCGTGTCGTTGGTGTTGTTGGTGTCGGTGACGCCGGCTGGAGGCTGCACGGTGACCTGCGCCGCGAGCGACGCCCCGGTGACGCCCGGTCGCACCCAGCCGGAGAGGCTCAAGGAGACGCTGTCCGTGCCGGCGAGATCGATCGCCGACCAGTTCGGGGAGGTCGAGGAGACGCTGAAGATGCCCTCCGCCGGGGTGTAGACCTGACTGAGCACGTTGGCCAGCGACCCGGTCAGATGCACGGCGTCGAGGCGCGAGGGACCCGACTTCGAGACCGTCACCTGATAGGTCACCGGCTCGCCCGGCGTGACGCTCCCGGCGACGCTCGCCACGTCGACCGAGAGGTCCACCTTGGGGACGATCGGCGTCGTGACGCTGTCGGAGAGATCGCTCCCGCCGGCATCGGGAGTGTCGGTCGAGGCCGTCGCCGTGTTGGTCACGTCGGCGAGGCCGTACACCAGGTGATAGTCGTCCGCCAGACTGAAGGTGACGGTCACCGTCTTCTTGTTCGCCGCGCCCGGCTCGATCGTCCCGAGGTCGCAGGGGGCGGTCGTGGCGGCGCACGGCGGGCTGTCGAAGCTGACGAAGGTCCAGCCGGTGGGCGCCGGGTCGGCGAGCTCGACGTTGGTGGCGTCCGAGGGACCGTTGTTCTGCACCTCGATCGTGTAGCTGATCTGGTTGCCCGGCACCGCCTCGTTGGGCGACGGCGCCACCTTGTCGACCACCAGGTCGGCTTCGACGGTGATCGTCACGTCCTCGGACTCGGTGTCCGGCGTCGTGTCCTCGTCGCTGGTGACTTCGAAGGTCGAAGTGAGGGTGCCCGGAGTCGCCGAGGCCGCCACCCGGAAGACCAGGTCTCCGCTCGTGGAGGTGCTCTCCTGCATGCCGCCCAGATCGCACACCAGGTCACCGCTCGCGTCGGAGCAGGTGGCCCCGACGATCGTCTCCGACTGGTACTCCAGGGGGCTTCCAGCGAGCGGCAGCACCAGCTGCACGTTGGTCGCGTCGTCACCCGAGCCGGTCGCCGTGTTCTCGACGGTCACCGTGAAGGTCAGGTCGGTGGTCGAGCCGGCCACGACGGAGGCCGGTGAGACGGTCAAGCCGGTGATCTCGAGGACGGCCACGGCCGCGACGGGCGCCGCCGAGGCGAGCCAGGCGGCTGCCGCGAGGGTCCAGGCGGCCAAGGACGGCCCAAGGCATGCCACGGGCCTGCGGTCCGAGCGCGGGTGGTTTCTCATGCAGCCGCTCTCCTCGGTCGGATCGACCGGTTCGGCCAAACGATGCGTCGAAGTGTATGAATCGAAGAGGCTAGGCGGAGTTGCGACAGTCTGGATGCGACACATTCCCCCACCGCTTGCCTCCCCCCCGAGAGTTCGCCGTTGCCGACTGTCCTGTACCTGCCTGTGAACTAGCTCACGGTGACTCTAGCATCCGGACTTCGGGTGTCAATCCACGCGAGAACGCAAGGATCGCCGTCATACGCCGCAATCCGGCGGGAGCCGCCGCGGCGCGGGCCGCCTAACCGTCGGCGGGAACGGTCGTCTAATCTGATGACATGGCTTCCGCCACCGATCTCGAGCTGATTCGCCGCGTCCTCGCCGGCGAGCCCGACGCCTTCGAGGGGCTGGTGGCGGCCCATGGTCGGGGGGTCTACCGGCTGGCCTACCGCATCCTGGGGGAAGCCGGCGCGGCGGAGGATGCGGTGCAGGAGACCTTCCTGCGCGCTTACCGCTTCCTCGGCCGCTACGACGAGCGCGCCGAGTTCTCCACCTGGCTGCACCGCATCGCGGTCAACGCGGCGATCGACCAGACGCGGCGCAGGCGGCGCGAGCGCAACGTCGAGCCCCACCCCGCGTCGGCCGGCGAGCCGGCCTTCGATCCTCCCTCCGAGGAGCCCAGCCCGGAGCGCCGCGCGCTCGCCTCCGAGCTCGGCCGGCGGACCCGGGAGGCGCTGAGCGGGCTCACCCCGACCGAGCGCGCCGCCTTCGTGCTCCGGCACTTCGAGGGGCGATCGATTCCCGAGATCGCGAGCGCGCTCGGCAAGAAGGAGAACGCCGCCAAGCAGTCCCTCTTCCGCGCGGTGCAGAAGTTGCGCCGCGCGCTCGCCGCCTATCTGGAGCCGCTCCATGAAGAAGCCGTCTGAGGAAGAGCTCGTGGCCCACCTGTTCGGCGATTCCCCCTCGGCCGGGGAGATCGAGCGCGCCTTGGCGGAGGACCGTGAGCTCCGCGAGCGGTTCCAAGCCCTCCGCCGGACGCTCGACGCCCTCGACGAGCTGCCGGTGCCCGAGCCCGGCTCCGGCTTCGAGGCGCGAGTCTGGCGGCGCCTGCGCCCGGCGCTCGCCGCGCCCCGGCCCTGGTGGCGCCTCGAGCTCGCCGGCTGGGGACGCGCTCCGGCGCTGGCCGCCGCGGCGCTCGCCTTGGTCGCCGTCGGCTTCCTGCTCGGCCGTGCGCCGCGCGGGCCGCTCGAGACGGCGGCGCCGGAGCGCAGCGCCTTCTCGGCGGAGGCCCGCGAGCGACTCCTGTTCGCCTCCATCGGCACTCACCTCGCCGGCTCGGAGCGGGTCCTCGCCCAGATCGCCAACGCGCCCTCCGACCAGCCCTCCACCCTCACCGAGCAGCGCGACTGGGCCGAGGCGCTGCTCGCGGCCAATCGCTTCTACCGGCGCGCCGCCGAGCGGTCGGGAGACCGCGACGTGGTGGCGCTGCTCGACGAGCTCGAACCCGTGCTGCTCGAGATCTCCCACACCGAGCGTCCGGCGGCGCAGGACCTCGTGGCCGCGCAGGACCGGATCGACCAACAGGACCTCCTGTTCAAGGTCCGCGTGCTCGGCAGCCGGCTGGTGCGCGAGTCGGTGCCGGAGCGGCGTTCCAATTCCACTCGCAACTCTTCCTAGGAGCCCCATCATGTTCCTTCGCCATCGCCTCGCTTTCGCCCTGCCGATCGTCACCGTGATCCTGGGATGGCTCGCTACCGGCTCCGCCGTCGCCTCGCCCGTCGCGGACGCTGCCGCGGGGCGAAGCGCCGCCTACCGCGACGGGCAGCGTGCCCTCGACGAGAACCGCCTGGCCGACGCCATCGCCGCCTTCGCCGAGATCGCCGCCACCAAGGGACCCGAAGCCGACGCCGCGCTCTACTGGAAGGCGTATGCCGAGCAGCGCGCCGGCCGCAAGCCCGAGGCCCTCAGGTCGTTGCGCGAGCTCGCCAGCGCCTATCCCAAGAGCCCCTGGCTCGACGATGCCCGGGCGCTCGAGATCGAGCTCGGCGCGGCGCCGAGGACCGACTCGGCGGACGAGGAGCTCAAGCTCTACGCGGTCGATGCCCTGCTCCAGGTCGACCCCGAGCGGGCCCTGCCCGTCCTCGAAAAGGTGCTCGCCGGCGGCAGCTCCCTGAAGGTCAAGGAGCGCGCCCTCTTCGTCCTGTCGCAGAGCGACGCGCCGCGCGCCCGCGACCTGCTGCTCTCCACGGCGCGCAGCGGCGAGCCCGAGGCGCTTCGTCTCCAGGCGGTGCAGGTGCTCGGCATCTCCGGGGAGGCCGAGGACATCCAGGTGCTGCTCGACATCTACCGCTCCAAGGCCTCCCCGGCGGTCCGCCGCCAGGTGCTCGAGGCGCTGATGATCGCCGGCGAGGAGAAGGCGCTGGCCGAGGCGGCGCGCACCGAGACGGACGCCGAGCTCAAGCGCAAGGCGGTCGAGATGCTGGGCGTGATGAACGCGGAAGCAGCGCTCCGCTCGCTCTGGCAGACCGAACGGGACCCGGAAGTGCGCGCCAAGCTCGTCGAGGCGTTCGCGATCTCCGGCAACGTCGACGCGCTCCGCGAAGCGGCCAAGAGCGAAACGGACGCCAACGTGCGCCGGCGAGCCATCGAAGGGCTCGGCATCGCCGGCGGGGAGCCGGCCGGCAGAGCGCTGGTCGAGATCTACCAGGGGGCGAGCGAACGCGGAGACCGCGAGGCGGCGATCACCGGTCTGATGATCCAGGGCAACCACCAGGCGCTGCTCGAGCTCTTCCGCCAGGAGAAGGACCCGGAGCTCAAGCGACGGCTCCTGCAGCACCTCTCGCTGACCGGCGGCGACGCCGCCACCGACGAGCTCGTCCGCCTGCTCGAGGAGAAGCCGTGAGTCGCGCGACGCTCGCCGTGTTCGCGCTGATGGCATCGCTCACCGCCGGACGGATCGCTGCCGCCGACCTGTCGAGCGAGCTCGCGGCGCTCGGCGGGAGCGCAGGCCGGCAGTGGCTCGCCTGGGAGGTCCCGGCGACACCCGCGGGGTCGCAGCTCTGCTGCTTCGATCACCGCGCGAGCGCAGCCCGGGGCTGCCGCCTCGACGAGCGGCTCGGCAACTGGGGCCACCGGGACGACGATCGGTTCCCGGCCGGCTCCCCGCTTGCCATCTACGTGGCCGTCGAACGGGGCGCGGTCGGGCGCGTGCTCGCTGTCTCCGCGAGCTGTCCGGTCGACCCGCGGAACGAGTCGGTGCGGCGGATCGAGGGAGTGGCGCCAGCCGCGAGCGTCGAGCTGCTCGCGGGGCTCGCCCGCCCCTGGCGCGACGACCTCTCCGATCAGGCCCTCGCGGCGCTCGCCCACCACGCGGAGGCGGCGGCCACCGCGGCGCTCGTGGGATTCGCGCGCGATCGGACGGCGGACTCCGAGCTCTCCGAGCAGGCGATCTTCTGGCTCGGCCTGCTGCGCGGCAGCGAGGGGCTCGCCGAGCTCGAGCGCCTCCTCGCCGAGCAGCCCGGCGGCGAGCACGCCGACCAGCTCGTCTTCGCGATCGCGCAGAACCCGGGCGGTACGGACGCTCTCCTCGCGCTCGTTCGCCGGCCCGACGCCGCGATCGAGGTCCGCCGCCAGGCCCTCTTCTGGCTCGGCCAGAGCGACGACCC
>CAYZWR010000138.1:0-8025 GCA_964481735.1 uncultured Thermoanaerobaculia bacterium
AACCGCAGGCTCCTGCAGGAGGAGCCGGACCGCCTGCGCGAGATGGCGAGCCGCGATCCCGCCGACACCTCCGCCTGAGCGCGGGCCGAGGTCTCCGCGCGCCTCGCGCGAGCCTCAGCGCAGCCCGAGGAAGAGCCGCCGGGTCAGGCGCCAGCGCAGCAGGAGGTTCTGCGCCAGCATCGGCAGGGCGATCCCGGAGGCGACCAGCAGCAGATAGGTCGACCCCGGTCCGGGCGCGGCTCCCGCGACGGCGAGCGCGCGCCGGCCGACCTCGATGCCATCGATGTGGTAGAGGAAGATCGCGAAGGTCGAAGGGCCCAGCCAGGCGAGCCCGGGGATCGACTCCCGGAAGTGCAGCAGGAGGAGAACCGCCGGGACGCCGACCACGAGCGACAGCACACCGCCGCGATCGAGGCTGAGCGCCAGCTCGCCGCGCCAGGCGAGCTGCTGCGCGACGACGCCGAGCGCGAGGACGGCGAGCGCCACCGTGATCGAGGCCGGTCGGAGCCGGCGGTCCGCGTATCGCTTCGCGCCGTAGCCGAGCAGCACGTAGCCGAGCAGGAGCACCGTGCCGCCGGCCCACTCGTTCCGCCGCCAGGGCCAGGCCGGGATCGTGGGCACGACGAGCGGCAGCGCCAGCGCCAGCGCGGTGGCGATCGCCCAGCGCCGCGCCGTGGCCAACCACCCGGCCGCGCCGAGCGCGAGGACGAGCAGCGAGATGACGAACAGCGACTCGACGAACCAGAACTGGGGGCGCGGTTGGATGAGCTCCCGGGCCGCGGCCGCGAAGGAGGAGGGCCAGGTGAAGCGCAGCGGCGCGGTCTGGACGAAGATCACCAGGAGGCCGAAGGCGAGGACCGGCAGGAGCAGGCGACGAGCCCGCTTGCGCACGAAGCGCAGGCCGTCGCCCGGACCCGGCTCGCCGAGCGCGTAGACCCAGCCGGAGATCGCCGCGAAGAGCGGCATGCGGACCAGGGCCAGCGCGGCGTGAATCGGCTCCCATCGGCCGCCCTGCAGCTCAGGCACCCAGGCGGTGGCGTGCGTCGCGACGAGCAGCAGGATGGCCAGCCCACGCAGGGCCTGGATGCCCTGATCGACCGTCGCCGGCGGGTGCCGGACCGGGCTCTCCGCCGCGGGCCCCTCCCTCATCCGCGCGCCGCGGTTTCCTCGGCACGCTCCTCCATCGTGCCCGCCAGCTTCTGGAAGAGAGCCAGCGCGAGCAGCCCGGCGAGGACGTGCGCGGCGAGCACGTACCAGACCCAGCCGGCGTGCCCGGCCTCGGCGAAGCGGCCGTAGAGCGGCGTGTAGAGCACGCCGCTGAAGGCGCCCACGCCGACCGCGAGGAAGTTCGTGCCGCTGTAGAGACCGGCCTTCTCGCGCGGCGCCAGGCGCTGGATGTACTCCTGGATGCGCGGTGAAGCGATCATCTCGCCGCCGGCGAAGAGCAGGATGCCGAGGAAGACCAGCGCGGGCTCGGCGACCGCCGCCGTGCCCAGCACCACGAATCCGACCGACATCACCGCGAGGCCCGTGAAGAAGGTGGGCAGCGGCTTGAAACGCTCCACCGTGCGCGAGACGAAGACCTGCAGGATCATGATGACGAAGCCGGTGTGCGAGATCGTCTCGCCGAGGATCCGGCGCGCGCCTCCCTCTTCGTGGGAGAGGAAACCGGCGACGCCGTCGCCGAGCACGCCGCGCAACACCTCGTAGAGCCGCACCGTGTCGAGGTTCCTGTCGACGTAGAGCGCGCAGAGGTTGAAGAAGCCCCAGAACGGGATCCAGAAACCGAGCCCGAGCAGCAGCAGGAAGAGCGCGAATCGCCGGTCGGAGAGCGCCTCGCCGATCTCGCGGAGCTTCTCGCCCAGACTCCGCTTCTCGATGGCGCGCGGCGGCTCCCGGTAGAAGAGGACGGTGATCACCAGCATCACGCCGATCGCGACGGCGGCCGCGTAGAAGGCGTAGTCCCACGAGATCGCGCGCAGGCGCCCCAGGACCAGCGGACCGAGCGAGCCGCCGACGTTCACCATGGCGTAGAAGATGCCGACGCCGAGCGTCGAGTTCGTCGAGTCGGTGACCGCGCGGATGGTGCCGAAGACCAACGGCTTGAAGATGCCCGCCGCGAAGCCGATCGAGAGCATGGTGAGCGCGATGCCCGAGAACGACTTCGTGAGAATGAGCAGCAGGATCGCGGGCAGATAGGCGAGGTAGGCCGCGATCAGCATCGTCTTGAAGCCGAAGCGGTCGGCCAGCGTCCCGGAGAAGAGCGGCAGGCAGTAGGAGAGCAGCAGGAAGAGGGTTTGCACCACGCCGAGCTGGTCGCGCGAGAAGCCGAGACTGGTGAGGTAGATGCCGAAGCTGAAGTAGATGCCGTAGTAGGCGAAGCGCTCCAGCACCTCGATCAGGTTGGCGATCCAGAAGACGCGGGGAAACCGGCTGCGCGCGGGCATGTGACCCTCCTCGAGAGGCGCCGCTCATTGTAGCCGCCACCCCGGGGGGTGGCGGGCCGCGCTACCCGTCCGGGGTTTTTGCCGCGACCGCCGACGGCCTACGGTTGCCGCCAAACCAACGCCTCGGAGGCCTCATGCGGCAACAGGTACGCGATGCCGAGCACCTCCTCCGGATGGTGGCGCTCTTCGTGGTCGGCACCGCGCTGTTCCTCGTCGTGCGCGCCATTCTCGTGCCGGCCGATTTCGGCGAGCTCGGTCACTTCCGGACCAGCGCCATCGACGACATGGCGGCTCATCAGCCGGTCTTCGCCGGGCGCCAGGCCTGCCGCGAGTGTCACGGCGAGGTCGCGGCCGCAGCGGCCGCGGACAAGCACGCGCGAGTCGGCTGCGAATCCTGCCACGGCGCCCTCGGCGCTCACGCCAAGGAGCCGGACGCAGCGACGGCGCCGGCCGCGCTGGAGCCGGTCACTCTCTGTGCGAGCTGCCACGCCGCCAGTCTCTCGCGACCGGCCGGACATCCGCAGGTCGATCCGGAAGCGCATTCCGAGGGCAACGCCTGCACCGAATGCCACGATCCTCACGCGCCGAGCGCCTGACGAGGAGAGAGATGAGTCTGGACCGCCGCCAGTTCCTCACCGAATCGACCGCCTTGCTCCTGCTCACCGGCGGCGCCGCCGAGGCCTGGGCATTCATTGCCGAGGGCCGGCCGCACGAGGCGCCGGGCTACGAGACCTCCCGCCACTGGTGGGCCATGTTCATCGACATCGAGAAGTGCATCGGATGTGGCAAGTGTGTCGACGCCTGCAAGGTCGAGAACGACGTGCCCGACGAACCCTACTTCTTCCGCACCTGGGTCGAGCGCTACTACATCCCGGCGCGCGACGTCTCCGACCTGAAGGCCGAGGATCATCCTCAGGTCGACTCGCCGAACGGCGGGCGGAACGGCTTTCCGAACATCTACCCAGAGACCGGCAGCGCCAAGAGCTTCTTCGTTCCCAAGCTCTGCAACCACTGTGCGCACTCGCCCTGCGTCCAGGTCTGCCCGGTCGGCGCCACGTTCGAGAGCCCCGACGGCGTCGTGCTAGTGGACAAGCAGTACTGTGTCGGTTGCCGCTATTGCGTTCAAGCCTGCCCCTACGGCTGCCGCTTCATCGACCCGCGCACCAACACGGTCGACAAGTGCAGCCTCTGCTACCACCGCATCACCAAGGGCCTGACCACCGCCTGCTGCGAAGTCTGCCCTACGGCTGCCCGCCAGCTGGGCGACCTGAAGAACCCCGAGGATCCCATTCACGAGCTGCTGCGCACTCACAAGGTGCAGGTCCTCAAGCCCAACATGGCGACCGGGTCCAAGGTCTACTACAACGGCCTCGACGCCGCCGTGCGGTAGAGAGGAGGCGACCGTGCACAACTTCCTGCCTGGCGTCGAAGGCTTCATGTACCCGAACGAGATGGAGCTCCAGTGGAGCGTCCTGATCGTCCTCTATCCGTTCCTCACCGGGCTCGTCGCGGGCGCGTTCATCCTGGCGTCGCTCGAGCGGGTGTTCAACCTCGTGGCGGTGCGGCCCACCTACCGTCTCGCTTTGCTGACCGCACTGGCCTTCCTGCTGGTGGCTCCGCTGCCGCTGCAACTTCACCTCGGCCACCCGGAACGCTCGATCGAGATGTTCCTCACGCCGCACAAGACCTCGGCCATGGCGATGTTCGGCTTCATCTACCTCTGGTACCTCCTCGCCGTCCTGGTCATCGAGATCTGGCTCGAGTTCCGGCCCTACATCGTCGAACGGGCGCAGAACGACACCGGCCTGCGGCGCCTCTTCTATCGCGCCGCCACTCTCGGTTCCCGCAACGTGAGCCCGCGAGCGCTCGAGATCGACGACAAGGTCGGACGCTTCATCACGGTCATCGGCATCCCTTCGGCCTTCCTCCTGCACGGCTACGTCGGGTTCATCTTCGGCTCGATCAAGGCGAACCCCTGGTGGTCGACGCCCCTGATGCCGATCGTCTTCCTCTTCTCGGCGATCGTCTCCGGCATCGCCGCGGTACTGCTGATCTACATCGGCTACTGCCTCGCGCGCGGCATACGGCTCGACATGCGCTGCCTGGACGCGATGGGCAAGTTCCTCTTCTACGCCTTCCTGGTCGACTTCGGACTGGAGATGCTCGACCTGGTCCACCGCAATTACGAGGCCGACGAGTCGCTCAAGACGCTCAACTTCATGGTCGAGACGCGCCTGTTCACCTCGCAGGTGGTCGTGCAGATCATCCTGGGCACGCTCGCTCCGCTCCTGCTCCTCGGCCTGACGCAGCTCATGACGCTCACCGAGAAGGCGCGCAAAGGGCTCTATGCCGTCTCGGCGCTGCTCACCCTGGTGGGCATCTTCGCCATGCGCTGGAACGTCGTGATCGGCGGCCAGCTCTTCTCCAAGAGCTTCCTCGGCTACACCACCTACAAGATGGACTTCGCGTCGCGCGAAGGCATGCTGCCGGCGATCCTGTTGATGGTTCTCCCGTTGGTGATCCTCTGGGTGCTGGTCCGCCTCTTCCCGCCGATGGAGAACGAGAGGGCGGCACTCGATCCCGAGCCGTGACCTGACGCCGCGATTCCGCTGCCGGGGGGGAGGAATGCGATGAGCGATCCGGTGGGCCTCGCCTCCCGCCTCGAGCGACTCGAGGCCACGGTGTCCGACCTCGCAGCCCGGCTCGCCGCGCTCGAGGCGCAACCGCGGGCGGCCGCCGAGCCAGTCGCCTCCTCCGACCAGGAGCTGAACCTCTTCCGGCTGCCCGACGGCGAGACGCTGAGCGGCATCCCGGCGCTCGCCGGCCGCAGTTGCCTGGTCTTGGGCGGCGCGTTCCTCGTCCGCTCGCTGACCGAGGCGGGGGTGGTCTCCGCGCCGCTGGGAGTCGCTCTCGGGCTGGTCTATGCGGCGGTCTGGTTGCTGCTCGCCGATCGCGCCGCCCGCGCCGGGCGAACTGCCAGCGCGGCCTTCCACGCGCTCGCCGCGGCGATGATCGCCGCGCCGCTCATCGTCGAGGCGACCCTGCGCTTCGCGGTGCTCGGCGCGGCCGGCGGCGCTCTCCTGCTCGCGGCGACGACCGCCGCGGCGCTCACCATCGCCTGGCGCCGCCACCTGCAGGCCGCCGCCTGGATCTATCCGCCCGCCGCCTTCGCGGCCGCGACGCTGCTGCTCTTCCGCACCCGCCAGCCCTTCCCCTTCGTGCTCCTCCTTCTGGCGCTCGCCGCCGCGTCGCTCGCGCTCGCCTACGGCCGTGGCTGGCGCGGCCAGCGCTGGCTGATGGCGGTGGCGATCGACGGCCTCATCCTCTGGCTCGGAGTGCTGCGCCTCGTCCCGGAGCCGACACCGGAGTGGCTGAGCGCCGCCGCCGTGCTCACCGCGCAGATCGGACTCGCCGCGATCTATCTCGGCGCCTTCGTCCTGCGCCTGCTCGTCCAGTCGCGCGACGTGACCTCCTTCGCGGTCGGCCAGACGATCGCCGTGTTGGGGATCGGCTTCGAAGGGGCGCTCGCCGTCGGCGGCGCCACGGCGCGCGGCGTGCTCGCCTGGTGCGCGCTCGCCACCGGCGCCTGGCTCCATGGCGTGCTGGCGCGGCAGAGCGAGCGCCGGCACGGGCACGGCGTCGCGGTCGCCTACTTCTCGAGCGTCGCGACCTTCCTCGCCGCCGAGGCGACGCGAGTCCTGCTCCCGGCCGCCCTCTTCGCGCCGCTCTGGCTCGCCGCGGCGCTCCTCCTGGCGACCCTCGCTCGGCGCGGCGGACGTCCGGTGCTCGAGGTGCACGCCGCGCTGCTGACGCTGGCCGGCGCGGTGGCCGCGGGCCTCGCGACCTCGGCCGGAGGAGCGCTCCTGCTGCCCGCCTCGGCCACGTGGCCGGCGCCCACGGCGGGGACCTGGATTGCCCTGCTGCTGGTCGTCGCCACCGCCGCCCTGTTGCAGAGCGCGCCGCCGCCCGGCCGGGCGGTGCGGACCCTGGCGCTCGTCGTGGCGCTCGTCGCGGCGGGCGGCCTGCTGGTCGGCGTCGCCGCGGCCGCGCTCGCCCGGGCGCCCGGCCCGGCTGCCGACGCCGGCATCCTGGCCGTGCTGCGCAGCGCCTTGCTCGCCCTGGCCGCGGTGGCTCTGGCGATCGCGAGCCTGCAGCGTGGCCGTCCGGAGCACCTTCGCCTGGCCACCGCCGTGCTGGTGCTCGGCGGCCTCAAACTCCTGGTCGAGGATCTCCGCGTGGGCAGCGCCGTGCACCTGGTCTTCAGCCTGGCGCTCTACGGCTCGGCGCTGATCGTCGTGCCCGCCCTCGCCCGGCGGGCACGACGCCGGCTCGCCGGCGCCCCGGCCGCGGACGCCCCTTCCGCCGACTGACCGGTGCGCCGCCGGCGCGCCGCCTTCCCGGGATCCGCCGGCCAGATTCCACCGGCCTGTCCCCCGAGGCCGGGTTTCGCCGTATTACCCGGTAGAGGATCCACCCCGACGGCTCGAGGAGGGAATCGATGCGCCTGCCGATCGACCGCTGCCGCGAACGCTCCTGCCGCGCCCTCCTGGCGCTGGCGCTGCCTTTGATCAGCCTGGCCTGCGGCGGTCCCGCCGCGGTCCCGCCGCAGGGGGCCCCGGCGGCACCCGGGGCCAGCGCGCGGGTCGCCCCGTCGCCGCCGGCGCCCTACGAGTATCCGGCGCCGGTGTCCGGGCACTACGAAGAGGTGAACCTCGGATCGTTCGAGCTCGCCGACGGCATCGCCTACCCGGCGTCCGACGGCGCCGGCACGGTGGTCTACGTGACCAGCAAGGCGATCGCGTCGCCGCTGCTCGCCGCGTCGGGCTGCCCGATGACCGAGGCGCGCGCGCTCACCGTGCTGCGCGACGCTTCGTATCTCGAGGTGACTCTCGACGCCAAGGGACAGTCCGCCTACTTCGCGGGCGGCACCTCGTTCGGCGGGAGAAGCCGCGAGACGGAGGTGGGCGGGCGCTACTGGCAGATCCAGGCCAAGCGCAACGACGGCGAGCGGGTCGCCGGGACGCTCGCCTACTCCGGCCACGGCAAGGTCGCGTTCGACCTCCCGGTCTACCGCGCCACGGTCGGCGAGCTCACCGAAGGCGATCGGGTGAGCGGCGGCGTGGTGCCGCCGGGCGCCGTGGACCCGGCGCCCGAGCGCATCGTCGCGGCCTATCGCGCGCTGCGCGAAGCAGCGCTGCGCAAAGACCTCGCCGGCATCCTCGCGGCGCAGGGGTTCGACGCCGCCCGGAGCGAGAAGATCCGCGGCCTCGCCGGGATCGACGCCGACGTCGCGGCGTTCGCCGACCGCTTCCTCGAACCGGGGGAGACCGAGGAGCCCCAGGCCTGGGGCGGCCGCGGCGGCGTGATGGGCCGTGGCACCAACTCCAAGGGGGAGAGCTTCGCCAACTACTACGAGTTCGCCCCCTGCGGCGACCGCCTGGTGCTCTTCGGGATCGGCCTCAACCCGCAGTGAGGCGAGCGCCCCGGCTCAGGGGAAGGTGGTCGACCAGGCGCTGGTGTCGCTGCTCTCGAAGCCGTCGGTGAACAGCTCGCAGTTGAAGCAGACGAGCGCGAAATC
>CAYZWR010000139.1:0-7957 GCA_964481735.1 uncultured Thermoanaerobaculia bacterium
GCTTCTTGCCGCCCAGCTTCCCGGCCTTGTTCGCCAGCTCCAGGAGGTCGCGCTGCGCGCGGCTGTCCTCGACCTCGATGCTCCACTTCGCGACGCGCTTCTGGCCGAACTGCTCCAGGAGCGGCTGCATCGACTTGGCGGCGCGCGGTCCGAGCAGCTCCATGCCGCTCGCGGCGCGCTTGACGTTCGTCAGGGCGAGCTGCCAGTTGGCGGACGCCTTCTCGGCCTTCCCGAGGCCGTTCTGGTACTGCTGGAGGGCGGTGCTCAGGGCGTTGATGTCGCCCTCGGCCACGCCGAGGCTCATGAGCGTGTCGCGCCACTTCGCCGTGACCTCGCCGTTGCGCCGGACGGAGTTCTCCAGACCGTCGAGCGACACGCCCGCGTCCTCCGCGAAGTCGCGGAGGTCCACCTGGTTGCCGATGAGCGAGTTCGAGAGGTCGAAGCGGTCCGCGAGGTCCGTCGTGATGGTGACGGTCTTGTCCATCAGGCCGTTGAACTCCATCAGGCCGCGCGTGTCCCACGCCTCCTGGTTGGCGGCCCGAATCTCCGTCAGGCGGTCCTGAGCGGGCTGGATGGTGGTGCGGAGCTGCTGCATCGCGAGCATCCCCTCCCGGCCGCCCTTCTGGAGCGACGGGCCGAGCATTTCGGCCGTCTGGATCATGCCCAGCAGGTCGCCGTTCATGGTCCGCATGTCGCCGCCGCTCTGCTTCAGCATCGCGGTCCAGTCGCCGTACGACATCGTCGCCTCCTCGCTGGAGCTGCCGAACAGCCCGAAGGCGTCGGCCGCGAGGAAGCCGATGGAGGCGACCATGCCGATGGGGCCGAGCAGGCCGAGCGCGCGAGAGCCGAGCGTGCCCGCCATGCCCGCGAGGCGGCCGATGGCGCCACCGGCCGTACCGGCGGCGGTGCCGAAGGCGCCGATCCGCATGGCGGCCCGCTGCGAGCCGGTCGCCATCGGGCCGAAGCGGCCGTTCGCCTGCCTGATCTGGCCGTTCGCCATGAGCGTCGCGCCGGACAGGCCGGTCATGGCGGCGCGGGTGCTCGCCAGGGCGGGCACCGTGCGCGTCGTCAGCATCGTGCCCATCGAGGCGAGCCCGCGCTGGAACATCGGCCCGACGAAGGGCATCCGGCTCAGGAGGAAGCCGCCGAGCGCGACGTTGATCGCCTGGCCGAGGCCGGGAATCTGCTGGAGGGCTGAAATGAGGTCCGTGACGAGCCCGAGCAGCTTCCCGATGGACTCCGCCGGTCCGGCGAACAGCTCCGCGAGGCGGAACACGTTCTCGCCGAGGCCGCCGAGCAGGTCGCCGAGCACCTTCGTCTTTTCGATGGAGTCGCTGAAGAAGGCGTTCAGGCCGGACTGGCCGGAGGCGGACCGCATCGTGTCGTTCAGGTCGTCCAGGCCCTGAGTCATGTCGTCCACCCAGCTACGGCCCTCGTCGGCGCCGGTCCCGAAGAACGTCGAGAGCACGCGGCCGCCCGCGGCGAAGAAGTGCACGAGGCTCTCCGCGGACGCCATCATGTCGTCCACGGTGTCGTTCAGCTTGCCCGTGTTCTCCGTCGCGTCGAGGAAGGACTCGCTCCAGTTCTCGATGCCGTCAGCGACCGGGCCGAAGTGGCGAGCGAAGCTGCTGAACACGTTCCCGAGCGCCTGGCTGATGTTGCCGAGCGCGGTGCCGATGGTCGGCAGCGCGGCGCTCAGGGGCTGCATGATCCCCTGGAGCGCGCCCCGCATTTCGCTCGCGCTGAAGGCGTCCATGAAGTTGTCGGCGGCGCCCTCCAGGCCCTTCGCGAACAGGTTCGTCTGCTTCGCGAACGCGGGCATGACGGCCTCGGCCCGCTCCAGGCCGTCCGCCATCGTGTCGAAGAACGCCTCGCGCGTCGGCTCCGTCAGCTTGCGCCACTCGTTGCTGATGTCGTTCAGCGACTTGACCGCGTCGCGCGCGGAGTCCGGCATCTGGTGCAGCGTCTTGTTCAGCTTCTCCTGCGCCGTCTCCGCCTGGTCGGAGTTCTTGCCGTACTTCCGCACGGCCGTCTGGTAGGCGTCGAACTCCGTCCGGGCCGCCTTCATCTGGTCCAGCGAGCCGCCGATGGCCGCCTTCACCCCGAGGAAGCCCAGACCGAGGCCGGTGAGCCCGGCCGCGCCGAGCCCGACCGCGCCGACGAGCCCCTGGCCGAGCACCCCGATCAGCGTCGAGGCGGCGCCGAGCACGCCGAAGATGTACGGGCCGAGGGCGCCGATCACGATGCCCGCCTGCTTCAGCGTCAGCGACATCACGCCCGCGTGGAAGCGGACGTTCGCGAGCGAGCTACCCCAGCGGCGGAGCGTGCCGACGTTCTTCTCGATGTCGGCGTCGAGGCCGTCCGTGTCGCCGCCCAGCTCGCGAATCTTGTGGCCGGTCAGGTCGAGCTGCGCCCGGAGGTTCTCCAGGCGGATGAGCGCGCCGCGGTCCGGCCAGAACAGGCGCTTGCGCTGCGACCGCTGGATGTTCTCGATCTGGTCGCCGATGCGGACGTAGTGCTCGCGCAGCTTCGCGAGGTTCGCGGTGTCGGTGCGCGTCTGCGTCGCCGCCTTGCGGCGGGCATCGAGCAGCTTCTGCTCGCCCTGGACGAGGGCGTTCTGGGCCTGGACCGTTTTCTCCAGCTCCCGGCGGGTGCGCTGCGCCTCGCGGAAGGCGTAGCCGACCTCGATCTTCTGCTGGTTCAGCTCCTTGATCTGGGCCTGGATCAGCTTCCGCTTGGCCTGCCACTCCTCGTCGTCCATGCCGACCTCGGGGTCGGCGTGCGCCTTGTCGAGGTCCACGAGTTCGCGCTTGGCCTCGATTACCTTGCGCCGCAGCTCCGAGTCCTCGGCCTGAAGCTTCGCCGTGGCCTCCATCGCGTCGATGCGGCGCATGGCGGCCTGGACCGTGGCCTCCATGCGCTTGACGCCCGCGGACGCGCCGGAGGGATCGACCTCCGTGCGGTATCCGATGGTGCCCAGGATGTTCATGCGTTCAGTTTATCGGCCCTTCCGGCCCATCTGCTTGTGCTGCGACCTCCATTGCTTCCGCTCCTCCTGCTTCTGCGCGTCGCGGTCCTCCTTCGCGATCCGCAGGCTCACGGCCTCGGTGATCATGTAGTCGAGCACGTCGTCGTCACTCAGCGTCGGGAACGGCCTCCCCGCTGCTGTCGATGTCCGCCAGAGCCTCGTCGAGAGTGATGAGGCCACGAAGTTCACGAAATCGACGGTGCGTTTCGAGACCTCCCAGGTGGTGGCCCAGCGCGTCGATGTCGTTCCGCCGGGTGGCGAAGCTGGTGACCATTTCCGCGTCCTCGATGGGGATGTCGTCCACGTCGTCGGACGTGATCTGCGGCTTCGCGACGGTCAGCGGGACGATGAACTTGACGAAGTCCCAGGTGTCCTTCAGCACCTGCGGGTCCAGGCGCTCCTTCGGATCGACCTTCTCGTCGTTCGAGTTGTCGAGCTGCATCGCGGCGTCGATCAGGGAGTTCGGGAGCTGGCCGCCCGCGATGAGCTGGCTCAGGTTCGGGACGGTGATGTCCACGACCGCGCCGCTAGGGAGCGTGACGCCCTCGTGCACCTTCGCCTTCTTCCAGGCGGCGGCGCTAACGGCCTTCGGCTTGGCTTCCTCTGTCATTCGTGTGAACCTCCTCGGCTCTGTCGATGGTGTCGGCCGCCTTGTCCCTCTCATCGAGTTCCTTCGCGACCAGGATTTTCAGTGTTCGGGTTTCGCGCTCAACGCGCCGGATGCCCGCCCGTATCAGTTGAAGTCTGTCCTCGGCCACCGGGGGTGCGGCCTCCTCTCAGATTACGTCCAGGGCGTCGCGTTGTCGTTGGTGATCGTGGCGGTGATCACCGGGTCCGAGCTGGACCGCTGCGCGCGGGCTCGGACATCGACCTCGATGGGATCGCCGCCCGGGTCCGGCTCGACGCCGAACTCCTCGTAGGCGATGGTCTGGAAGTCGAACTCCGCGATGTCGGTGCCGTTCGTGAACTGGAAGTTCGCATCCGTGGTGGCGAGCGTTCCGGCGTGCGTGGTGCCGGAGCCCGAGCCGTAGTGGAACTTGTTGTACTCCGTCAGCGTCTCGAACACGAGCGTGAAGCCGAGAGTGACCTCGCGCTGACCGGCGACCACGTCGTACGGGACGAAGTCGTCCGTCTGCTGAGTCGAGACGTTGTTGCTGATGGTGCACTCGAACGAGCTGACGAGCGCCGTGGCGCCGCCCGCGAGGGTGACGCTGGCGTCGTTGAACGTCGGAGGCGCCGAGTTCGCGAGAGCGGGCAGGGAGCCCGGCTCGGACGTGAGGCGGGTCGCCTTCCGGCCCATCAGGTCGAAGCTGGCGGTGAGCGGCTGCCCGGCCTCGGCCGAGAGGGTCAGCTCGCTGATCTGCACGTCCTGGAACTGCTCCCAGAGCGTGCCGCCGATGCCCCGCAGGAAGGTGAGGTACGGCAGCGAGTTCGCCGGGGTAATCTCGTGGACGTACGGACCGGCGCCGGTCGTGGCGACCGCGCCGAGCGCGGCGACCAGGAGCGAGTCGATCACGTCGTAGCGGCCGTAGACCTCGGGCGTGCCCTCGACTCCGACCGAGCTGACGTACGAGACGCCGATGTCACGGTTCGCGTCGGTCTCGCTCAGGTTCTCGACCGTACGGGACGGCTGGATGTTGCCGCCGCTGAAGGGCGAGCGCCGTGCGTAAGTAGTGTTCGGGGTATCCCGCGCGGTCTGCCTGGACCATGCGAGGTAAGCCTGGTTTCCGCGGAGCCCGGCCATTAGGAGGCGACCTCAACGCTGGGAACGGAGAGGTCCAGGGCCTCCGCGTGCTTGCGGCTGACCTCGACCCCCTCGGGGCCGACGGTCACGTCCTCGAATCCGGCGACGGAGACGTGGCGGACCTCCTCGGAAAACACCTTGACGGTGTCCTCGGAGTCCACGACGGCCTCGACCGGCTCCGGGTCTGCGACGTGCTCCGGCTCCGGGTGGTCCTCGCCCTGGGGCGCGACCTCCTCGGGAACCTCCTGATCCTGAAAGATGTCCGACTTCGGCATGGATGGAACCATACCGCAGGCCGTGCCAGGTTCAGCCCAGCGCGGCTTCGTTCTGGGCGCGGGCGGTGAAGCGGGCCTCCAGGCGCGTCCGGTTGCCGGTCGGATCGTCCGGATACTCGACGCTGGCGAGCCGCAGGTACCAGAAGTCCGGGTTCGCGCCGTTGCTCTCCGTCTGGAAGGCGGCGCGCAGGCGGTCGGCGATGGTCTCGATGTCGGCCGGGTCGCGGGCGATGTGCTCGTCCGGCACGGCCTCGTAGGCGAGGTAGACCTGGAGCACGACCTCAATCTCCAGGACGTTCACGTCGCCGAACGACTCGACCTCGCGCTCCGGGTAGCAGGCGAGGCGCGCGGAACCGTCCCGCCCGGCGGCGCGCGGCAGCTTGTCGTTCTCGACGGTGTAGCCCTCGGCGGAGAAGGCGTCCTCGACGACCTCCTTCACGCGGGCGCGCACGAGTGTGGCCGCGGCCGCCATCAGGGCATGTACTTCGCGACGATGGAGAGCGAGTAGCGGGACACGGCGCGCCCGGCCTCCTCCAGGAAGTGCGTTGCGGGGTTGCCGGGGTGGAACATGCCGCCGAACCGGCCGCCGATGCCGAACTCCGGCCCGCGGCCGAACGAGTTCGGGATGTCGTGCGGCGCGCCGCCCAGTTCCTGGACCTCCGCCCAGGGAGCGTCGGCCGTCGCCCAGGCGATGATGCCCTCGGAGCGCGCCTCGATGCTCCCCATGAGCGTTCCGGACACCGGCCCTGGGGCCGTGACTATAGCAAGGGCTGCTATCTCCTCCGCCAGCTCCTTCGCGGCGGCGATGGCGCCCTCGTGCAGGGCGGAGACGAAGCGGCCGGACTCGTCCCGGACGCGGACCTCGTTCGAGGCGACGATTTCCCCGATGGAGAACGCCATCAGAGGTTGATCCGGCGGTACTGGTCGAGCAGCTCGCGCGCCCGGGCGGGGATGCCCTCGGGCGTGCCCTGAGCGGCCTGGATGGCGTAGGAGCGGGCGACCTCGGCGACGCTCTCGGCGGAGAGCTGGCCGGAGGAGCCGGGGTTCTGGAGCATGGCGGCGACGGTCCAGACGGCGGCCATCTTCACGTCGTTCGGGACGACCGGCCAGCCCCAGGTCGCGTTCACCGTCACGACGACCGACTGGCGGCCGCGCTCGCGGAGGAACACGTCGAGGTTGTACATGAAGCCCATTTCCGGCGAGAGGCCGCGCGACGGCAGCTCGATCCAGGTGAACACGTCCGCGCCGAACGGCTGGACGGAGTACGCGGTCGCGGGGATCGTCGATCCGGCGAGGCTGACGGTGTTCACGGCGGAGCAGTCGTCGATCTTCAGGAACCCGCCCCAGTCGTACATGTACTCGCGGTCCTCCGTGACCTCGGAGGCGGCGAAGTCGCGGTCGGTGTAGTTCTGAATCGCGAGACTGGCGGCCGGGATGATGGCGCTGATCTGCGCGTCCTTGCTGGTGCCGGTGACGGCGGCGAAGGTCTTGTACTCGTTCAGCGTGAGAAGGTCAGGCATGACGCCAGTCTACACCCCCCTCGGGCATGAAAAAGCCCGGACCGTCACCCCCAAACGGTCCGGGCAGTTGGTTGCTTCCCCTAGCGGGGGGCGAAGTGGGCTACGCGCCCGAGCTGGCGACGGTGACGGTGCAGCCGGTGCCCGTACCGCTGATGTTCGGCGGGTCCTCGCTGCGCGGGTCGTAGGCGCCGGTGTTCTGCCAGGTGACGGTGAACGGGCCTCCGGCGGAGCCGGTGACGACGCAATCGCCGTCCGCGACGCCTGCGAGGGCCTCGATGGCCGCCTCGACGGCGGACGCGGTCGCGTCGTACGCGATGGCGGCCGTGGTCTGGTTGTCCGTGCCCGGGTCCTGGTAGTCGAGCGTCAGGGTGAACGTGTCGCCCGAGCTGCCGCTGGTGATCGTGACCACCTGGACGGCGTCGGCGGCGCCGACCTGGTTCGGGCTGGGCTCGTCGTGGACGCTCGTCTCGCCGAGGGCGCTGGCGTCCACGAGAGGCGCGGGGCCTTCGTAGACCTGGCCGCTGGTGACGGTGTCCAGCGGGTTGTTCGGAATGGCGGCGGTGCCTCGGAGGCCCATCAGTCGTTCTCCTTCTTCTCGGTCTTGGACGCGGACTTGGCCGGGGCCTTGCGCTTCGGCTTGGCCTCCTCGGCCTCGCGCTCCGCTACCTCGTTGGGAGACAGCTCGGAGTGCGGGTCGTAGGTGTGGGCAGGGCCGTGGACCAGAGGGTTGTCCTCCGGCACGTGGGCCTGCGGCTCGTCACCCTCGGAAGGGCCGTCGAGCACGTGGGTCTTGAAGTCGTCGTCGGCCATACCGATCAGCCAGCCGCGAGACCGGCGCCCTGAATGACGCAGAACGCCTTCGGGTACCGCCCGGCGGTGAAGCCGAGTCGCTCCTCGGCGCGGAACACGGTCTGGTTCGACGTGAAGTAGACGTGCTCCGAGCGGTCGAGCGTGATGCCCTGCCGGTCGAGGATCAGCGCCTCGTCGAACTTGCCGACGATGATGCGCGACTCGTTGGTCGTGCCGCCCAGGTTGGTCGGGACGTTCGCGGTCGTGTAGACCGGAAGCCCGAACAGGTCGCCGCGCGGCGTCTGACCGGCGCCGTAGCCGGGGAGCGAGTCGTTCGCCCGGCGGCCCCAGGCGGAGCTGCCAGCGCCGACCAGGTAGGTGCTCGGTGCGGAAGCCTCGCGCGCCTTCACGATGCGAGCCCAGGTGCGCGGGTGCATCACGACGGCGTTCGGGGCGCCGAGGAAGTTCGTGTAGATCTTGTCGATGGCGTTCACGACCGCGTCCAGGAGGTCCGGGATCGTGGTGGCGGTCAGCGACTCGGTCTGAACACCGCTGGTGTTCAGGATTCCGCGAGGCTGGCCGGTGCCGGAACCGTTGAGGA
>CAYZWR010000140.1:0-7804 GCA_964481735.1 uncultured Thermoanaerobaculia bacterium
CAGATCGAGACCCTGAAGCAGGAGATCCAGGACAAGGAGAACCAGCTCCAGGCCTACGGCCAGCGGACCGACATCGTCTCGCTCGACCCCTCGACCAACGTCACCATGAAGCGGCTCGAGGCGCTCAACCAGGACTACATCGCCGCGGTCTCCGAGCGCATCGGCCGCGAGGCACGGCTGAACGAGCTCAACTCGACCTCGGGCGACCTCGCGGCCGACATCCTCGCCGACCCGATCCTCGTCCAGCAGCGCTCCGAGCTCCTCCAGATGGAGCGCGAGTACGCCAACAAGCTCAACATCTACAAGCCGGAGTGGCCGGCGATGGTCGAGCTCAAGGCGAAGATCGACCAGGCGCAGGGGAACCTCAAGGTGGTCGCTTCCGAGGCGCTCGGCAAGGCGCGCGACGGGGCGCGCGCCGAGTACCAGACGGCGCTGCGGCGCGAGCAGGCGCTCGCCGCCGAGCTCAACCAGACCAAGGCCGAGAACCGCCAGCTCAACTCCGCGGCCGTCGAGTACAACAACCTGCAGGTCGAGATCTCCACCCGGCGGGCGCTGCTCGACGAGCTGGTGCGCAAGCAGTCGGAGACCGACGTCTCCTCGCGCCTGCAGGCGACCGGCGAGTCCAACGTGCGGATCGTCGACCGGGCGCTCGTCCCCGGCGGCCCCTTCCGGCCGTCGCTGCGGCGCAGCGTGACGCTGGGGCTCGGCCTCGGGCTCGTCGCGGGCGTCGGCTTGGTCTTCCTGCTGCACTACATGGATCGCACGTTGAAGACCACCGAGGAGGTCGAGCGGCTCCTCGGCTTCCCGGTGCTCGCGACCGTTCCCGACGTCTCGGGCGACGTCAAGGGCGGCCTCCTCGGCCGCTACGGCTATGGCTACGGTTACGGCTACGGCGCCAAGCGCAAGGGCGCGGCCGCGACGGCGGCTCCCGCGGCGGCCAAGGGCGCCGGCGGCAAGGGGGCCCGGGTGCGGCGCAAGGAGGCCGCCGACGACGAGGTCCAGATCGAGCTCCTGCCGCACCTCCGGCCCCGCCTCGCCGTGGCCGAGGCCTATCGCGCGCTGCGCACCGCGTTGATGCTCTCCTCGGCGCGCGAGCTCAAGGTGGTGGTGGTGACCTCGGCGGTCCCCTCGGAAGGCAAGACCTCGACCGCCGCCAACCTCGCCGTGGTCATGGCGCAGCTGGGCAAGCAGGTCCTGCTGGTCGACGGCGACCTGCGGAAGCCCCGCCAGCACGAGGTCTTCCAATCGAGCAACAAGCTCGGGCTGGTGAGCTTCCTCACCGGCGGCGCGGAGACCGGGAAGATCGTCTTCCGCTCCGACATCCCGAACCTCTACCTCACCCCCTCCGGCCCGATTCCCCCCAACCCCTCGGAGCTCCTCGCCTCGGGTCGGATGGCCGACTTCCTCAAGTTCGTGCGCGGCCAGTTCGACTTCACCATCATCGACACCGCGCCCACGCTCGCGGTGACCGACGGCATCCTGATCGGCGCGCAGTCCGATGGCGTCGTCCTCTGCCTGCGCGCCGGGCACGTCCAGCGGCGGGACGCCAAGAGCTGCCGCGACCGCCTGCTGCAGGCCGAGGTCAAGCTCCTGGGCGTGGTGCTCAACCGGCATCACGGCGTCGAGGGGCGCTACCGCAGCGGCTACAGCGGCGCTTACGAGGCCTACGGCGCCGCCGCCGAGGCGCCGGCGCCCGCCAAGGACGGGGTGGCCGCGCTGTGATCGACCTGCATCTCCATCTGCTGCCCGACGTCGACGACGGAGCGTCCGATCTCGCCCAGGCGATCGCCATGGCCGGGATCGCCGCCGCCGACGGCTGCACGGCGCTGATCGCGACGCCGCACCAGCGGCGCGACGAGTGGGAGACCGGCGACGTCCGCGCGCTCGAGGAGCGGCTGGCGGCGCTCGCCGAGCGCCTCCCGGGGACGCCCCGCCTGGCGCTCGGCGCCGAAGTGCGGGTCGATTCCGATCTGCTCGCCGACCTGGCGGCGCCCGGACGGGCCGGCATCCTCCCCCTCGCCGGCTCGCGCTACCTCCTGCTCGAGCTCGATCCGTTCGGCGTCGGCCCGGAGCCGGTGGAGCTCACCCGCGAGCTCCTTGCCGAAGGATGGCGCCCGATCTACGCCCACCCCGAGGTGACGCCGTTCCTCTGGGACGAGGATGGCGAGCTCCTGCCTCGGCTCGTGGAAGCGGGAGGCCTGTTGCAGATCACCGCCATGAGCGTCACCGGCGAGTTCGGCCGCGGGCCCCGCGAGCGCGCCTGGGAGCTGCTGGAGGCGGGCTGGGCCCACTTCGTGGCGAGCGACGCCCACCGCCCGGACTGGCGCCCCCCGGGGCTCGCGCGCGCCCGGCGGGCGATCGAGCTGGAGCTGGGAAGCGAGCTGGCGCAGGCCCTGACGGTCGATCATCCGCGCGCCGTGCTGGACGACCGCCCGCTGCCCGAGGCGCAGGCGCCCCGCGCCGAGGCGGGACGATGAGCCGCCGAAGCGTTCGCGCCACCCCGGCGATCCTCGCGCTGTTGGCTCTGGCCGGCGCCACCCTCGCCGCGGCGCAGCCCGCGGCCGACCCGTTCTATCTCAGCCTGCTGCGCGAGGGGCGCACCTCGCTCGCCCGCGGCGACGCGGCCGGCGCGGCCAAGGAGCTCCGGGTGGCCTGCTTCGGCCTGCTCGACCAGCCGCCGCTCCTCGGCGAATGCCTGGTGCGCCTGGCGCTCGCCCAGGGGGCGATGGGCGACCGCGAGGCCTTCGGCGAGACTTTCGACCGGATCGAGACGATCGAGGAGCGCTTCCAGGCCTACACCCAAGCCGCTCTCTCGCCCGAGGAGCGGGAGTCCTTCGAGGACCGCGCGCTCGACTGGATCGCGCCCGAGATCCTCCGCACCCTGCCGAGCTTCGCCCCGCGGCTCGCCCGCCGCGCCGAGGAGAGCCTGGCCAAGCTCCCGCCGCGCGAGCGGCAGAAGGAGCTCGAGCGCCGCGCCGCCGCGGAGCCGGGCAATCCGCGCTGGCGGGTGCTGCTGGCCGAGGAGGCGGTCGCCAGAGAGCGCTGGGACGAGGCGCTCGAGCGGCTGAAGGGGATCGACGGGGCGGCCGAGGCGGGGCGCGCCGGGTGCCTCACCGGCCTAGCGCTGGCGAAGCTCGAGCGCTGCGCCGAAGCGCTGCCGCCGCTCGCCGCCTGCGCGGCGACCCGGCTGAACGCCGAGCTGGCCGAGGCCCGCCTCGGTTGTCACGTCGAGCGCAAGTCGCTCGACGAGGGGCGTGCCTTCGCGGCGACCCTCGACCCCAAGGTGGCGAGCCTGCCGGCGATCCAGAAGCTCCGGGAGAAGCTCTCACCCAAGGAAAAGGCGCAGCAGGCCGCGTCCACCGCGAGCGAACCTGCTCCGGCCCGCGAGGCAAAGCCGGCGCCGGACCCGGTGGCCAAGAAGCCCGCCGCCAAGACGCCGAGCCCAGCGAAGAGCACTCCCGCCGCGACCAACGATTCGCCGGCCACACCTTCACCGAAAACCCCCTCGCCCCCGCGCGAATCCGTCGCCCGCGAGCCGGCGAAGCCCTCCGCCGAGGAAGAAAAGGCGATCCGCGACGGGCGCGAGCTGCTGCGCTCGGCGCAGAAGCGCGAGGAGCTGCTGCGTGGCCTCGACGCCTTGCGCGCGGTCTCGGATCGCCACCCGGAGAACGCCCAGCTCGCCCTGCTCATCGGCGAGATCGCCTATCGCGGGGGGCAGTGGCGGGTGGGCGCGAGCTCCTTCCGCCGCGCGGCGCCCCGCGGGCCCGCCGACCCGACGCTGCGCTTCTACATGGCGGTCTGCCTCTACGAGGCGGGGGAGCGCTCCGCGGCCGCGGAGATCGCCGCCACGGGGCTCGAGAAGCTGCAGCGAACACCCTTTGTCGAGAGCTACTTGCAGAAGATCGGCAGCACCCTTCCTTGACCCCGGCGGCTGACTTGGCCTACGATGCGTGGGAGTTTTCTGGGAGAACGTGTCTATGAGAGCAATTAGTGCCGCTCGACTCGGCGTCCTGCTGCTGGCCTCCGCCGCGATGGCGGCGGCGCAGCAGCCGACCATCACGCTGGGTCCGCTGCCCTGCCTGCCGCAGAAGAGCAATGGCGTCCTCACCGCGACGATCACGCCGGAGGTCCCCGGCTCGACGGCGCGTCTCTACTTCCGCCGGTTCAACGTCGAGGTCGAGGACTTCTACTACGTCGAGATGGAGCCGGCGGGCGGGGGCGGCTACTGGGCCACCTTCCCGATCCCGACCGACAGCGATTTCAAGGAACAGAAGCTGAAGAGCGGAAATTACGAAGGGAAGACGATCCAGCAGACGGGTCATCCCTGGGCGGAGTGGTGGCGCGCCAAGGAGGGCTCGGCCGGCCGCAACCCGAACGGCGACCTCGACGACGACACGATCAAGGAGAAGGCCGCCGCCGGCAAGGTCGAGGCCCGGAGCTGGATGGCCCCGATGGACAACCCGACCTTCCAGAAGTGGCTCACCGACCAGAAGACCGAGCCGGGCGAGTACTTCGTGGCGCTCTACGACGGCTACGGCAAGCAGATCGCCCGCTCCGAGATGCGCTCCGTGCCGGTGACCAGCGAGTGCCGCGTCAACCTGACGCCGCAGCAGCAGGGCTTCGCCCAGAACCTGACCATCGGCGAGACCGCGGCCTGGCAGAAGGAGGACGAGGTCTTCCACTGGGAGTGCACCGGCATCGTGACCCGCCAGGACACCCTCAACGTCCTGCGCGCCGACGGCAACTGCCGCGCCTGCATCATCGCCTGGTGGCCGATCGGCGCGACCGCCGGCGCGGTCGCCCTGATCGGGGTCGTCGACGACGACCCGATCGAGATCTCGCCGTCGCAGCCCTGAGTCCGACCCGCCGAGGAACCGAGCCCGTGCCGCAGCAGGCTGCGCACGGGCTTTTTTCTTGCCCGACCTCGCGGAGCGCCGGAGGATGAGGATCGCGCGGCTCCTCCACGTCTCCTCGGGCATGGGCGAAGAGGGGGGCGGCACCGCCCATCTCGGGCGGCTGATCGGCGCCGCGCTCCGCAAGTACGCCGCGCGCCACCGGCTCCAGTTCGAAGGCCTGCACCTGCCGCCGCTCGACGGCAGCGTGGCGACCGATGGCTACCTCGCCTACGGCGGCTCGCGCGCCCGGCTCACCGTGGCGGTGATCGCACGGCTGCTGCGCAGCGGCGGGCGCCCGGCCCTCTACTTCGACCACGTCGGCCCGGCGCGGTCGCTCGCCCTGGTGCCCGCCGCGTTGCTGCCGCGCTACGCCGTGCAGCTCCACGGCATCGAGATCTGGCGCCGCCTCTCGGCCGACCGCCGGCGGGTGCTCGAGCGCGCGACCTTCCTGGTCGCCAACTCGGCCTACACCGCCGAGCGGGCCCGCGAGTTCCTCCCGGCGCGCTACCGGATGCGCGTCGTGCTCCTCGGCATCGAGCCGATCGTGCTCGTCGGACCGTTCGACCGCGCGGTGCTCGAGCGCGCGGGGGAGGGCTACGCGCTGATCGTCGGCCGCACCGCCGGGCAGGACCGCTACAAAGGGCACGACGAGCTGCTCGAGGTCTGGCCGGCCGTGCTCCAGCGGCTGCCGGGGGCGCGCCTGGTGGTGGCGGGCTCGGGCAGCGACCTCGCGCGCCTGCGCGCCAAGGCGTCAGCGCTCGGGTTGGGCGAAGCGGTCTGCTTCACCGGCCAGGTCGATCCGGCCACTTTGGGCGAGCTCTACCGCCGCGCGGCGGTCTTCGCGATGCCCTCGGGGCTCGAGGGGTTCGGCCTGGTCTACCCGGAGGCGATGGCGGCGGCCAAGCCCTGCATCGCCCTCGCCGGCACCGCGCCCGCCGAGATCGTGGTCGACGGCGAGACCGGCCGGCTGGTGCCGGAGGCCGATCCGCCGGCGCTCGCCGCCGCCCTGGTCGAGCTCCTGGGCGATCCGGCGCGGGCGCGCGCGCTGGGCGAGGCCGGCCGTCGCCGCTACGAGCGCGACTTCACCGCGCGCGCGTTCGAGCGCCGCTTCCGCCCGGTGGTCGACGAGTTGGTGCGGGGCTGAGCATGTGCGGGATCTCCGGCATCTTCCGCCGCACGTCCGAGGCGCCGCCGCCGGACCGCCAGGAGTTGCTGCGGATCCACGCCGCGCTCGCCGCGCGCGGCCCCGACGGCGAGGGCGTCTGGAGCTCGAGCGACGGGCGGCTGCTGCTCGCCCATCGCCGCCTCGCGATCCTCGACTTGACGCCCGCCGGCGCCCAGCCGATGCGCTCCGCCGACGCCCGTTTCGCGATCGTCTTCAACGGCGAGATCTACAACTTCCGCGAGCTGGCGCGCGAGCTCACGGCGGCGGGCGTCGAGCTCGCGAGCCGCTCCGACACCGAGGTGATCCTCGAGCTCTGGCGCCGCGAGGGGGCGCGCGCGCTCGCCCGGCTGCGCGGGATGTTCGCCCTGGCGATCTGGGACGAGCTCTCTGGCGAGCTCGTCCTGGCGCGCGATCCGTACGGCATCAAGCCGCTCTACTACTCGCTCGACGGCGGGATGCTCCGCTTCGCTTCGCAGGCGCGCGCGCTCGAGGCGGGCGGCGGCGTGTCGCGCGAGGTCGATCCGGCGGCGGTGGCCGGCCTGCTCTCCTGGGGCGCGGTGCCGGAGCCGCTCTCGCTCCGGCGCTCCATCCGCGCCCTCCCGGCGGGGCACTGGGCGAGGGTCGCGAGCGACGGCGCTTTCGTCCTCGAGGCGGTGCCGCGCGGCGCGCTCGAGCTGCCGGCGACCACCGGCGAAGCGCTCGCCGCGAGCGTGCGGGCGCATCTCGTCTCCGACGTCCCGGTCGGCCTCTTTCTCTCGGCCGGCCTGGACTCGGCGCTGGTCGCCGCGCTCGCGACGCGCGAGCGAGCGGCCGGAGCCGACCGCCCGGTGGCGCTCACCCTGACCTGGCGGGAGGCGCGGGGTAGCGCGGCCGACGAGGAGCCGCTCGCCCGCGCGACCGCGAGCGCGCTCGGGCTGCGGCACGTGGTGCGCGAGGTGACCGGCCCCGAGGTGCGCGCCCTGCTGCCGGCGATCCTCGACGCCATGGACCTGCCGTCGATCGACGGCTTCAACACCTGGCTGGTCTCCCGCCTGACGCGCGAGGCGGGGCTCAAGGTCGCCCTCTCGGGCCTCGGCGGGGACGAGCTCTTCGGTGGCTACAGCTCGTTTCACGACGTCCCGAGCTGGTGCCGGCAGGCGCGGCGGCTGCGCCGGGTGCCGACCCTCGCCGCGCTCTGGCCGCCGCTCGCGCGCCGCTTCGCCCCGGGGACCCCCAAGCTCGCGAGCGTGCTGCGCTACGCCGACAGCCTGGCCGGCGCCTACACCTTGCGGCGGGCCCTCTTCCTGCCCCACGAGGTCGACCGGATGCTCGAGCGCTCGGGGCTCGCGGAGCCCGGGATCCGCTCCTACGACGCGCCGGTCGACGCCTGGGAGAAGCTGGGCGAGGCCGTGCTCGGGGACCCCACGCGCCTGCTCGCCGACCCCTGGCGGGCCGTGCACCGGCTCGAATCGTCGATCTACCTGCGGCAGCAGTTGCTGCGCGACGCCGACTGGGCCGGCATGGCGCACGGCGTCGAGATCCGCGTGCCGCTGGTCGACGCCTGGCTGCGCGCCGGCCTCGAGCGGCTCGGCTTCGAGCCGGCGCGCTCGCGCGGCAAGGGGGCGCTGGTCCGCGAAGTCGCGCCGGAGCTCCCCGGCGCGCTCTTCGACCGGCCCAAGTCGGGCTTCCAGCTCCCGATCGCCGACTGGCTGGAGGAGGACCCCCGCCGCCCCCGCCCCCGCCGGGTGGGCGCCCAGTCCCGCCG
>CAYZWR010000141.1:0-7781 GCA_964481735.1 uncultured Thermoanaerobaculia bacterium
GAGGAGATCGAGGCCGAGTTCACCTTTCGCGGCCAGCCGATCGCGCCGCAGTGCCTCGAGCCGTTTTCCACGGGCGGGGCCGAGGCGCCGGCGTCGACGACGATCATCGATCTCGAATCGTGCACGGCGACGACGGCCTCACCGCCGGCATGGGAATCCGGCCGGGACGGCCAGCGCTGGTTCCACCGCCGGGCTGACGGCCGCGACGGCGGTTCCTTCGGATATCGCTACCGCGGGCGCACCAGCGATGGGCTCGCGGTGCTCGAAACCTGGGACAACGGCGGGGGCTCGGGAATCTACTCCGCGGTCCTCCTCCTCCGCCTCGAAGCGAGCCGGTTGGTCCTCGTTCGCTCCATTCACGGCGGCGACCGCTGCACCGCGGGCATCTCCCAGGCGCGCGTCGAGGGCTCCGGCGTTATCGTCGACTTCCGGATCGGCGCCGCGGACCTCGTCGGCCTGGCCGACGACCTCCCCACCGCCGGGACAGACGAGACCCCCGAGCTCGATCTCGGAGCCGGCCCACCCAACGACTGCGAAGGCGCACTCCGGTATCGCTACGCCCCGGCGACTTCCGCGGAGCGCCAGTTGCTCGGCATCGATTTTCGGCCGACCGACCGCATCCTGCGCGGCGATTCCACGGAGTCCCGCTGTCTGCGCAAGGCCTTCGGCGCCGCGGCGTTCCTCGACCGCCCACGCCTCCGGCGCGCCGCCGAAGATCTGCGGACCTGCCTCGAAGCGGGCGAGACCCGTTGACCACGACGAATCGACGCGACCTGCCGGCCCGAATGCAGTGCGAGCCGCCCGCCGGCGGCCGGCGAGGCGCCGCACCTCGCGATGGCGAGGAGCTTCGCGGGTGATCGCGTCGTCGGTCTACACCCTGCAGCCACTCCCGCCGGGCCACCCGTTCCCGCTCCACCGCCGTCTTCTCGTCGCGCATGGCAAGACGCCGGCGGCGGTCGTCGCCGGCGAGAACATTCGCTTCGAGTTCGGCTGCGGCCGGAACACCCTGCTGGCGACCGGCACGGACCACTTCGAGTCGTGCGAGCACTTCCTCTATTTCCTGCGTCCGGACGGCAAACCCCTCGATCTCGTCATCCTGCCTGAGACCTTCGGCTTCCTCGGCGACGTCGTCCCCGAGTCCCCGCGCGAGGTGTCGTTCGGATTCTTCGCGGCGACCGATCGCTGGAAACTGACGGTCCATGAGCACGGCTACTGGTCCTACGCTCCTGCCGTTCTGAGATCGCGCACTCTCGTCTTCTGGCCCCGAAAGCGCTACCTGGAAGCGCGGCGGTCAACGGGACCCGAAGCGTCCCAGGCGAACCGCGGAAAAGAGGGACAGGCACGCATTTCCGCCACAAGGCGGAGCGGGACTGCCTTGATCTGAAAATCACTAGTAAATGCGTGCCTGTCCCTCTTTTCCGAGCGGCGCTCGTCGCTTCAGGGCTTCGCGCGCGAGGACCTGCGCCGCAGGGCGGCCCAAGCCGCTCCGGCAAGCGCCGCCGCGAGCAACGGAAGCCCGACGCCGTCGAGGGTGGGGATCTCGGTCGGGTTGGGCGGGAAGAGCGCGCAGGGATCGAAAGCGAAACGGGCGACGTAGGGGACGAACTCGAACGACGTGGTGTCGAAAGCCTGGCCGACGACCGTGAGACCGTCCGGAGTGACCGCTTCGGCGCTGAGCAGCAGGATCTCGGGCGGCACGACGATCCCCGCCAGCGCCAGCGCTTCGCCGAAGTCGACCATGCGCGGCATCCCCGGGCACCAGAGCGCCGGCAGGACGGTCCCGAAGGGCCCAACGGAGCCGCTCCACCCGACCACCATCCCGCGGTCGGTGACGCCGTTGCCCTGCGCCTGCCACTCGAAGCCGAACTCGTCGAAATCGCGAGTGGGGAGGACGTACTGGAAACCGGTGGCGTCGCTGAAGAGGAAGGCCTTCTGCAGGCTCCAGGGAGGAATCGGGAAGCCGCCCGCGTCCAGGAGCAGCGCCCCGCCGGTCAGCCACTCGCCGTCGCTCGAGACGCCGCCCACTTCGCCGATCGGGTCGGGCCCGAGAAAGAGGTCGGGGGCGCCGGCGCCGAACCACCGGGCCGGGCGGCGCTGCCCCGAGCTCTCGCTCTCGTAGAAGCCGCCGGCGACGCTGCCGTCGGCCGCGATGGCGCTCGCGCGGCTGCTCGCCCCGGTCGGCTGGCCCAGCCCGACCATGCCGCTCCCTTCGGTCCAGCGGAACGCCTCGGCGCGGAAGGTGTCGCCATGCCAACCGAGGCCGACGAGGATCGAGCCATCGCCGCTCAGGTCGTAGGCGGTGCTGCACTGCGGAGGTTCCTCCGGCGTGGGCGGCGCGCCGGGGAGGCAACCGAGGTAGGTCCAGCCGCCGGGCTGCGTCCAGCGAGCGGCGGAGACCGTGTTGTCGCCGGGGTCGAGCAGCGTGGAGGCGATGACGGAGCCGTCGTCGGAGACCGTGGCCTTGATGGTGTGGAGCCAGTCGGACGGGCTCAGGAACTCGACGCCGCCGACGGCGGTCCAGCGGAAGACCCGGCCGTCGCTGGTCCCGACGACGGTCACCCCGTCGGGCGTCACGTCCTGCGCCGAGACCCCGCCCGCCGCCGCCGCTCCGTCGAGGATCACCAGCTCCGCGACCTGCGCGCGGAGCGTGCCCGACCCCATTCCGAGGGCGAGCGCGAGCACGAGCCCTCCCCGCCATCCGATGACGATCATGAGCAACCTCCCTGGGGGAACACGCCCTCCCGCCTCTCTTCCCCATGCTCCAGCGACGCGAGGTCTACCACCGCCCCGGCAAAGGGCCCCCACCCCAACGCGCAGGGAGACCCGTTGCACGGCCGCGCGGAGCTGCGGCGCGAGCTGCGCACCCTTCCGTTCATGGTGTCGTCTCGCCGTAGCGCTTGAGCTTGCGGTAGAGCGTCGCCTCGCCGATGCCGAGGCGCGTTGCGGCTTGCGCCCGGTTGCCGCCGGTCGCGCGCAGGACGGCGAGGATGTAGTCGTGCTCGATCTCCTCGAGCGGCCGGACGTCGCCGGGAGCGACCGTCACCGGCGGCGCGAGCCCGATCTCGGCTGGCAGGTCCTCGACGTCGATCCGGTGGCCGCGGGCCAGGACGACCGCGTGCTCGATCGCGTTCTCGAGCTCGCGGACGTTGCCCGGCCAGGCGTGGCGCAGGAGCTGGCTGGCCGCCGCGGTCGTGAAGCCGGTGATCTTCCGCCCGGCCTTCTCCGCCGCGGCGGCGAGGAAGGTGCGCGCCAGCGGCAGGATCGCCTCACGCCGCTCGCGCAGCGGCGGCACCCGGATCTCGACCACGCGCAGGCGGTAGTAGAGGTCCTGCCGGAAGCGCGCGGCGTGGACCTCCGCCTGGAGGTCCTTGTGGGTCGCCGCGATCACCCGCGCGTCGACCGCGCGGCTCCGGTTCTCGCCGACCCGGCGCACCTCGCGCTCCTGGAGGGCGCGCAGGAGCTTGACCTGCATCGGCGTCGGCACGTCGCCGATCTCGTCGAGCAGGAGCGTGCCCCCCTGCGCCGCCTCGAACAGCCCGGGGCGGTCCTGGCTGGCGCCGGTGAACGCGCCGCGCGCGTGGCCGAAGAGCTCCGACTCGAGCAGGCCTTCCGGCACCGCGCCGCAGTTGATCGCCACGAAGGGCCCCGCCGTGCGCGCCGACTCGGCGTGGATGAAGCGGGCGACGCGCTCCTTGCCGACGCCGCTCTCGCCGGAAAGCAGCACCGTCGAGTCGACCTGGGCGACCCGGCGCGCGAGGTCGAACACCCGCAGCATCGCCGGGCTCGTGACCACCATCCCCGAGGGGTCGAGCGCGGCCTTGGCCGTCGCGGATAGCGCCCGGCGCCGCGCGCGCAGGCGGGACTCGGCGCGCTTGAGCTCCGCGGTGAGCGTTCCCAGCGTCGAGCCCAGGCTGCACGGCTCGTAGAAGGAGAGCTCGGCGGCCGCCTCCTCGCCCCAGTCCTCGCGGCTGCGCGCGACGGGATGGCAGACCGAGTCGCCTTTGCCCCGGCAGCGGATCTCGCGGCAGAGCACCTCGCGGCCGTGAGCGCGCGAGAGGTAGCCGCTGGCGAAGCCGGTGAGCGACCAGCAGACCGCCTCCTCGGCGCGTCCGAAGTGCAGCAGGTGCTGCTCGGCCTCGTAGGAGTCGTGCCAGATCGATTCGCCGATCGGCGGCGGCGAGCTCCTCGCTTCCGGCGACGGCGCCTGGACGACCACCAGCCCCTGAAGCGTGTGCAGCCGGCCGCCGGCCCAGCGCCACTCGTCCTCGCTGTCCCAAGGGAGCGCCGTACGCAGCGTCTCGGCGGTGCGCCAGCCGTGGGCGAAGCCGAACCGCGTCAGCACGTTGCGCGCGCCGGCGACGCCCAGGGTCTCGATCAGCGCCTTGCGCAGCAAGCCGAGCGCCACCGCGTCGAGCAGCAGCGCCCGTTCGCCGGCGAAGCGCAACACGCCTCCTTCGGCTTCGAAGCTCAGCAGCTCGCGCAGGTCGAGGTCACGGGCACGCATCGGTCCTCCCCTCTCGAATTGAGAGGTCAGGCTATCAGACTGACAGGCCGGGCCGCGACCGCCCGGGTGCAAGCCCTTGAATTACTTGACTAGTCAAGCATGGCACGGAGTCTGCTCTCTCTCCCGTCGAGCCCGAACGAGGGCGCCACCGAAGCAGACGCAAAGGAGAGACGACGATGACGACCCAGACCTGGCAGATCGACAGCGCCCACTCGGGCATCCACTTCAGCGTGCGGCACCTGGTGATCGCCAAGGTGCGCGGCCAGTTCGGCCGCTGGACGGGCACCCTCGCCGTGCCGGAGGGCGACTTCTCGAAGGCGACGGTCGACGTCCTGATCGACGCCACCTCCATCGACACCGGCGTCGCCGACCGCGACGCGCACCTGAAGTCCGCCGACTTCTTCGACGTCGCGAGCTTCCCGGAGATCGCCTTCCGCAGCCGTCGCATCGAGCGGGTCTCCGGCGACCGCTTCGCCCTGGTCGGCGATCTGACGCTGCGCGGCACGACCCGCGAAGTGACCCTCGACGTCGAGAGCGCCGGCCAGACGAAGGACCCCTGGGGCAACCTGCGCGCCGCCTTCAGCGCCAAGACCTCGGTCGACCGCAAGCAGTTCGGTCTGACCTGGAACCAGGTGCTCGAAACCGGTGGCGTGATGGTCGGCGACAAGGTGGAGATCGAGATCGAGGTCGAGGCGGTCCGCCAGGAAGCGACCGCCGCGGCCTGAGCCGGAAGTCCGAATCCCGAAACCCAAGGAGAGGAGTCGACCCATGAACGACAAGCTCGAGAAGTACGGATCCCTCGTCGCCCGCCTCGCGATCGCCGCGATCTTCGTCCACGGCGGCTGGGGCAAGCTCGGGAGCCTCGACGCCACCGCCGGCTACATCGCTTCGAAGGGCCTCCCTGCCGCCGAGCTGGGCGCGATCTTCGCGGCCTCGCTCGAGCTCGTCGGCGGCCTGGCGATCGCCTTCGGCCTCGGCACGCGCTGGGCGGCGCTCGCCCTGGCGGTCTTCCTCGTCCCGACGACCTGGTTCTTCCACAGCCCGCTCGGCCTCGAGGCCGCGGCGGCCCAGATGCAGTGGATCCACGTCTACAAGAACCTGGCGATCGCCGGCGGCCTGCTCGCCTTCACCGCCTTCGGCCCCGGGCCGCTGGCGCTCGAAGCCCGGCAGCGACACCGCCGTCAGCCCGGCCGGCTCGGCTTCCGGTCGATCACCCGGGCGGAGGTAGGGTCCTGACGCCGATAGGCTACGAAACCGCACCGTGATCTCGGAGGGGAATCGACCATGAGCGTGACGTCCCGTGACATCTTCGGCGAGAGCCCGGCGAGCGCGCCGGCGGAGCCGGGCAGCTACGGCGAGGCGCCCGCCGGCTTCCGCCTGCCGGCGAACACGGCGCCGGGTGCCGTCATGCTCCAGGTCGGAGATCTCGAGCGTTCGCTCGATTTCTACCTCGGGACTCTGGGCCTCGCCCAGCTCGACCGCGAGGGCGGGGAGGCGCTCCTCGGCGCCGGAGATCGCCCCCTGGTCGAGCTTCGCGAGCGGCCTGGAGCGCGGCCGGCGCCCCGCCGCGGGCGGCTGGGGCTCTTCCACTTCGCGCTGCTGGTGCCCGATCGCGCGGCGCTCGGCCGCTTCGTGCACCACCTCTCCGCTCTCGGCCAGGCGGCGGGGGCCGGCGACCACCTGGTGAGCGAGGCCTTCTACCTCTCCGATCCGGACGGGCTCGGCATCGAGGTCTATGCGGACCGCCCGCGCGCGAGCTGGCAGCGCGTCGGCCGCGAGCTCGCCATGGCCACCGATCCGGTGGACGTCGACGGCGTGGTGGCCGCGGCGGGCGGCGCCGCGTGGGCCGGGATGCCGGCGGGAACGACGATGGGGCACGTCCACCTCCACGTCGGCGACCTGCGCCTAGCCGCGCGCTTCTACTCGGAGGCGCTCGGCTTCGACCGCACGGTCTGGAGCTACCCTGGCGCCCTCTTCCTCGCCGCCGGCGGCTATCACCACCACCTCGGCACCAACGTCTGGGCGGGCGCCGCGGCCGGCCGACCCGACGCCGACGAAGCACAGCTCCTCGAGTGGAGCCTCGAGCTGCCGGACGAGGCGTCGCTCGCCGCGGCGGCCACGAGCCTCGCCGGCGCGGGGTTCGCGGCCGAGACGGGCGCCGACGCGGCCTTCCTGCGGACGCGCGACCCGTGGGGCACGCCGCTCCGGCTCGCCGCGCGTCGGCTCGATCCGCGCTGAGCGGGCACCGCGGCGACGAGGGTGGCAGCCGGCCCGCCGGTCTCCGGCGACCTGGCGATCCGCGTGGCGTCGACCGGTCCGTCGCGGGGTGCTCCATGGCGGCCAACCGGACCGCCCGCGGGAACGACGACCGGCGACCTCAGGGCTCAGGCGTGCCGGGCGGCTCGGCGACTCCTCGGCCGTGCTTCAGGTAGCTCGCCACCTCGTAGGCGACGTTCTTCTCCAGGTCCTGGATCCCGCGGCTGGCGCCCAGCTCGCCTCCCCAGGCCCACAGTCCCTTGGCGTCGAACTGCGCGAGGGCGTCGCCGGCTTCTCCATTCGCCAGGGTGACCTGGACCATGAGCTGCGCGCTCCCGGCGCCCGCGATGATGGCTCGCGCCGTCTCGCTCCCGGGCTTGTACTTCAGGATGCGCCCTCGCAGCACCACCACGCCCGGCGCCGCCTCACAGGCCACGCCCTGCCGCACCTCGTCGAAGACACCCGGACCCAGATCCGTGACCACGAGCTTGGCCAGGCGGGCGGGCACCGATTCGACGAGGTACTTCTTCTCGACGCTTCGGGCCTCGGGGTCCGCCATCACGAAGTCCTCGATGCAGAGGATGGCGTAGGGCTTGAGATCGACCTGCGGCCATGCCGCGACGTGCGCCTGCCGGCGGGCGGGATCGTCCACCTGCCGGGCCTCGGCGAGATCGTTGACCGGCTTCGTCATGGCCTTGGTGTAGTCCTTCGCGATCTGCTCCTTCGCCTTCTCCCGCTCGTCGTCGGTTGGCG
Source organism: uncultured Thermoanaerobaculia bacterium (assembly GCA_964481735.1). Taxonomy (GTDB): domain Bacteria; phylum Acidobacteriota; class Thermoanaerobaculia; order Multivoradales; family JAGPDF01; genus JAGPDF01. The sequence continues at coordinate 7,514 of CAYZWR010000141.1, forward strand.
CGAGGTACCGCTTGATGCCCTTGAGGAAGGCCGGACCCGTGACTTCGTCGAGGGGATCGAAGGAGTTCCAGACGTTGAAGTAGTAGACCTTGCCGGCTTCGAGCTCGACGCGGGTGTTGGAGACCGTCCAACCGAGCGGGTGGGCCCACAAGAGGTAGTTGCCGGGCGGAAGGTAGGTGAACGTGTAGCTGTTGTTCTTCAGGGTGCCGAGGAACTGCTGATCCGCGACCACGATCAGGGTCAACGCGGCGCCCAGCATGTGCCCTTC